>JBIOHU010000049.1:0-13415 GCA_044449225.1 Gemmatimonadales bacterium | reverse complement strand
GATCATCCCCGGGTGCCATGCCGGCTCCCAGACGATTCGCGTCTCGACACCGCAGATGCCGTCGGTCTGCATCGCCGCGCCGCGGATGCCGTCGGTGATGATCCGCTCCATCGGGCACCCGGGGGTGGTGAGCGTGTGAGTGATCCACGCCACGTCCTCGACGACCTCCACCCCATAGACGAGCCCCAGTGTGACGATGTCGAGCCCGATCTCCGGATCGATCACCGTCGCCACACTCCGCCATAACAACTCGACCCGAGGGTCGAATTCACTCATCGGTCGCGCTGGGTAGCTTTCGACCATCGACCCGCTCCTTTGGCGCCATGCTCGAACTCTCGCTGCCGGTGCGCGGTGACCGCGTGACGATTGTCACACGACGCGGCGGCCGTTCGGTACGTCGACCGCAGTTCGGTCTGTCGACCGCAGTTCGATATGTTGACCTCAGTTCGGATTGTCGACCGCACCAAGGTATGCCGACCGCCCTCCTTCGGAATCTTCCCCTCTTCGCTGGCTTCAGCGAGACGGCGCTCGAGCGCCTCGCCTCGCGCAGCCTGTCGCGCACGTTCGGCGCCGATCACCTCCTGTTCGCCACCGGCGACCCCTGCCGCGGACTCTACGTCGTCGAGACGGGTCGGGTGCGGATCTATCGCACCAGCCCGGGTGGACGCGAGCAGGTGCTTCACACCGAAGGGCCCGGCCGCGCGGTCGCTGAGCTGCCGCTGTTCGACGGCGGGGCGTATCCGGCGTCGGCCATCACGGAGATCGAGTCGCGGCTCCTCTTCGTGCCGCGGTCCGAGTTCGAGGCCCTCTATCGCGAGCACCCGGACGTCGCCGCGGCGGTGATCAGGATGCTCGGCAAGCGGCTGCGACATCTCGTTCACGTCACCGAAACGCTCGCCTTCCGCGACGTGGCGGCGCGGCTGGCCAGCTTCCTCGCCGAGCTCGCCGAGCATCATGGTACGGCGACCGCCGACGGCATCGAGCTGGTGCTCGATCGCACGCGCGAGGAGCTCTCCATCGAGCTCGGCACGGCGCGCGAATCGGTGTCGCGTGCGCTCAAGCAGCTCGCCGGCAAGGGAGTCATCGTTCAGCTTTCGCCGCGCCGCCTCCGCATCCCCGACGTCGCCCGCCTTCGCACCCTCGGCCGCCCGGGAGAGCGCACGCGCTACGAATAGGGCGCCGCCCCGGCGTCCGCAATGAGACAACCGTCACGCCGGCGGCAGCCGCACGGGGACATCCTCCATCGGGCCCACCGGAGGATCCCGACCGAATGGACGGCAGCCAAACTCTCACGACAGATTCGACCGGCGAGTCGGTACTCCTCGGTGCGGCCCGCCTCACCCGTGAGTCGGTCACCGAGGCATTGCGTCACGTCCCGTACCCCGGGCTGACGCGCGACATCGTGTCGTTCGGCATGGTGGAGCACGTCGCCGTCTGCGACGGACGAGTGAAGGTGCAGCTCGCGATGCACACTCGCGACGCTACGCTCCTTTCCCGCCTCGAGGACAGCGTCGGCGTCGCCCTCCGCAAGCTGGGTGCGACGGAGATCGCTCTCGAGGTCGTCGCGCCGAAGCCGGCGCCGCCGTCCATTCCGGTCGCCCGCGGCACCCCCGATCCGTGGGCCGGTCAGGTGAAGCTCGCCAGCGTCAGGCACGTGATCGCCGTCGGCGCCGGCAAGGGGGGCGTTGGAAAGAGCACCGTCGCGGTGAATCTCGCTCTCGCCCTCGCGCGCGGCGGTCTGCGCGCCGGCCTGCTCGACGCCGACATCCATGGACCGAGTCTCCCCATCCTGCTCGGCATGGAGGACGGCGCCTCGAAGGTTCGCATGTCGCCGGAGAAGCACATCATCCCCCTCGATGCATTCGGGTTGCCGATGATCAGCTTCGGCTTCTTCCTCGGCGAGGGCTCGCCGGCGATCTGGCGCGGACCGATGGTCTCGAAGGCGGTGAAGCAGTTCGCCCGCGGCGTGGCCTGGCCCGCGCTCGACGTGCTCGTCGTCGACCTGCCGCCGGGCACGGGTGACATCGTGCTCAGCCTCGCCCAGGCCATCGTGCTCTCGGGCGCCGTGGTCGTCACCCAGCCGCCGCGGGTCGCCGCGGCGGAAGCGCGCAAGGCGGCCCAGATGTTCCGCACGCTCGACGTGCCGGTGCTCGGCGTCGTCGAGAACATGAGCGGTCCGTTCGGCCGTGGCGCCGGCCGCACCGTCGCCGCCGAGCTCGACGTCGCCTTCCTCGGCGAGGTGCCATTCGACGAGGCGATCGTCGTCGAGGGCGACCTGGGCACGCCGACGATGGTCGCGCGGCCCTCGAGCTCGACGGCCGATTCGTTCGACGCCATCGCGCGCCTCGTCGCCGGCGCGCTCGGCTGGCGTCACGAGATCGCCGGAGCGCTGGCATGACGAGCGCCGTCACCGCGCCGATCGCGTCGGCGCGCGTCCTTCCCGGCGCGCCAGTGCCGGTGCGGAGCAACGTGCGCCTGGCGGGGGAGCACTTCGCCGCCGCGACGCTGTATCTCGTCGTGGGCGCGGTCGGCCTCCTCTGGATCGCCCCCGAGCTCTCGATCGGGGCGTACGCGTCGCCTCACGTCGCTGGCGTGACCCACCTCTTCACCCTCGGATGGCTGACGACGACTATCTTCGGCGCGCTCCATCAACTGCTGCCGGTGGCGCTCGGTGCTCCCGTCCGCTCGCGGCGGGTGGGTCACATTGCGTTCTGGACCTTCGCGCCCGGCGCGGGAGTGTTCGCTGCCGGCGTCGCCACCAGCTCGACGATGCTCCATCATGTCGGGCTCGCGTTGCTGGCGACGGGAATCGTGCTCGCCGTCGGCAACGTTGCCGCGTCGCTCGCGCGCGCGCCGAAGCGCGACGTGACCTTCGCGGCGATCGCCGTCGCGATCTCCTTCCTCGCCTCGACCCTCGTGCTCGGCGTCGTGCTCGTGCACAACCTCCACACCGGATTTCTTGGCGAAGCGCGGGTTCGCGTCCTCGCGATCCACCTGCATGTCGCGCTCGTCGGGTGGGCGCTGGTGATGATGGTCGGGGTCTCGCACCGCCTGATGCCGATGTTCCTCCTCTCGCATGGCGGCGACACCCGCTGGACGAAGCCGGCGCTCGTCCTCCTCACCGCCGGAGTGATTTCCCTCGCCGCCGGTCTCGCGTCGCCCAGTGGGCTGCTCGCCTGGCTCGGGGTGGTCTGTCTGGAAAGCGGCGTGGGCTGCCTCGTCTGGCAGGCGCGCTGCTTCTACGCCGCCCGCCTGCGCCGGACGCTCGACGTCGGCATGCGGTTCGCCGCCATCGCGCTCGCCTTCCTCGTGTCGAGCGCGCTGCTCGGCCCCGCCGTCCTCGCGCGCGGCATCGGCCATCCCCGCCTCGGCACCGCATACGTCACGCTCGGGCTGCTTGGCGGAATAGTGCTGTTCGTCGTCGGCTTCTTCTACAAGATCGTGCCGCTGCTCACCTGGACCGTGCGGTATCGCGACCGGATGGGCCGCGGCACCGCACCGACCATCGCGCAGATGTACTCCGCACGCGTGGCGCACTTTCAACTCGGCCTCATGACATCGGGGGTGGTGCTGCTCGGTTCCGGCATCGGCGCCGCTTCGGTGAACGTCGTCCGCGCCGGCGCCGCGTTCTTTCTCGCCGGCGTGCTCGTGTTCGTCAGCCAGATCGTGCGAGTGGTCGTGGGATCGGCCGCATGACGGCCAACGCCACGACGGGCGCCGTCGAGTCGACGGACCGGGTGAGCGACGTGCTGGCGCGCGACGAGGGGCTCATCGAGCTGTTCGTCCGTCATTCGCCGCACTTCGCGAAGCTGCGCAACCGCTCGATTCGCCGGGTCATGGCGCGGCTCGTCACCGTCGGCGACGCGGCGCGGATGGCCGGCATCGACGCGGGTAAGCTCGTGGCCGAGCTCAATGCAGCGCTCGGGGCGACGGAGGCCGCCTCGCCGGTGAGGCCGCGCCGGGTCGGCGAGCCCGCACCGCCCGGCGCGTCGCGCCCCGCTGCGGCGAGAGTCGTCGAGCTCGACGTGCGCGAAGACCTGCGCGTCGGACGCGAGCCCTTCTCCCGCATCATGGCCGCCGTCGGCGCGCTCCACGACGACGAGGTACTCCTGCTCCGCGCGATCTTCGAGCCGGTGCCGCTGTTCGCCCTGCTCTGGAAGCGCGGCTTCGCCCATGAGTCAGTCGAGCGCGGGCACGAGGACTGGTGGATCTGGCTCTGGCAGCAGCACCACGCCGTGGCGCCGGAGAGGCCGCCCGCCGCATCGAGCCGCTCGACGCCGGCGGCGATCGATGCGGCCCCGCGATCGACCGTCGTGCTGGACGTGCGGGGGCTCGAGCCCCCCGAGCCTCTGCGGCGTACCCTCGCCGCGCTCGAGGGGCTGCCGGACGGTCACGAGCTGCTGCACATCAACGTCCGCGTCCCCCAGTTGCTCCTTCCCATGCTCGCCGAGCGTGGGTTCGCGTGCGAGCTCGACGAGTCGCACGCCGATCGTGTGCTCTTGCGGATCTGGCGACCCGCATGAGCCGCGTCGTCCACCAGGTCCTCTTCCGGAGTAGCCGATGACACTGCAGCAAATGGAGCTCGACGTCCGCGCCCTTCCACCGCGCGAGAAGCACCCGACGATCTTCGACACGTTCGACGCGCTCTCACGCGGCCAGTCGTTCGTGCTGCTGAACGATCACGACCCGAAGCCGCTACGCTATCAACTGATGGCCGAGCGGCCGGACAGCTTCGAGTGGGCGTACGAGGCGGAGGGGCCGGAGCTCTGGCGGGTGAGGATCGGGAAGAAGTAATCAGAACGGCGGTCGACAGGCAGAAGGGCGGTCGACAGACAGACGAGCGGTCGACAGACCGAAGGGCGGTCGACAGACAGATGAGCGGTCAACAGACAGAAGGGCGGTCGACAGACAGACGAGCGGTCAACAGACAGAAGGGCGGTCGACAGACCGAAGGGCGGTCGACAGACCGAAGGGCGGTCGACCGCTCTCCGAATCCCGACCGCCGTTCAGTGCGTCGACCGCCGTTCAGTGCGTTGACCGCCCTTCGGCAAGTCGACCGCCGTTCAGTAAGTTGACCGCCGTTCAGTGCGTTGACCGTCGTTCAATGAGTCGACCGCCGTTCAGTACGTCGACCGCCGTTTCCAGCAGTTCAGTGCTCCCGGTCACATTCCCCCTTACGGCCGAGCCCGATATTTCCTCTGTCTCGACGCCGGGGCACGTCTTGGCGTCGGGACATCCCTCCCGCTGTTCCGCGACCGTGCCTGTTCCCTCCGACGGCCTCGCGATCTCCGTCACTCCGAGGAACCTCCCATGTCCCTCCGATTGTCATCCCGGGCCGCCCTGCTTGCCCTTGCGGCCGTCGCTTCCGCTCAGCCGCTGCTCGCCCAGGGCGCTTCTGCCCACCGCGTCGCCAACGGCGTCGTTCTGCACCCCAACCACGTGAAGTACAGCGACGCCGGCAAGAAGCCCGCGACGGGCCGTTCCGGCAGCGCCTCGCTCGAGAGCCGCGCGCTCGTCGCCAAGGACGGCTCGGCGCTGCTCGAGGCCACCACCGGCAGCCTCGATGCCGGCACCGCGCCCGGCTCGATCAAGAAGATGCAGGTCAAGCTCCTCGCGGTTAACGGCAAGGTGCAGTCGGTCCAGAACTTCAACGCGGGCTCGACGTCCGGCTACTGGTCCACCACCATCTCCGGGCTCGGCCACGATCAGAAGATCCAGTTGCAGGCGAACGTCGTCGGCATCGACGGTCACCGCACCGACGTCGTCACCGTGATGGCGCCCGTCGAGCGTCGTCCGGACATTTCCCTCGATGGGCTCACCGCCCCGGCGCGGGCGATGGCCGGCGCCCGCATCAACGTCGTCGCCCTCGTGTCGGAGAAGAACGGCGACGTCGGTGCCCGCACCACGTGCATGTTCTCCGTCGACGGAAACCTCGTCGACCAGGCCAGTGGCATCTGGGTCGACGCGGGCCAGACGGTGTCCTGCGCCTTCCAGACCACCATCGCGGCGGTCGGTACACACCAGCTCAGCGTCTACGCCACCGGCGTCTCGCCGGCCGACTGGGACCAGTCGAACAACGGCGCGAGCGCTTCGATCCAGATCATGTCGGCTGAGTCGCCGATGAGCTATTCGGCGGACTTCACCGCATCCGACTACGACTACCGCACGCATGACAAGAGCAGCAGCAGCGACGGCACCTTCGTCGATGAGACCACGGTGAGTGGCACACGGCAGAGCCGGTCGCTCAACCTCTCCTCGTGGACGACCTCCAACGCCTTTTCCTTCCCGGTGTCGGTGCGCACGGCACTCTCCACCGGCGGCAACATGGTGTTCGATTTCACCAACGACATCGCCATCGCCCCGAACCAGTCGTGGGCCGGCGCCGACTGCGGCGACCTCCTGCTGGGGGGGTTGTACGTCAGCGTCTGCAACAATCGGTATGGCCTCGTTGCTCGCAGCCAGGTCGATGTCTCCTCCTTCGACGGACGGGTGACCTATCTCGGCAGCCGGTTCTATCAGACCGACGGCACCGACGGCTACGTGACCAACCGCTCGAGTGACACCCCGAGCGGAGTCGGCGCGTACACGGTCGGCTCCGACGTCCAGACGATTCTGGAGCTGAAGGACGCCCGCGGCGTCATGTTCGCCTCGCGGCCGACGATCTCCCTCGTCTCGACGCCCATCAACGACCAGTGGAACTCGTGCATCGTCAACCCGTGGAACGGCCTCACCACCTGCTCGGACGGGCTCACCCAGGGCACGACGAAGACCGGCAGCGCGAATGCGGATCAGCCCTGACCTGCACGTGAGAGGTGACTGGTGAGATGTGAGAGGTAAACCGCAGCCGTAGTCGGGTTGCTGCCATGAGGGGGTACGGTTGGCGAGATCGTCTCGCCACCCGTACCCCCTCGAGCGTTTCCGGCGCACTTCGTCCGTTCCTGCCTCTGGCACATCCGGTACAGTCTGACGGCGAGTCGCTCGGCGCCCTGAGGCCGTCGCGGGATGCTTCGACGTCGCCGCCGCAGTTTACCTTTCACGTCTCACCATTCGCGTCTCACGCGTAGTTTCACGTCTCACTGGTAGTCCTCGTGTCCCTCACCGATCACCAGCGCAAGCACCTCGAGCGGCGACTCGAGGAAGAGCGCGTCCACGCGCTGCGCGCCCTCAATCGCAACGTCGACGAAAGTGCCGACGAGACCGAGGAGGAGCGCTCCGGCGACATCTCCTCCATGCCGACCCATCAGGCAGACCTCGGCACCGATACCATGCAGGGGGAGCTCGAAGCCTCGAACTCGACGCGCATCTCCCGCGAGCTGGCCGAGATCGACGCGGCGCTCGATCGATTGATCCGGACCCCGGAACGATTCGGCCGCTGTGAGGATACGGGGAAGGACATTCCCTACGCCCGGCTCGAGGTCATTCCGTGGGCGCGCACCTGCGGTGACGCCGGCCTTTAGCCTGCACGGCACCACGCGCACCGCAATAGCTACCGGCCTGCCCGCACACCGTCTAACGTCGTAGCATGAGAAAAAGGAACGCCGTGCTCGCCGCGCTGCTGGTCGCCGGCTGCAAGCCGTCCGCGCAATACGCCCCGCCCCCGCCGGAGGTGCGCGTCGTCACCCTCGCGTCGCAGCCGATCGTCAACGTCATCGAGGTGCCGGGCCGTCTCCAGGCGACACGGACCGCGGAGGTCCGCGCCCGCGTCGACGGGATCGTGCAGCGACGACTCTACACGGAGGGCACCGACGTACAGGCCGGCCAGCCGCTCTTCGCCATCGACCCGCGGCAGCTCCGCGCCCAGCTCAGCGCCGCCGAGGCGGCGCTCGCCCGCTCCGAAGCCACCGCCGCCAATGCGGCGCAGGACGTCGCCCGCTACAAGGGTCTCGTCGCCCAGCAGGCGCTCAGCCAGCAGGAGTACGACGCCGCAGTCGCGCGCTTGCGGACGGCGCAGGCCGACGTCGCCCAGAACAGGGCCCAGATCGCCGCCGCGCAGCTCAATCTCGGCTATACCACCGTCACCGCGCCGATCTCCGGCCGCGCCGGCCGCGCCCAGGTCACCGAAGGCGCCCTGGTCAGCGCGGGGAGCGCCACCCTGCTTACGACGATCGAGCAGATCGACCCCATCTACGCGAACTTCTCCCAGTCGAGCGCCGACGTGCTCGCGCTGCGCAAGCAGATCGCCGCCGGTGCGATGCAGGCGCCGGCGCTTCGCAGCGTCCCGGTGCACCTGATCCTCGAGGACGGTACTCCGTATCGCTTCACCGGCCACCTCGACTTCGTCGACCTCAGCATCGACGAGGCGACCGGCACCGCGGCGCTCCGTGCGCAGTTTCCCAATCCGGCGCGCAGCCTCCTTCCCGGCCAGTTCGTGCGCGCCCGCATCGAGGCCGGCGTGCAGCCGAAGGGTCTGCTCGTCCCGCAACGGGCGGTCAAGGTCGGACCGCAGGGCGCGAGCGTCCTCGTCGTCGGGGCGAAGGATGTGGTCGAGAGCCGACCGGTGAAGATCGGTGATCTGCAGGGCGACTCGTGGGTCATCAAGGACGGTCTCGCCGCGGGCGAACGCGTGGTCGTCGACGGCCTCCAGAAAGCGGTGCCCGGTCAGCCGGTGAAAGTCGCGAAATGACCCCTCGGTTCTTCATCGATCGCCCCGTCTTCTCCTGGGTGATCGCGCTCACGATCCTCTTCGCCGGCATCATCGCCGCGCGCTCGCTGTCGATCGAGCAATATCCGACCATCGCTCCACCCTCGTTGACGATCAGCGCCGTCTATCCCGGCGCCGACGCGTCGGTGCTCGCGACCAACGTCACCCAGGTCATCGAGCAGGAGTTGAACGGCGTCGAAGGGTTCCAGTACATGTCGTCGACCAGCCAATCCAACGGCACGGCGTCGATCACCGTCACCTTCCGCTCCGGCACCGACATCAACGTCGCGCTGATGGATGTCCAGAACCGGATGCACCGCGTCGAGACGCGACTCCCGGAAGAGGTCCGCCGGCAGGGCGTGCAGGTCGTCAAGGCGTCGACGGGCTTCCTGATGATCATTGCGCTGACGTCGAAGAGCGGCGCGATGCAGACCCTCGAGCTGGGGAACTTCGCCGTCACGCGCATCGTCGACGAGCTGCGCCGCGTGCCCGGCGTCGGCGACGTGCGATCGTTCTCCTCCGAGTATGCAATGCGGATCTGGCTCGATCCGGACAAGCTCGCCACCTTCAAGCTGTCCCCGTCCGACGCGCTCGTCGCGGTGCAGGAGCAGAACAGCCAGTCCAGCGGCGGCGCGATCGGCGACCGCCCCCTCGCCGGCGGCAGTGAGCTCAATGCGACGATCCTCACCCAGAGCCGGTTCACTACCCCCGAGCAGTTCGCGAACATCATTCTCCGCGCCAACCCCGACGGCTCGGTCATCCGGCTCGGCGACGTCGCGCGCGTGGAGCTCGGCGCCCAGAGCTACGGCTTCGACATCGAGCTGAATGGTCGACCGGCCGCGGGGATGGCGATCCAGCTCACTCCGGGCGCCAACGCGCTCGCCGTCGCCGACGCGGTGAAGGCCCGGATGAACGAGCTGTCGACGACCTTCCCGCAGGACATCGGCTGGACGGTGCCATACGACACGACGCCGTTCGTGAGCGCGTCGGTCTCGTCGGTGATCGAGACGCTGGTCGAGGCGATGATCCTCGTCTTTCTCGTGATGTACCTGTTCCTCCAGAACTGGCGCGCCACCCTTATTCCGACGATCGTCGTTCCGATCGCCCTCGCCGGAGCCTGCCTCGGCCTCTGGCTGCTCGGCTTCACGATCAACGTGTTGACCCTGTTCGGCATGGTGATGGCCATCGGCATTCTCGTCGACGACGCCATCGTCGTGATCGAGAACGTCGAGCGCATCATGAGCGAGGAGAATCTGCCGCCGTACGAGGCGACGGTGAAAGCGATGCGCCAGATCACCTCGGCGATCATCGGCATCACCCTCGTGCTCGTCTCGGTCTTCGTGCCGATGGCGTTCTTTCCCGGATCCACCGGCGGCATCTACCGGCAGTTCTCCGTCACCCTCGCGGTCTCCATCGCCTTCTCCGCGCTCCTCGCGCTGACGCTCACCCCCGCGCTCTGCGCCACGCTCCTGAAACCGGTCGAGGCGCCTGGCGCGACGTCGAGCAACCGCGTGCGACAGGCCGCCGACCGCTTCTTCGGCGGGTTCAACGGCTGGTTCGCGCGCACCACCGGGCGCTATCAGCAGACCGTCGGCCGCATTCTCGTGCGGCCGGTGCGCTTTCTCGTCGTCTTCGCCGGCCTCGTGGTGATCACCTTTCTCCTCTTCCGCCGCCTGCCAGGCAGCTTCCTCCCCGAGGAGGACCAGGGCGGCGTCATCACCGTCGTCCAGGCACCGCCCGGCGCGACGACCGAGCGGACCAACGTGGCGATCGACCAGGTGAAGGCGTTCTATCACAAGCAGCCGCAGGTGCGCGACATCATCTTCATCCGGGGCTTCAGCTTCTTCGGCCAGGGCCAGGCGAACGCGATGGCCTTCGTGACGTTGAAGCCGTGGGACGAGCGGCCCGGCAAGGAGAACAGCGCCGGCGCGCTCGTCAACCGCGCCCTCGGCGCGCTGATGCAGATCAAGGAAGCGATGGTGTTCACCCTCAACCCGCCGGCGATCCAGGGCCTCGGCGTGGCGAGCGGGTTCACCTTCATCCTCGAGGATCGCAGCGGTCACACGATTCAGGAGCTGCACGACGCGCGCGACCAGCTCCTCGGCGCGGCCAGCAAGAGTTCCTTGCTCGTCGGAGTCCGCCCCGAAGGCTCGGAGGATGCACCGGAGCTCCGCGTCCAGGTCGACCGGATCAAGGCGCGGGCGCTCGGCCTCTCCATCGCCGACATCAATTCCACCCTTGGCATCGCCTTCGGGAGCGCGTACGCCAACGACTTCAGCCACGACGGACGCATCCTTCGCGTTCTCCTCGCTGCCGATGCGCCGTTCCGCATGACGCCGCAGAACGTGCTCGACCTCAAGGTCCGCAATACGCAGGGCGAGATGGTGCCCTTCGGCGCCTTCACCACCGTCGGCTGGACGGCAGGTGCCCCACAGCTCAATCGCTACAACGGCTACCCCGCGATGACGATCTCCGGCACCGCTGCGCCTGGTCGCTCGACCGGCGAGGCGATGGCGGAGATGGAGCGGCTGGCGAAGAGTCTTCCTCCTGGATTCGCCTACGACTGGACCGGACTGTCTTTCGAGGAGAAGCAGTCGGCGGGACAGATCGTTCTTCTGCTCGGTGTCTCGCTCGTCGTCGTCTTCCTCCTCCTCGCCGCGCTGTACGAGAGCTGGGCGATTCCCCTCTCCGTGCTGCTGGTGGTGCCGGTCGGCGTCCTCGGCTCGGTGCTGTTCACCATGGTGCGCGGGTTGTCGGCGGACGTCTACTTCAACGTCGGCCTCATCACGATCATCGGCCTCGCGGCGAAGAACGCCATTCTCATCGTCGAGTTCGCGATCGAGGAGGAGGCGCACGGCAAGAGCACGATCGACGCGACGATGAGTGCAGTGAAGCTGCGACTGCGGCCGATCGTCATGACCTCGCTCGCCTTCATTCTCGGCATGCTGCCGCTCGTCGTGGCGCGGGGCGCCAGCGCGGCGAGCCGCATCGCCGTCGGGACCGGCGTCGCGGGCGGCATGCTCACCGCCACCCTGATCGGTATCTTCTTCATCCCGCTGTTCTATCTCGCCGTGCGGCGCTGGGTGAGCCGCAAGCGTCCGCTGGCACCGGAGGAGATCGGCCATCTTCACGACACGACGTCGCATGCGTAGTCGCGCCGCGATGCTCGTCCTCGCCCTGGTCGGCGGCTGTCGGCTGGCGCCGCCGCACGTACGGCCGGAGCTGCCGACTCCGCCGGTCTATCTCGCGCCGTCGGACAGCGAGGTCGCGGCGGGGGTCCGCGCCATCGACGTCGGCTGGCGCGAGTTCTTTCGCGACCCGCGGCTCCAGGCTCTGATCGGCACCGCGCTCACCCACAACCGCGATCTTGCCGTCGCCGTCGCCCAGATAGACGTCGCGCGCGGGTTGTATCGCATTCAGAACGCCGATCGCCTGCCGACTGTCGTCGCCGGGGCCGACGCGACGCGCAGCCACGCCGGCGATGCGGCATCGGGAATTCCCGGCGCCGGCGCGGTGACGGTGAACCGCTATTCGGTCGGCGTCAGCGTCTCCGCGTTCGAGCTCGATTTCTGGGGGCGGGTGCGCGACCTGTCCGAGTCGGCGCGGTCGCAGTTTCTCGCGACCGTGCAAGCGCAGCGGGCCTTCCGCCTGTCGCTCATCCACGACGTCGCCTCGGCGTATCTCTCGTCGATCGAGACCGCCGAGGAGATCCGCCTCGCCGAGGCCACCGTGCAGAGCCGACGCGAGGGAGTACGCATCGCGAAGGTTCGTCTCGACGCCGGTCTGACCTCGGCGCTCGACTACCATCAGGCGGAGTCGCTCCTCACCCAGGCCGAGGCGGCGCTGGCAGGACTGCACCTGGCCCAGGCCCAGGAGAACAACCTGCTGTTCGTGCTCGTCGGCGGACCGGTGACCGAACCGCTGCCCGATGCGCTCCCCCTCGCCGAGCAATCGAGCCCGCTCGCCCTCGCTGCCGGTCTCCCGTCGGAGCTTCTGCTCGCGAGGCCGGACATCCTCGCGGCGGAGGAGCGGCTCAGGGCGAGCGAGGCCAACATCGGGGCGGCGCGCGCCGCCTTCTTTCCTTCCATCTCGCTCACCGGCACCCTCGGCTTCGCGTCGAGCGAATTGAGCCATCTCGTCGGCAGTGACGGCCTCACCTGGAGCTTCGGTCCTTCCGCGTCGCTGCCGATCTTCAACCGTGGGCGGCTGCACGGCAACGTGGACGTCGCGCGGGCGCAGGAGCGGATCGCCGTCGCGGATTACGCGCACGCCATCCAGGTCGCCTTTCAGGAGGTGTCGAACGGTCTCGCCGGCCGGCGCTATCTCGCCGATCAGGTCGCGGCGCAGGAGCGCGGCACCGAGTCGCAGCGCCTGATCGCCTCCCTCGCCCACACGCGGTATCTCGAGGGAGTGGTCAGCTACATCGAGGTGCTGGACGCGGAGCGCAGCCTCTTCGCGTCGGAGCAGGGACTGCTCCAGCTCCGGCGCGCGCAGGCGGACAATCTCGTCGCACTGTACGTCGCGCTCGGCGGTGGGATGATCGAGCGGCGCTGAGGGTCACCGCTCTCTGGGACGCCGCCATTGTCCCGCGACCGGGAGCCGCCAACCACGGCGGATCGCCATGAAGCGAAGGGCGAAGCAGAGCACCGCGCGGTGCCGGCCGCCGGCGTTGGCGGCGGCGAACGACAGCACGAGCACGCCGAACAGGTCGAGCACGAGCAGGAACGTGCCGACGTCGACGTGCGATTGGGGAAGCACGGTCAATCGGCGATCG
>JBIOHU010000048.1:0-13610 GCA_044449225.1 Gemmatimonadales bacterium | reverse complement strand
TCGAGCCACAGCTGACGCGTCGAGCACGCCGGTCCCGACGAGCAGGCCGAGCGCGATCGGCAGGTCGAACGCCGTGCCTTCCTTGCGTTGGTCGGCGGGGGCGAGGTTCACGGTGATGCGCCGCGGCGGCACCGAGAACCCGGCATTCACGAGCGCCGCGCCGACGCGCTCGCGACTCTCCTTCACGGCGCTCGCCGGCAGGCCGACGATGATCCACTGCGGCAGGCCCAGCGCGACGTCCACCTCGACGGTGACGTCGTACGCGTCGATGCCAAGGACTGTGGCAGAACGGATCGCAGCGAGCATGCCGGCAACCTACGATCCGTCGCCCGATCCGCGTCATCGATTCACCGCGACGATCCTCGTTCGCGCGCAGCCCCCCGACGTCAGCCCCCGCCCGGCACCTGGACGTTCACCTTGGCGTCTCCCGCACCCGGCGGCGCCGGCTTCACCGGCTTGTCGGTGAAAGTGACCGGGTGTCCGAACTGCCACTGACTGTGCTCCCGATCCTGCTGCGGAATGGCGACGATCGACTTGAACATCGGCACGAGCTCCTTCTGCGACGGTGTGACGATCGAGTCGGCGATCTCCGGCTGCTGCCAGAAGATCTTCCAGTAGGCCTTCTGGGTGGCCTGCACGCTGTCCAGCTCCGCCGTGCCGGCGCCGCCCTGGCCGCGAGCGAGGAACTCGCCCAGCGGGACGTACAGCTCGCGTACGCGCGCCGAAAAGACCGAGTCGGCGCGCCGGAGCGCGGCCACCTGCGTCCGGCTGAGGAAGAGCGAGTCGGTCTGCTCGAGCAGGAGCTTGTGGAGGTCCGACGTCCGCGACAGGTAGAAGGCGGCGAGCGAATCCGCCGACCGGCGCTGCCAGCCCCCCGCGGCAGCTCGCACGGGCTCCACGGCGCGCCGCAGCTCCTGGAGGTCGAAGTCGGTCGACAGATTGAACGAGAAATCGACGACGATCCGGAACGGGTTCAGGATGAGCGACCGCCCGGGTCTGGTGTCGGCAAAGCGGGGATTGACGTCGTAACGGAAGCTCTGCGTTCCGGCATCGAAGGCGCGCGGCACCAGCAGCACCGGGTCCGGCGAGGCGGGTGACCCCCAGCCGCGCAGCGAGTTGCCGCCATGCACCAGCTGGTCCACCCCCCCGAGCACGTTCTGGAGATACACGCTTGGGCGAACTCGCCCATTCCACCGGCCCGGCATCGGCGGGCGCCATTGAATGTTGAGCGACTCCGTCCAGGGTCCGCGACATCCGTTGCGTGCCGCGACGGTTCCGAGATACTGCTCGAGGCAGGCGCGAGCGGTCGAGGATCCGCCGGCGAGCAGCGACCGCATCTGGTCGGCGAGAGCCGGATCGGGCTCCGTGGCCGGATTGGGGACGAAGGCGCGATCGCCGCCCTGCCCGTCGCCGTTCACGTCGCCCTGAATGATCGGCGTGAACGGCAGCCCGGATTGTGCGCGGGCAAAGAGCGTGACGGCGCCGACGGCCGGCGTCGAGAAACCGCCGCTGAGCACGATCACGTGGCGCGCGTCGTTGTAGCCGGGCGCCCACTCCACCTCGCGCGGGTCGCCGAAGGCCGCCCCGTCGAATCCGCGAAACTCGCGCCGCGATGACTGGAGGGTGTAGTTGAGCGAGGCGTAGAACGAGCCCCGTCCGCGGAACTTGAAGACGTCGGGGGAGATGCCGAAGGTGAGCTGGCCGCCGTAGCCCCGGAGATCGCTCACCCGCGTCGCGACGCGGCCGAAGTCGCTCGACCTCCGCGCTTCTGCGGGAGAGAGGGCGCCGCTCCCCGGATCGATCGCGTCGGCGGAGACGAAGACCGGCCGATTTTCCTCACCGGCGAGCGTGAAGCGTTGCACGCCGGCGAAGTTCGCGTCGAGGGTGCCCGGCTGTGCGAGGTCGTACGACGCGAGACCGGCGACACGAAAGAGCAGCGACCTGACGCTGGTGTTCCAGTCGAGCGACGCGCGCCAGCTGTGCGGGACGTCGTACTTCGGATCGATCAGCGTCACCGACGGCGCTCGCTCGGCGAGGGGGCCGCTGCCGTCGAGGCATTGCGTGGGAATAGTGGAAGGATCGCTGGCGAAGCTCGTCCAGTCGACCGCCGGCACCGCCGAACCGACGCACGAGAGGACGGACGTCCCTCCGGGCAGGCCGGTGCTCGCCGACGCGTCGGCGAGGAGGCCGGGCCGAAGCAGATCGCGGAACTCGCCGATGCCGCCGCGAATGACGCCGGTGGTGGTGCGATAGAAGCGGCCGACGTTCGTCTGATTCGTGCCGGAACCGTTGTCCCTGTCGCGATTATAGGTATACGAGAAGCCGAACCGCGGACTCAGGTGCAATCGAGCCGGCGCGGCGCCACTGCGGACTCCGAGTGCCTGGTCGAGCGCTGGATTCCGCGCCGGCGCACTGGCGAATCCGTCCGCCTCGAGACGCGCGCCGTAGAGAATGCTGAAGAAGCGCGTCGGGGCATAAAGATGGGCGAGCGCTGCGGCGGCGTTCCACACCGTCCCGTCGCGCGGCGGCTGGGTGAGCGTGCGCGAGAAGCTCGCCGCATTGCCCGCCGCGAGATCGGCGATCGAGTTGAAGCTGAAGCTTCCGAGCTCGTTGGCGATCCCCTCCTGTCGCAGTCCGTCGAGCCGTCCCCAGAGCGACGCCTTGAAGCGGTGACGCGTTCCGACCGCATTCCATAGCGTCTCGTTCGCGCCCTCAGCGGTCCAGCGTCGGTCGCTCACCGGTAGATAGACGCCGCCGCCGAGCGTCACGTCGCCGACATCCGGGCTCTGGCCGGTCGCGTCCGAGCGGACGATGACGCTGGCGCCGGGTAATGCGCGGTAGGGCGCGACGTCGGTGCTCACGCCGCTCGCGGCGAGTCTGGTCTCGGTGAGGATGCGCCGCCCTACCCCAACGTAGGTACCGAGGGTGAGCTGGCCTCCGTAGGTGCGCTCGCGACGCTCGCCCGACGCCGACGGCGCGGCGAGAGGACCGAAGCCGAGCGCGCCGTCGCGGGTGACGCCGAAAAAGGTCGTGAGCGCGCGGGTGCTCAATGTGTCGCGCGTATCGTCGAAGCGGCCGAGCCAGCTCACCGCGTCGTGCTGGCGATCGGCCGGCACGCGCTGCCCGGAGAGAGGAAGACCAAGCGGCGTGGCCAGCGCGATGAGGCGCGCCACGGAGTCCGGCGACACGCCGGCACTGGCGAGCGCGTTGGCGTCCATCTCCAGCAGAGTGACGGGATCGCTCGCGCTGCGGGCGACGTCGAGGGCGACGTTATAGGTGAGCGCGTCGCGGATGAGCTCTCCATCCGCGCCCGCGCTGCCGCGGACGCCGCCGCTGCGCGCGCCAAGTGAGCGGCCGGCGGGATCGGTGAACTGCAGCGAAGGGGGATCGAGGGTGAGGAAACCGCTGCGCTCCTGGTAGAAGCGGTTGCCGGGTCCAAGTCGGACATCGATGTTCGCGCCGGCGAAGCCACCGCGGGTCGGATCGAAGGTCGCGCCCGTGACCCGGGTTTCCGTCCGTGCAGCGCGAGGAATCGAGCCGCCAGGCAGACCCATTCCGTTCAGGGTATTGAGATTGGACTCGGCGCCGGAGCCGAGGATCGACGGGCCGTTCGGTCCCATCGTGACGTTGGACATCGAGCCGGCGATCGCATTGAGGTCCCCCGCCTCGGTGGGCGAGACGGCGCCGTACACGCCGTCGTTCCACTTCTCGGAGGAGCCGGGCTCGAGCTGCTGCGGTCGGACGGCGTTGGAGGCGCGAACCGGCTTCACCGCAGTGACCTTCACCGCATCGAGCAGCGTGAGGTCGCGCGCGAGGACGAAGTTCGCGACGAACTCGTGCTCGCTCTCCTGCCGCTGCACCCGGCGCCGTGCCGCCTTGAACCCGGGGGCGGCGACGTAGACGAGGTAGTCGCCAGTACCCTGCTCGAATCGCACCGTATAGTTGCCGGCGCTGTCGGTCTGGGTCTTCTCGGTGAGACGATCGGGACCACGCGTCACCATGACGGTCGCGACCAGCGCGTGGGACGAGTCGTCGGTGACGCGGCCCCTGATGGTCTCGGGAGAGGATTGTTGCGCACCGCTGGACCGGACTGCGAGGGCCGCGAGCAGAAGCGCAGCGAGGACTCTGGTCATCAGTGCTCCGGCGTGGTCGGGACGGAGATGAGACACCGGATGGGAGGGGGAAGGTTGTCGGGTGCGCGTCGGTGAGTCGATGAAACCGGAGTGTGTCCAGCCACTCGAAGCCGGCGAACGAGTCACTTCACGTCGTCGGACCACATCGCCAACTGGGCGGATCGCTCGACCTGCGGCGCATCCGGCGCTTCCGCCTCCTCGTCGTCGTCACTCCGGTAGTAACGGCCGAAGGGCACGCCATGTTTCGTGCAGACCGCGGCGAAGCGCTGGCGGAGACCGTCGCGATATCGCTCGCCCACCTGATGGCTGCGGCCGTACGCGCGACGGTAGCGTGCCGCGAGCGCCGGAAACTCGGCGTCGATGAATGGCAGGTAGCGGTCGCGCGCCGTCCGTCGAAGACGAAGGGCGCACGCGCCGAGATAGGAGGCGTTCGTCGACGCGACCGCCCGGACCAGCGCATCGATCATGTCCGGCGCATCGGTGATGCCCGGGAGCACCGGCATCACGTTCACGCCGACCTCGATGCCGTTCGCGCGGAGGCGGGCGATGGCGCGGAGCCGGGCTTCGGGCGTTGGGGCGCGGGGCTCGAGCCGGCGCGCCAGTTCACGGTCCACCGTGATCAGCGAGACGTGCACCGCAAGCGACGACCGCTCGGCAATGCGCGTGAGCAGGTCGATATCACGGGTGACGAGAGGACTCTTCGTGATGATGGTCACGCCGAGGCCGGAATGCTCGGCGAGCACTTCGAGGATGCCGCGGGTGAGACGGAAGCGACGCTCCGCCGGCTGGTACGGATCGGTCGCCGTGCCAACCACCACTCCATCGCGCCGAACACCGGCGAGACGGGTCGGGCTTGCGAGCTGGCGCCGCAGGAGCCGACCCGCCTCGCGCTTCACGAGGATGCGCCGCTCGAAGGCGAGCCATGGCGGGAGGTCGCCGCTGTCGCCGTCCGCTCGCGGCGCCCCATCGCGCTCATCCGTGGAACCGGTCAGGCGTTCCACCGCGTAGCGATGAGCGTAGCGCGCGTAACAATAGGCGCAGCCAAAGGCACAGCCGACGTACGGGTTGATCGACCAGAACTCCATCCCCGTCGCCGCGGGGCCGTTGACGATGGACCGCGGGGTGGCGCCGAAGTACCGGATGTCCGCCTGCTCGCCAAGTAGTGGCAATCGCCGATCGCGGCGTGGATCCTCGAACAGGGGGATCTGGTGCATGGGACGCTCCGACTCCTCGACGTGGGACCTGCCCGAATATACACCGAATCACCGGTCTGCGCCCCCGTCGGCCGATACCCGTTCGCGACTCCCCATCGACGGGCCTTTCCCTACATTGACGCGGTGAGCCTACACTGCCGGACGACGTGATCCCGCGCCCTTCCATCGCCGACCGGGCGGCACTCCGGGTCTTCCAGGCAGGCGCCCTGGCGGTCGTGCTCGCCGCCGCCCCGTACAAGGCGTTCGACCTCGATCGCTTCTTCGTGCCGAAGGAGTTCGTCCTTCACGCCACGGCGGTGCTGGTCACCGTGTTGTGTCTGATCCGGGCCCGTCGATTGACAGTCGGCCGCGTCGATCAGTTGATCGGCATCTTCCTCGTATTGGGCGTGCTGTCGGCGCTCTTTTCCACCAACGGGTGGCTCGCCGAGCGGTCGGTCGCGATCTCCCTCTCGGGCGCCGCCTGCTTCTGGAGCGCCCGGGCGCTCGCCCGCAGCGGACTGGCGAGGCCGCTCCTCGCGGCGCTGGCGCTGGCGGCGGTGCTGGGAGCCGTGACGGCGCTGCTCCAGGCCTACGGAGTTCGGACGGACTTCGTGAGTCTCAACCGGGCCCCGGGGGGCACCTTCGGCAACCGCAACTTCATGGCGCACGTGTGCGTCATCGCGTTTCCGACCATGATGCTCGTGGCGACGACGGCGCCGAGCCGCAGAGCCTTCGGCTGGTGGGCCGCGGCGTTCGCGCTCGTGGCCGGCGCGCTGATCCTCTCGCGCAGCCGCGCCGCCTGGCTCGCGCTCATCGTCACGGCGGCGGTCCTGGTGCCGCTCGTCTTCATCGCGCTCGTTCGCGGCCGGTCGGGGCTGCGACTCCGGCGATTGCTCTTTCTTCCCGTGGCCGCGGCGCTCGGCGCGGCGATCGCGCTCGTGCTGCCCAACACGCTCGACTGGCGGAGCGACTCGCCGTACATCGACACGGCGAAAAGCGTCGTGAACTACAAGGAGGGAAGCGGCCACGGACGGCTCGTGCAGTACGGAAACACGCTCCGGATGTCTCTTCACCATCCGATCCTTGGCGTTGGCCCGGGGAATTGGGCCGTGGTGTATCCGCGCTTCGCCTCGGAGGGCGATCCGTCGCTCGCGGAGGACGGCACGACGTCGAATCCGTGGCCGAGCAGCGACTGGATGACTTTCGTGTCGGAGCGGGGCCTCGCGGCGGCGTGCATCCTCGGCCTGGCGCTGCTGGCGCTCGTCGTCGACGGCCTTCGTGGAGTTCGCGGCGCGGACACGCCGGAAGGACGGCTCGCCGCCTGCGCGCTGGTGGGAACCGTGGCCGCCCTGCTCGTCGTGGGGACGTTCGACGCGGTGCTGCTTCTCCCGCCGCCGGCGCTGGTCTCATGGGCGCTGCTCGGAGCGCTCGCTCCCCCGTCGCGCGAGCGAGCAGCGGCTTCGCTCACGCTCCCGCGGCGCGCCCTGTTGCTGCTCGTCGTGGCGGCGCTCGGCGCGATCGCCGTGGCGCGCAGTGCGGCGCAGCTCCAGGCGATGTCGATCTTCAGCGGGTCGAACAGGACGAGCCAGCTCGAGCGCGCTTCGACCCTCGACCCGGGGAGCTACCGCATCCATGTGCGGCTCGCCGAGGGGTACCTGCGGCGTGGGAGTTGCACCCGTGTTCGCAGCCATGCGGCCGCGGCGCGGGCGCTCTTTCCCAATGCGCCACGCCCGAAGCACCTCCTCGCGCTGTGTGGACGTTGATCGTCCGCGCGACGACGGATCAATGAGTCCAGCCTGCTCCGCGTAACGCGCGTCCGGGCAGTGCACCGGTCGCGGCACCGTCGCGCCAGACGGAGATGCCGTTCACGAGCACCTCGCTCACTCCCACCGCGAGCTGGTGCGGGCGCTCGTAGGTAGCGCGATCGGCGATCGTCGCCGGATCGAAGAGGACGACATCGGCGAACATCCCCGGTTTGATGAATCCGCGGTCGACGAGGCCGAGCCGCTCGGCGACACCCGACGACATCTTTCGCACCGCGTCCTCGAGAGTGAGCACGCCGTCGTCGCGCACGTACTTGCCAAGCACGCGGGCAAAAGTTCCGTAGGCACGAGGATGCGCCAACCCCTTCGCCGTCGCCGGATCGTACGCCTCGGCGTCGCTGCCGATCACGACCCATGAGCGTCGCAGCTGCATCGCGACGTTCTGCTCGCTCATGCCGAAGGTGATCTTGCCTACTCTGCCTTCCTCGGCGAGCACGAGATCCACCAGAGTCTCCGCCCAGGGGCGGCCACGGTCGGCAGCGATCCGGTCCAGACGCCACCCTTCGTACTTCGCGAGCTCGGGACGCGTGAATCCGACGACCATGATCACCCCCGGTGGATCGATCTGGCAGAGAGCGGGCGCGCCGCGGGAGGTATCGGCCATCTCGCGTACGATCCGCGCCCGCGTCGCCGGCTCGCGCAGATTGGCGAGGAGGCGGTCGTTCGCGCTGGCCCAGGGAGGAATGCAGGCGGCGAGCGCATTCGCCGAGGCGGGATAGGGATACATCGTCGCGCCGACGTCCTGTCCCGCCGCGCGTGCCGAGTCGATCTTCGCCAGCATCGCCGTCGCCTTGGGCCAGTTCTTCGTTCCGGCAGCCTTGAGATGATAGATCTCCACCGGCACTCCGGCGCGCCGGCCGATCGCCATCGCCTCGTCCATCGCCTCGAGGAGCTGGTCGTCCTCCGAGCGGATGTGCGAGATGTAAAGGCCGTGGTACGGCGCGATCGCCTGAGCGATCGCCACCAACTCCTCGGTCGCGGCGTAGCTGCCGGGTGGATAGATCAGCGCGCTCGCCACGCCGAACGCCCCGTCCCGCATCGCGTCACGCGCGACGCGGCGCATCGTGTCCAGCTCGGCGGGCGTGGCGGGTCCTTCCGCGTATCCCTTCGCGAAGATGCGCGGCTGGTCGGCACCGAGAAACGAACCGACGTTCACGCTGCTGCCGTGGCGCTCCATGGCGTCCAGCCAGACGCCGAATCCGTGATCGCCGTTGAAACCGCGCATGAGGCGCGTCGTCGCCGAGTCGGCCGGCGCCATCGCGTCGATCATCGCCCGGTTCGCCGGCGCCGGCGTGCCGCCCTCGCCGAGGATCTCCGACGTCACGCCCTGGGCGATCTTGCTGATCACTCGCCCATCGCCGATGAGATGCGCATCGTAGGACTGGGCCTGAATGTCGATGAATCCCGGCGCGACGACGAGATCGTGCGCGTCGATTCGCCGCGCCGCCGTCGCGCCCGCCAGCGCGCCGCGGGGCGCGACGGTGGCGATCCGATCGCCGACGATGCCGACGTCTCCACGGAACCAGGGATTCCCGCTGCCGTCGACGATGCGGCCGTTGGTGATCACGACGTCGTACGACGGAGTGGCTGGCGCGCCTGGCCGGATCGGAGCACACGCTGCGGCGAGCGCCACGACCGGTGCGAGCGTGAGAAGCCTGGGGCCGATTCTCGGAAGAGTCATGCGCGGCAAGATGTCCCGTCGAGCGGCGAGCGCGCCAGCCCGCCCGGCTCTCGAAGCCTCCGTGGCGCGCGATCAGCGGGCTGGGCTCACTCCGGCGGATGCGATCCGTTCGGCGCTGACGACGCTCCGTTCGTGCCGAAGGCGTTCGCCGTCGGTGTCCGGCCACTGACACCGAGCGCGGTCGACGTCGGCAACGCCGCTTCGGCCACGGCACCCCGCACCGCGCTGACGAGATTCTCTCCCGTTTCCCGCAGCACCCTCGCCACCGCGCCGATCGCCGCGCCGAGCACCTTCGCCGGATCCACGGCCGGCCGGTTCCCGTCCGGATAGAGCGACGTGATGATGCGTGCGCGCAGGGAGATCGCGATCGGCGTCGCGAATGCGAGCGCATTGAAGTGCGGGTCGTAGTGGACGCCGAGCCCCTCGATCAGGGCGGCGGTGCGGGCGAAGTACACGAGGTGGCTCGGCAGCACGATCGGCCAGTCGAACAGCTCCGCCAGCACTTCGTCGGCGAGAAGGTCCATCCGCTCCCGCGTCGTGTTGCGCTCGTGCGCCACGTTGAGGAGCACCGCGGCGAGCCGCTCGATCACCGCCGGATCGGCGCCGGTGGTGACGAGGCCCAACCGGTAGAAGCTGTCGGCGAGGGCGATCGGCTCCTTCCGGATCGCCGCGAAGATGGCGGCCACCAGCTCGCGGCGGAGCTCCAGCGGGACGCGGACGACCATGCCGAAGTCGAGCAGGATGATCCGTCCGTCCGCCGCCACGTGCACGTTGCCGGGATGGGGGTCGGCGTGGAAGAGGCCGTGCACGAGCATCATTCGGGCGTACAGATCCATCACCTCCCGGACGACGTGCTCGGGGTCCACCCGTCCCTCGCCCACCCACTCGTCGAGCCGGTCGACGCGGCGACCGGGGCAGTACTCGAGCACCAGCGCGCGCTGCCGGATCATCGGCAGGTACACGCGGGGAATCCAGACTTCTCGCCGGCCGGCGAAATTGCCGGCGATGGCCACCGCGTGGGCGGCCTCGCAGCGAAAGTCCATCTCCTCCACGACGCGCACGGCGAATTCGTCGATCACGACGCGGGTGCCGATCACGTGCGGGTTGGGCCACCAGCGTTCCACGACGCGAACAATCCGGCGCGACGCTCGCACGTCGGCCGCCACGAGGCGCTCCACGCCCGGACGCAGCACCTTGACGACGACTTCCTCGCCCTCGTGGGAGGCGCGATGCACCTGTCCGAGCGACGCGGCAGCGAGCGGCGTCCAGTCGAAGCGCTCGAACAGCTCATCGGGCGCCGCGCCATATTCCTCGAACAGGATGCGGGCGATCTCCGATGCCGGCACCATCGGCACCTGATCGGTGAGCGTCGTGAGCGCACGCGCGTAGACCGGTGGCAGGATGTCGGCGCGGCCGGCGAACAGCTGCGCCATCTTGACGAAGGTGGGGCCGAGCGCGGCGAGCTGGGCGACGAGCCGAAGCGCCCGTCGCTCGTGGTCGGCCGGGGTGCGCGTCGCCGGCTGGCCGAAGAACAGCCACCGCCGGTGATCGCGCCAGAATGCCAGGGCGATCGGCAGCAGTCGATACAGGATGACGACGAGGCGCATCTGCGCTGACTCGGCGACCGCGCTCGCGGACGGTGGCGTCAGTTCGTCCGCATCTCGGCGGGATCGACTCCCACCGTGCACAGCCACGCCTCGTATGCGTGCGGCATGATCTCCGACGGCTTGATCTCGCTCCGGCCGCCCCAGAAGACGTTGGTGTACGACACCGGAATTCCCGCGGCGTCGAGATGCCGGTCGATCGCCTCCTTGTGCGCGAGCACGGCCGGCTTCTCCGTGCCGTGCGCGACCGCCATGATGTTCACCTGCGCGAACTCCGGTCCCCCCTCGCGCCAGTAGGCATGGGTGATGATGTGGTGACGGCCCACCTCGCGTCCTGCTTCGATCTCGCGCCCGGGCGGCACGCGCCAGTGAAAGAGTGCGTTGTAGCGCGTCACCCGCTGTCCGGTCGACGACGGCTTCACGTGCTCGAGGAAGGTGGAGAAGCGGCCGATCACTCCGCGCTCGGCGAGTCCGCGGGCAACGCGAAGAAATTCCGCGTAGGCGACGCCCGCCTCCTCCGCCCGGTGACGCCAGGGCTCGGCTTGCAGCTCGTCCGGCGTGAACTCGCGCTTCAGCGTCCCGAGGACGCGCCACTCGAGGTCGCTCAGCTCGACGATGTTCGTGTCGATCACCTGGCCCGGCTCGGCGGTTCGACTGCCGGGCTCCAGTCCGCGGCGCCGAACGTGGCCGACGCCGAGAGCGAACAGGCGCTTCGCCGGCATGATGCGGAACGCCGTCGCGCCGATCCGCGAGGCGAGCAGCTCGCAGTGCTTCATCATCGAGAAGCCCTGCGGCACCTTGACCGTGGTCCACAGGCGATAGACCGACCCCTGGGTCTCCGAGTCGGTGCTGCGAATCACGACGTGACCGGAGAAGGGATCGTCCTTCGCCAGATACTCGAACGCGTCGTCCAGCCGCTCGGGAGCGACCCGCCATGCGATCAGCGCGCCCGGCGCGAGATTCGTCGCCATCAGGGTCTGCCGGATTCGTCGGATGACCCCGCTCTCGAGCATCGCGCGCAGCCGCTCGAGCACCGCGTCGAGAGGCAGGCCGCTCGATCGCGCGATCTCACCGAAAGGATCCTCGAGGAATCCGGCGATCCGGTCCTCGCTCACCGCGAGGATCCGCGCATTGAGCGGATCCGTGATGTCGGTCGGGATGGTCGAGGTCATGCACGAAAGATAACGAGTCGAAGCCCCCGGGCGGTGGCCGCGCCCGTGAACTCCCCAGCCTCCGCGCTCAGTACCTCGGCAACGAGTGTCGTACCTCGCGCGCGCCCGCCGCCACGCCGGCACCGACGGCGACGCCGAGGCTCAGCGCCGTGCCGACGCCGACGAACGGGATGAAAGCGAAAATCGGCAGGGCGACGACGGCCGCCGCGACACCGGCCGCGATCGGCGCGATCGCGCTCTGGATGGCATCGACATAGCGCAACCGACGCGTGACGAAATTACGCGTCCCTGCGTATGCGACGATCACCAGCGCCAGCGATACCACGAAGCTCAGGATGACGAACATGGATTCCTCGTCGAGTACAGGTCTGGTGTGCCGTACGTCACGCCGCGCCGCGAGTTTCATCGACCGCTGGCTCGGCTCGGGTTCGGGGCATAATTTCCCTCGTCCTCAACTGCCTGCGGCATGATCACGCTCCGCGTCACCCGCCACGACCGAAACGAGCAGGTCCTCGCCGAGTGCCAGAGCGGCGTGCTCCCTGCACGCGGCGAGGTCCTCCAGCTCGACACCGAGGAGAGTGACGGCTCCATGAGCCGTCCGAGCACCCTGTGGCGCGTCGTCGCCGTGACCGTGCACGTGCCCTCGTCGAACTCGTCGGCACCAGCGGACGGCAAGCCCCTGCGGGTGAAGACGGCGGAGGTGAGCGTGCTCCCGGACGTCTCCCTGCTCCCCCCGCTGCACCTCGCGGCCGAACAGGTGCTCGCCGAATCGAGGATGTGACGTACCGCTGATCCTCGCGCGCTGTCTCTGCCCCGCACCGAACGATAGTTTCCAGCAGTGACCCGTCCCTTCGCACCGGCAGCCGAAATCCTGGCCCGTCCCGTTCGTCCGCTCGTGAACACGGGCGGCCATCACCGCGTCAGCCTCGCCCTTCCCGAGCACCTGGCGAGCTGGCAGCTCCCCCCGGGCTGGAGCTGGGGATCCGAAGGGGTGTGGGAGGACCACCGCCACTTCCAGGAGATCATCGACGCCCTCGGGCGATCGCTGTCGCTCGTCAGCGCGCCGCAGCCGGAGCATGCGGGTTGGATCGAGGCCGAGGCGCGCGCGCTGGCCCATCGCAATCACCCGGCGGTGCCGACGACGTACCACTACTGGACGTCGCACTCCGACGCGCGGCGAGGACCGGGCTACCTGCGCCGGTGGATCGCCGGCGAGACGATGGGCGCGCGGCTCGCTCGCGCTGGCGCCGAGGACGTGCCGGCGGTGCTGCGCGTGATGCGCGAAGTCGGCTCCACGCTCTCCTACCTGCACGACGCCGGCAGCGTGCATGGGGCGCTGTTCGTCGGCAACGTTCTCACCTCGCCGATGGGACGGCTTTGGCTCCTCGGTTGGCAGTGGGCCGTGGCCGTCGAGAGCATCCCCGATTCGCTCGCGCCCGACGCGACGACCATGCCCATTCCTCCCGAGTGGAGCGACGGATGGCTCCCGACGCCCGGCAGCGACCAGTGGCAGCTCGCCGCGCTGTGCTTCCACGCGCTCACCGGCGAGGCGCCGCCACCCGACGACATTCCCCCGCTGTCGCTGGTGCGGCCGGACGTGCCGCCATCCGTGTCGGTGGTGCTGGACAAGGCGCTTCAGCTCGAGCCCGGCCAGCGATATCCCTCGGTCGCCGCGATGGTGCGCGCGATGGATCGCGTCATCGGCAGCCGCACGGTATTGACGTTGAGCGGCGAGCACACGGCCGCGGCTCGTGAATCGCCCGAGGTCCGCCTGCGGTGGGCTCTCGCCGACGACTACGAGGTGATTGCTCCACTCGGCGCCGGCTCATTCGGCTCGGTGTGGCGAGTGCGCGATCTCGCGCTCGGTCGCGAGGTCGCTCTCAAGCTGCTCCACCCGCACGTCGCCCGCGACGAGCGCGCCGTGGGCCGTTTCCGGCGCGAGGCGCGTCTGGCCGCGCAGCTCGCGCATCCGGCGATCGTGCCGATCTACGACTGGGACAGCCG
>JBIOHU010000047.1:0-13762 GCA_044449225.1 Gemmatimonadales bacterium | reverse complement strand
GGAACGACTCCCGCCGCCGGCGTGGCGTCGAAGGTGTAGGTGATGGCGAGACTGGTTCCGTTGGTCTTTCGCGGAATGTTGATCACGACGTTCTGGGCGGTCGTGGTGAGGGCGACGGCGCCAAGGCTGGTCGCGCTGGCCGGTGCCGCCATGCTGAGCCGAAGCGTGGTACCGGCGGGCATCGTCTGGTTGATGGACGCCGTGATGCGATAGGTGCCTGGGGGAGCCGGGGTGGTGACGGCGTAGGTCGTGCTGCTCGCGCTGGCGCTGGTGGGATTCTGACCGGGAATCGCGGCATTGATGACGAGTGTCCCCGCGCTGCCGCTCGAGAGCGTGATCGTCTGCGCCCCCACTCTGCTGCTGCCAACGAGCAGCAGCAGGGTGGTGAGCAGACGGAGCACCGAGGGCTTCACGACGACACCTGTTGGTCAGCGGACCTGACTCAGGTGCCCGGCGTGAGCGTGTACGTCACGACGCGCGAGCTCGACGCGATCACGCCGGCGGCGGTCGTCGCGGCCAGGGTGTACGTCACCGCCTGGCCAGTCGCCTTGACCTTGGTGATGGCGGTCACCAGATCCTGCGGGACCGCGGTCAGGGCGACGGTGCCGGCGTTGGTGGCACCAGCGGGAGCGGCGAGGTCGACGCTCAGCGTGACGCCGGCGGGCATCGCGCTGTTGATGCTGGCCGAGATCTTCGCGTTGCTCTGGTTGGTCGTGATCGCCCAGACCGACGAGGCGTCGGTCACGGGGGTCGGATCGCTGCCGGCGACGGCGGTCGTGATCGTCAGCGTGACCGGGGTCGACGTGAAGGAGACCTGGTTGATGCCCTGGACCTGGAAATTGACCGTCTGGGTCTGGGCGCTGGCGGTGGCGGCCGCGGCGGTCAGCAGAAGGGCGACGGCGGCGGCGCTGCGTCGTGCAAGCTGGGTGTTCATTGTCGGTTGCTCCGTGGAGTGAGTGGAAACGTTACGCCATGAAGATGGGTCGGGCATTATTACAGGATGTTGTCACCTCTATGACAATTCTGTTAATGACCGTATCCTGAACGGGACCTGCGACCACTGAAGATTCCCTGGACCTCGCCGCGACTATTAATGAGAGCCCTACTGGTGGAGGATGATGCGTCCTTCGCGCTGCTGGCCCGGCACGTCCTGGAGCAGGAGGGCTTTGCCGTAGACGTTGCGACGAGCGGCAGCGAAGGGCTGTCGCTCGCGCTGGTCAACGAATACGACTGCGTCCTGCTCGACCTGGGGCTGCCCGATCAGCATGGGATCACGATCATCCAGACGCTGCGAAGGGAGGGACGGACGACCCCGGTCATGGTGCTGACAGGGACCGCCGAGGGGCAGACCAGTGTTCGTGCTTTGGACGCCGGTGCTGATGACTACGTCACAAAGCCCGTTGTCATCGACCAGCTTCGGGCCCGCATCCGCGCTCTCGTCAGGCGGGGGGGAGCCCAACGGACCGAAAAGCTGGTTCTCGCCAACCTGGTCCTGAACCGCCTGAGCCGGCAACTCTTCGTGAATGGCACGGAGGTGCGGCTGACGGCCAAGGAGCTCCCCCTCCTGGAACACCTGCTCCTCCACACCGACGAGGTCGTCACGCGCACCGAGCTGCTGGAGCGGGTGTGGGACATGAACTTCGACCCCGGCTCCAACGTCGTGGACGTCAACGTGACGCGTATAAGGAAGAAGCTCGCCGATGCCGGGGCGCAGGTGCAGATCCAGGCCCGTCGCGGGATGGGGTTCGTTTTAACAGCCGTAGGTGGGTAGGTCCGTAGATGGGTAGGTGGGGACTGCGTCGACGAAGGGCACACCGGGCGGGTTCGGTGTGCCCAGTCCGAATTCCTACCCACCTACCCACCTAGCCACCTACCCACCTACGTTGACCTTCTATGCCCGACGACACCGGCAACGTCCTCACCACCATCCAGCCTGGCTCCGTCCGGCGCATCCACCTCGTCGGGGTCGCCGGCACCGGAATGGGGTCCTTTGCCGGCATGCTCAAGGCGGCTGGCTACGAGGTGACGGGGAGCGACGAACAGGTCTACCCGCCGATGAGCGACATGCTCGCGGCGTGGGGAGTCGGCGTGATGACTCCCTATTCCCCCGCCAACCTCGACGCGGCGGCGCCCGATCTCGTGATCATCGGCAACGTGATCCGACGGGTGAACCCCGAAGCAACCGCGGTCCGCGAACGCGGCATCCCCCAGATGAGCTTTCCCGCCGCCTTCGGCTCGCTCGTGCTCGAGGGGAAGCACAGCGTCGTCGTCGCCGGGACCCACGGCAAGACGACCACGTCGGCGCTCCTGTCGCACGTGCTCGTCTCCGCCGGCACCGACCCGACCTTCCTCGTCGGCGGAGTGACTCTCAACTACGCCGGAAACTTCCGCATCGGTGACGGGCCCTTCGTCGTCGTGGAGGGAGACGAGTACGACACCGCGTACTTCGACAAGGGACCGAAGTTTCTCCACTATCGTGCGCGCACGGCGCTGTTGACGAGCGTGGAGTTCGACCATGCCGACATCTATCGGGACATGGCACACTACGAGTCCGCCTACGACCGGTTCTGCGCCACTCTCCCCGCGGATGGCTTCCTCGCCGTCGCCGCGTCGTATCCCAACGCGGTGGCGATCGCTCGGCATTCGGCCGCCTGCTACGTCGCCACCTATGCCGCGCACGGCGAGGCCGATTATGTCGCCGAGAAGTTGACGTTTGGCCCCGAGGGGGCGCAGTTCGTCATCCGCGAGCCGCGGGGCCGCGCCGGCCGCTTCCTCCTCCCGATGTCCGGCCACCACAATGTCGAGAACGCCGTCGGCGTCTACGCGGCCTGTCGCGCGCTCGGCCTCGGCGCCGACGAGATCCGCGCCGGCTTCGCCTCGTTCTCCGGAGTGAAGCGGCGCCAGGAGATCCGCGGCGAAGTCGATGGCGTGCTCGTGATCGATGACTTCGCCCATCACCCGACGGCAGTGCGCGAGACCATCACGGCGATCCGGCTGCGCTACCCAGACCGCCGTCTGTGGGCGGTGTTCGAACCGCGCTCGAACACCAGCCGCCGCAACATTCATCAGAGCGAGTACACCCACGCGTTCACCGGCGCTGCCCACGCGTCGATCCGCGTTCCCGAGCCACACGACAAGGTGCCGGTCGACGAACAACTGAACATCGACGCCATCGTCTCGGCACTCCAGGCGCAGGGGATCGAGGCCGATGCGTCGCGCGACGTCGACGTACTCGTGCAGCGGGTGCTCGACGGTGCGCAGCCGGACGACGTCGTGCTGGTGATGAGCAACGGAGCGTTCGGCGGATTCATCCCCGCTCTGCTCTCCGGCCTGCAGGGTCGCTGACACGTCTCACGATTCACCATTCACCATTCACCATCGGGTCACCATGCGCCCTGTTCTTCGCCGGTTCTCCTTTCTCGCGCTGTCAGCCATCGTCACCCTCGCGCCAGCCACGCTCGCCGCGCAGGCCCGGCTCGGACGGCCGGCCAACCGTGCCGGCGGGATCAGCGTGCAATGGCTGGGACATGCCGCCTTCGAGGTCACCTCGCCCGGCGGCACGCGACTGCTGCTCGATCCATTCCTCAGCGGTAATCCATCCACGCCCGACTCGCTGAAGAACCTCGCGCGCTATCGGCCGGCGGCGATCCTCGTCACCCACTCGCACGACGACCACGCGCTCGATGCGAAGACGATCGCGCAGCGGAGCGGTGCCAAGGTCATCTCGACCTTCGAGTGGGTGAACTCGCTTCACCTTCCTGCGGCGCAGGCGCTCGGCGGCAACGTTGGCGGGACCTTCACCGTCGGGGACGTGACCGTACACATCGTGCCGGCCATGCACTCGAGCGATCCGGGCGGCCGTCCCATCGGCTTCGTGCTCCAGTTCAGCGACGGCCGCACGCTGTACGACACTGGAGACACCTGGATCTTCGGCGACATGGCGCTCATCCAGGAGCTGTATCGTCCGAGCATCATTCTGCTCAACGTCGGCGGAGGGCCGTATACCCAGGATCCGCACACCGCACACCTGGAGATCACGAAGTACTTCTCGCCGGCGACCATCATCCCGATGCACTACGGGACTTTTCCCGGCCTCGCCACCGAGCACGACGTCCGCGCGGCTTTCGCCGGCGACCGCCGGCTGACGGTGATGCGGCCGGGCCAGACTCTCATCTTCTGACCGTGACGACGCCGCCCGCCCTCACGCCGGCCGAATGGAACGGCATCCTGCTCCAGCAGGACGGCCTCGCTCATCTGCGCGAACAGTTCGGAAGGCTTCCCTTCTCCACTCATGCCATCGCCGCGTTGCTGCTGTACGAGCAGCCGTTCGGCTTCACGCAGCAGGACGTGCAGGACGAGGACGAGGTGAGCGCCTACTGCGACGTGATGGCGGCGCAGAACCGCGTGGCAGGAGACAAGACGACGGCGGCGAAGTTCGAGCTGCTCGGCGGCAGGCACAAGGAACGTGCGTCACGGATCGCCGCGCTACTGCCGCCGAGCGCTCACCCGTCGTAGCGCAGCACGCCACGGACCAGCCGCGCCGGCGGTCCGATCAGGTGAGTGGTGGCGTGGGTCGCATCGCCGATGTGGACGACGGTCACGCCGAGCGACGTCAGCACGTCGGCGATGAGGCGCCGGTGGCAGCGCCACCACAGCACTTCGGCGCACATGATGGTCGTGCGCAGCCCGCGCGCCACCATGAGCAGCTCGAACAGCCCGTCCGCGAACTCCTCGCTCCGGACGTGGTCGGCGTAGGCGCGAAACGACTCGTTCCGCCACGCCGTGTTGACGGAATCGGACGACGCGCGGCGCCGGCCGCCCAGCGCCGGTATCCAGAGATAGCTCAGTCCGGCGCGCTCCAACTCGTCTCGGAGTGCCGGCGCGGTGAACTGGGGGAGTCGGCGCGAGCCGGGATAGCGACGTACGTCGGCGACCGCCTCGATCCCGTACGGCGCGAGAGCGTCCACGAGCTCGGCGATCGAGCGGGTGGAGTGGCCGACGGTCCAGATAGTGAGCGCATCGGACGGCGCGGTCCGCATCGGTCGTCGCTCCGATCCATCTAGTCGGTGCGCGCCCGCCGCCCCGTCCTGGGACGCACGTACCGCTCGTACGTCTGTTGCGGCATGTCGAACACCCGGCCGTCGTGCAGCGAGCGGACGAGCTTCGCGTACTCCGCGTGCGCCCACACCAGCGGCATTGCGCCGCCGCTCGGCCGGCCGTTCCACAGCTCGCGATTGGGAATGTCGGCCCCGTCCCAGACCTGCTCCGGCAGCATGCCGCCATCGCTCGCCTGGGCGCGCATGACGCCGAGCAGATCGACGGCGGCCTGCGGGCGCCCCGCCGCGAGCTCATAGTGTGCTCGCTCCCCTGCCAGAAGGGGCCAGGGTCGGCCGACGCCGAGCCCATCGAAGGGTGAGCCGTCCGACTTCTCGCCATAACCGTCGCGGTTATAGCGGTACCAGGCGGGGCCCGTCTCCGTCCGTACGCGCAGCATCGCGTCGATCACCTTCACGGTGTTGACGACGCGCGGATCGTCGGCGCGGCGCAGCCCGAAGCGAACGAGCGACAGCGCATCCACGCTCACGATCTCGTCGTAGCGCGTGCGGCAGTCGTCCAGTGGCCGGTTCCTGATCTCGATCATCCCGCAACCGTCTTCGTCCGCGCGGTCGACGTCGAGGGGGGCGATGCGGACGTAGTAGCCGTCGACGCCGATCTCGCGTGCGAGACGGGTGTCGGTGACGTACGTCCACCGTTCGAGTGAGGCGTTCCAGCCGTCGGCCGTGCCGCGCAGGAGCTCCCCGAGCTCCGGCTCACCGGCGCGGTCGGCGAATTCGGCAGCGATGAGCAGCGCCGAGATCTCGACGGCGATGGTGAAGGGTGAATAGCCGCCCGTCTCTTCCCATCGATCCTGTCCGGTGACCGGACCGTTGCGAGCGATGAAGCCGGCGGCGGCGCGGATCATCGGCCACGGGTCGATGTCGGCGAGCTGCCCCTCGCGACGCAGCAGCTCGGCGAACACGACGGGATACGCGACCTCGTCCATCTGAAGACCACTCCAGTATGGGGTGCCGTCGAGCCAGAGATTCTGGGCCCAGCTTCCGTCCGCCTCCTGGGTGCTGAGCAGATAGCGCAGCGTACGGCGCGCGAGCGTGTCGTGGCCGAGCGCCAGCAGCGCGCCGGCGCTGTTGACGAGGTCGCGCGGCCAGACGAGATGGTAGCCGCCCATCTCGTGGTCGCCGCGGCTCTCGCCCCACGGGATGGAGAGGCTGGCGATCATCGCGCCGGAGGCGCTCTTGTCCTCGTGGATCACGAGCACGGCTGCGCTCGTGCGATAGAGGTCCACCACGCTCTCCGGCAGCTCGATCGGCGAGCGCCGCCGCCGCTCGCGGTCCGAGGACTCCGATCCATCGCGCGCCGTCGTGCTCGCATGCGCGTGCACGGCGAGGTCGCGCGCCGCCGCCTGCCGCGACTCTTCGGGCGTGACGACCTGTCCCGGAGACGCCGGCCCGCGCGTGTGCTCGTGGAATCGCGTCCAGTTGCGAACGAACGAGGCGGCGATCAGATCGAACTGCGAGGCCAGGGTCATGCGCGTTCGCTGCGCCGCCTCGGACGGGCCGGCGCCGAAGCCGAGGGCGACGACGAATTCCGCGAGGGTATCGTCGGCGTCGCGCGTGGTGCCATCGAGCTCCACCTCTCCGGTGAGCGCGATGTTGCCCCCGCGCGCCTCGGTGTACAGCTCCGTCAGGCGTCCTGCCGCGCGGACTTGCCGCCAACCGTCGTTCACACCGACGAAGCCGCAGCTCGCCGCGCTCCATCCGGCGTCGCAGCACATGGCCAGCGCGACATCCTGCCGCTGGGCGAACAGCATCGGAATGCCCTTGTAGGCGTCGAGCCAGCCGTCGTTGCCGTAGCCCTGGTTGCCGATGTGCGGTGCGAGCAGCGCGAACAGATGATAGTCGCGGAGCGTGCCGGCGAGCGCACGGAAGCGGATTCGCTGGAGGAGCACCGGCCGCTCGGGATCGGAGATCACCGTCTTCTCGATCTCGTAGCGCCCGCTCGTGCAGCGATTGACCAGCCGGTAGCCGGGGACGCCGGGTCCGAGCAGGTGCACCGTGCTCGTCGTGTCGCGCTTCTCCTCGGAGAACCACCCGTCGGCGGCGCTGACGAGGAATCCGAAGTCACGGGTGTTCGCCTGATCCACCCGCGGATAGTAGACTTCGTCGACGATCCCGTGCGAGAGGGTGAACCAGAGATGGCTGCGGCCGTCGAGCGCCGTGCCGACGCCGCTCTTCGCGCTCGACGTCCAGCGCGGCTCCGTGCCCGGCCCCCCCGGGGCACCACACGGTCCGACTCGCGCCGTGATCATGTGCAGACGATGTCGGTGTTCCAGAGCCGGAAGCCGCCGCGCATCGCATTCGCATTGTCACCCCGACGGGTGCCCGGCGGAAGCGTCTTGATCCGTCGCACGTTGCCCCCGCCGAGCACGGTGTAATCAGCGACGACGGCGTCCATCATCAGCCCGACGATGGCGGCGACCTGCGTCCGCCATGCGCGGACGCCGATCCGGTGGAGGGCAGCATCGCCGATCGTCTCCTCGTACGATCTCCCGCGACGGTAGGGCAAATGCGCGATCTCGAGCGGGATGACGATGCCGTCGCGCACCAGGGTGGTGCCGAGACCGGTGCCGAGTCCGAGGAAGAGCATGCGCTCTCCCTCGTAGCTGCCGATAGCCTGCATCGCGGCGTCGTTGATCACCTTCACGGGACGGTGAAAGGCGCGCTCGAAGTCGAAGCGGACCCAACCCCGGCCAAGGTTGTGGGGCTCGCGCACGATCCGGCCCCGCACGACCGGTCCCGGATACCCGATTGCGATCACGTCGAAGCGCCAGCCGTCGGTCATTTCGAGGACGAGGTCGGTCATCTGACGCGGCGTGAGATCGGGCGAGGACTCCCGCTGAGCGACGATGCGCCGCCCGGAGGCGAGCGTCTTCACGTGCGTGCCACCGACGTCGATCACGAGCACTTTCTTCTTCATTGACAATCGATTGTCGTGAATTTTCGGCCTCGCCGGTCCCGTCCGGACCGGGCCGTCACGGTCGCACGGTTTGCGCCATCACGGTAGCGGGGTCATCTTGTCCTCCATGCGCCCGCATTTTCTCGCCTTCCGCCGCACCCTCCCGGGAGGGATGATCGTGCTCGTCTCGCTCGAGGTCGACGCGGAAGGCACGGTGCACGGAATGCTGCAGGTCGAGCGCCGCGTCGATCCGACGCGCCAGCTGTTCGCGACGGCGCCCGTCGTGGCGCGAGCGAGCGGTCCGACGAAGGACGACGTGCTGCGGCAACTTCGCGCGCTCGCGGAGAACGACACCGAGCTCGCCGAGCAGATCGCGGCCTGGGAGGCGACACATCCCTCCACGCGGCGGCCTGACGAGAAGTTCTGAGTGGATCTCTCCCTCGTCACGCTCGAGGGAGCATGCTGCGCATCGGCGCAACCGAGGAAGGCACGCCGCGGCGGCCATTGGTGAAACCGGACGGCTTGGCGCGCGACTCGGCCAGTTTCTCCATCATCGATGACGAGTGGCCGGCCGTTCGCCAGCGACTCGAGGGGATGCTCCGGCGCTGAGCGTGCCGCCGACGCCAGTGGTCGTTACTGCTCGCGGCGCGTTGCGTCGGCGGAGATGTTGAGGCTCTCGTTGAGCGCGGTGTCGCCGTTGATGATCGACGACCAGGTCACGTGAGGACCGTTCCGCTTCCCCTTCTCCACGACCTTCACGCCATCGGGAGCGATGGTGATGGTGTAGAGCTTTCCCTGGTGCTCGAGCTCGCGTTTGATGGACTTGTCGAGTTTGGTCGCCATGGATTCCTCGGTTGGTGGAGTGCGATGTGCTCAGGCGAAGCTATTCGGGTGATGAAGGTGAAGCTAGAGCATGGCGGCGGCGACGCGTGCTCCGGGGCGATCACGTGCCCTCCAGCTCCCGCAGCCGCGCGTCCAGGTGCGATCGGTCGGCGACGGTCGCCGCCAGCGGACCATGGGGACCGAATTCGACGATCGAGACCGAGCCCACCGGGCAGCCGAAGCGGTATCGAAATCGTCCGACGTCGACCCCGAGCAGCGCACAGAGTGCGACGCGGATCGTCGCCTTGTGCGACACGACGAGCACGCGGCCGTCGGAGTGCTCGGCACGAATTCCCTGGAACACGTGCGTCACGCGCTGAGCGAGCGCGACGGCCGTCTCGCCGCCGGTCGGCGGGTTCCAGGCGGGATCCGCCGTCCAGCGTTCGTGCTCGTCGTGGAAATTGCGCGCCACTTCGTCCACGTTCTTCCCGTCCCAGGCGCCGTAGTCGATCTCGGCGAGACCTTCCCGCGGAATGACCGGAAGGCCGACGGCCCGCGCCAGCGGCTCGGCGGTCGACAGCGCGCGCTGTAGCGGACTCGCATAGATCGCCTCCCAGGTCGCACCGGCATACGCTGCGGCGAATGCCTCGGCCATCTTCACCCCTTCCGCAGTGAGGGCGGGGTCGAGGCCGCGTCCGCAGAACATGTTGGCCCGGCTGAGTGAGGTCTGGCCGTGTCGGAGCAGATAGAGTTGAAGTGCCATCGGCTGATCATCGGTGAAGAGCCGCCGTGGCGCAACGACCTGAGGACGTGCGCGCGAGAGCGCGGGTCGTTCCGGGCAGCGGTGTGAGCGTTCAGTTGGTAGCCGTTCGCGTTCAGCGAATCTCCATCCGCGTTCACCCGATAGCTGTGATGGTTCAGCGGGTAGCGGTCGGCGTTCAGGTGGTGGCAGTAAAAGTTCAGGTGGTGGCTGGAAAAGTTCAAAGCGAGCCGTAAACGTTCAGCCGGTGGCGATGAGCGTTCGGCCGGTGCCAGTGCGTGTCGAACTGGGGGCAATCGGCGTTCCGGTGGTGCCAGTCGCCGTTCAAGTGGTGCCAGTCGCCGTTCAGGTGGTGCCAGTCGCCGTTCACCACGCCCATTCGGGCGTCGTGCACTGGTTTGTGCGGCGCGCAAGTCCTTGCCTTGAACAGCCTTGCACGACCACCAGAGTTCCGATCAGGCGTCGCCCCAGGTGTGCTCCTCGTCGAACGGGAAGAGCGCCGATCGGATGTCCAGTGCGATGGTGCGAAAGCGCGTCGCGCTGGCGATCGGGATGCGCTGTCGCGAAAAGAGGATCACGGCGAACATCTCTCCCGATCGCAGCAGCCCGCCGAAGCCGACCACCGACGCGATGCCATATTGCACGACGAAGTCGTGCTGCGCAGGGATGACCGGACTACCCAGCGCTTCCTCGACGTGAAACACCTCGTAGGTCCGCGGGTCGCTGGCGCGCGATACCGGGGCCGCGGCGGAGACGAGGCTCTCGACGTCTATCCCCAGCTCCTCGACCAGTCGCAGGATCATCGGCGCCGAACGGAGGACGTCAGCGCTCGGGAGCGGAATCACCTTGTGATCCCGCGACCGGTGGCGCGAGTTCCATCCGTCCTCGTCGCCGACGGTGGCGAGCAGGGCGAGACAGCGCACGTCGTCACGTGGAGTGCCGTCGCCCAGCTTCGCGGCGGCAGCCAGTTTGAGCGCCGGCTCGAGCGCGCCATACCGGTGTGTCTTGTAGAAGCGCACCAGTGCGCAGGCTCGCGTTCCCGTTTCCGCGCTGAGGCAGTGGTCGTAGAAATATCTGACGACGATGCCGGCGGCGCCCTCCATGGTCGATGCGCCACGCACCGCGCGGCGGATGGCGATGCCCGACCGGAGCATCGCGCCCACGGTGAAGTCCGAAACATCCAGCGATCCGAAATTCCGCTCGTCAGCCATGGGGCTCGTCAAGGAGGAGGGCGGCGACCGGGTCGCCGCACGCGAACATGCCGCAGCTCGCGAGCGGCCACAAGCGCCGAGCGAGCGGTCTCGGCGGCAAGCAAAGTGCATTGCCCTGCCACTCATGGCGACCGAGCGTAGGGCAGGTGTGGTGCCAGTGGCGACGGATCACTCCACGGCGGCGGAAGACAGCACCTTGATGCCGACGGTGGATGCCGGCGCCTCGGCGACGCCGGCGACGACCGGGGCGCCCGTGCCCGACCTGGAGCGCACGGCGGAGGCGCTGGCGCGCCCTCGCAGCCAGTCGATCGAAGCGACCGTCCTCACCGTGCTCGCCGTGCTCTACACCCTCTACGTGGCGCGCGAGTTCCTGATTCCGATCGTCTTCGCGCTGCTGCTGAACTTTCTTCTCAGTCCGTTGATCCGTCGCCTGGCGCGGTTGCGGATCGCCCCGCCGGTGGGCGCGGCCCTCGTCCTCGTCCTCCTCGTCGGCGGGATCGGCGACGGCGTCTACCAGCTCGCCGGTCCGGCGCAGCGCTGGGCCGCCAGTGCTCCGGAGAGCTTCGGCAAGGCGCAGCGCAAGCTCCGGTCGATCATCCTGCCGATGCAGCAGGTATCGAACAACATGGAGCAGGCGGCGAACGCCGTCGGCGCGCCGACCGGCGGGAAGAGGCAGGAAGTCGTCGTCCAATCGGGTCCGAGCCTGTCGTCGCGGCTGTTCGGCACCACGCAGCGCGTGCTCGCCGGCCTGCTCGAGATCTTCATCCTCCTCTATTTTCTGCTCGCCGGTGGCGATCTCTTCCTGCAGAAGCTGATCAAGGTGCTGCCGCACTTCAGTGACAAGGTGAAGGCGGTGGACATCGCGCGCGCCACCGAGTCCACCGTGTCGGCCTACCTGTCGACGACGCTGCTGCTGAACGTCGCCGAGGGTCTCGTCGTGGCAGGCGTGCTCTGGCTCCTCGGCATGCCGAACGTGCTGCTGTGGGGAGTGATCGTCGCCTGTCTTGAATTCGTCCCCTATCTCGGCGCAGCGACGGCGGTCGTCGTGCTCGGCGTCGCTGGTCTCGCGCAATACGACGAGCTCGCTCGCGCGCTGATGATTCCCGCCGCGTTCCTGGCGATCAATCTGCTCCAGTCCAACCTCGTGACGCCGATGCTGCTCGGGCACCGCCTGACGCTGAATCCGGTCGCGATCTTCGTCGGCCTGGCGTTCTTCTTCTGGATCTGGGGGGTGCCAGGCGCCTTTCTCGCCGTGCCGTTGCTGGCGACGATGAAGATCCTCTGCGACAACATCGAGTCGCTCGCGGCGCTGGGAGAGTTTCTCGGGCAGCGGGACGAGGACGAACGGCGCCGGACGGCGAGAACGCCTTAATCGCCGCCTCGCCGCGTCAGCGTCGCTTCAGCTTCTTCGCCAGCCCCTCGGCGATCACCTGCGGATCGCTCTCGTCGTCGGCGATCGCGGCCTCGATCGTGTCGCTCCGCGCGCCGGGCTTGCGCTGCACATCGATCATCCAGCCGAGAGTCGGCCCACCGCACTGCGCGACGGCGCCGGAGGCAAGGTGCGCGGTGACGATGCCCGGAAAGCCGTACTCCACCGTGCTTCCTGGCAGGCGCTTCTGGAGCGCCGCTGCGACGGCGTGCCCACGTTCGTGCGCCACGCTCGCGTCGTCGCTGATCGCGTGCTCGAACGTCTGGCTCATCAGCTCTGCAGGGAGCTCGAAGTCGGCTAGGGGATCGTCGTCGGGGGGCGGCGTGCGCTGCATGGGGACCTGGTCCTGCATCGGAAAGAGGTGGATCGGAGCCGGATCGGTCAGCGTGGCGAGACTACGCCGCTCGACGCGTCGTCCGCGCCTGGAAAACCGAGGACGACGCGTCGTTCTCTGGCCAGACGCCGGCGATAGCGCGCCTGCGACAGCGAGACAGCGAAGACCATCGCCGCCCCTCCGTAGTACACCGCGTCGAACACAGTGTCCCGCTGTCGCATGTGGCCGCTGATCGCCAGCAGGGTCAGGCACCAGGCCACGATCGTCGCGCCGAGTAGCGAGACGTTGCGCCAGCGTCGGCGCATCGCGTCGGTGTCGAACGCCTCCAGCGCCGTGAGGCCGAGCGACTCGCGACAACGCTGCGCATGGGCGTACAGTCGCGAGAAGACCATGGCGATCCAGAGCACGCCGAAGCCGTAGAGGCCCATCACCATCGGCAGGCTGCTCAGCGGCATGACCTGCTTCACCGCGTCCGCGTTACCGAAGAGCATCGCGCGCGGCAACGTGAGGAGCAGGAAGCCGAACAGGAACTTCAGGGGATAGATGGCGAAGAGCACGCCCATCAGGAGCATGCCGGTGAGCCGCACGGTCGGCTTGTCCTCCAGGCCGTAGTGCCTGAAGAACTGGAATTGGGTTCTCCAGATCATGAACAGGACGCTGAAGCTGGCGACGAAGGGAACGAAGCCGAGCATGTTCTCGAGCAGCTCGGCGGACGTCTTCGGCACCTCGAGCGACACGACGAGGAGAGTGATCGCGAATCCGAAGACGGTGTCGCTCAGTCCCTCGATCCGCGACACGCCCTCGCCACGCCAGCGGAACGGCTCTCCCTCGGCGACCGGGCCGTCACGGTGACTGAGCAGGCTGAATAGCATTGGGCACGTGGACGGGGATGCAGGTCACGGACGGGCCGACCCAAGATGGCACCGGCCGCCGGACCCGACTAGGGAGCCCGCCGTGGCGCCGTCAGGCAAGCCGATGGCTTCACGCCGCCTCCCGCCGCGAGATCGCACGCACCCTGGACCAGGACCAGGAGGAGCACCGCCGCGACCGACGTCGCCCACCGGGGCGCGCCGGCTGAACGCCTGAGCAGCCACCATCCGGCGACGAGCACCGGTGTTTCGAGCAGGAAGTCGAGCAGCGGCCGTGAGTACAGATCCAGACCGATCATCGGGCCGCCCGGCCACAAGATCTTC
>JBIOHU010000046.1:0-13838 GCA_044449225.1 Gemmatimonadales bacterium | reverse complement strand
CTGCCGCAGCGCATCAGCTTCCGCGTCGCCATCGGCCACAAGACGGGCGACTGGCCCCCGCAACTCGGCAACGACGTCGCGATCATGTATCCGCCCGCGCCCGCCGGCCCGATCGTCGTCGCCGTGTTCACCAACGGCAACACGGGTCCGTTCTATCAGCTCGAGGCGGCGGAAGGCCGCGTGGGTGAGGACATCCTGAACGCGTGGGGCAGCGGGAAGTGATTACTCGCCCCCTCGGCACCCAGGGCCTCGTCGTCTCCGCGCTCGGACTGGGCTGCATGTCCATGAGCGCCTCCTACGGCGCCGCCGAAGATCGCGACGACGCCGAATCCATCGCCACGATCCATCGCGCGATCGAGCTCGGCGTCACCCTGTTCGATACCGCCGAGGTCTACGGCCCGCACACCAACGAGGAGCTGGTCGGCCGCGCCCTGACGGGGCGGCGCGACAAGGTGCTGATCGCGACGAAGTTCGGCTTCCGCATGCAGGACGGGAATCCGCTCGGCGGCGTCGACAGCCGGCCGGCGTCGATCCGCCGCGCCGTCGAGGGATCGCTCCGCCGGCTCGCCACCGATCGCATCGATCTGCTCTACCAGCATCGGGTCGACCCCGCCGTGCCGATCGAGGAGGTGGTGGGCACGATGGCCGAGCTCGTGCGCGAGGGCAAGGCGCGCTACCTCGGACTCTCCGAAGCGGGCGAGGAGAACATCCGCCGCGCCCACGCGACTCATCCGATCTCGGCGCTCCAGAGCGAGTACTCGCTCTGGGAGCGCAACCTCGAGCCGCGGATCATCCCGCTGCTGCGCGAGCTCGGCATCGGGCTCGTCCCGTTCAGCCCACTCGGCCGCGGCTTCCTCACCGGCGCGGCGACGCGAGCCGAGGAGCTGCCGGCGGACGACTTCCGCCGCGGGGACCCGCGCTGGCAGGGGGCGAACTTCGACTCGAACGTCCGCGCCGCGTCGGTCGTGCGCGACATCGCCGCTCGCCTTCACGCGACCCCGGCGCAGATCGCCCTCGCCTGGATCCTCCACAAGGGGCCGGACATCGTGCCGATCCCCGGCACGCGCCGCCGCCGCTATCTCGAGGAGAACGTCGGTGCGGTCGACGTCGTGCTGAGCGACAACATAATGAAGCAGCTCGACGCTGCGCTCGCGCCGGAGAAGGTGGCCGGGGAGCGGTACAACGCCGAGCGGGCGAAGCTGGTCGACCGGTAGAGGGACTGTCATCCCGCAGGAGCGGCCCGCAGGGCCGCGAGTGTCGGGACCTGCTTTCATTGCACCGTGCCAGCCAATGCGCGAGGTACGCTAGGTCCCGACACTCGCTCGCTATCGCTCGCTCCTGCGGGATGACAATGTGGTCCCGACACTCGCTCGCTATCGCTCGCTCCTGCGGGATGACAATGTGGTCCCGACACTCGCTCGCTATCGCTCGCTCGTGCGGGATGACACGGATGCCCACTGCACCCGTGGATGCCATGGCAGCCGCCCGACGAAGGCGTTGAACCGCCGATCCCCGTGCAGAAAGTCGAACGCAGGGTCGAAGGGCACGGTGTGCAGCGACATCGAGCGCTCGGCGTACATCGAGTCGAGCCACATCAGGGTCGAGTCGGCGTTCTGCAGCTCGGCATATTTGATCGCCGGCATTCTCGACGGCTCCCAGCCGTGACGGCGACGCTCGAGCGCGCGGTCGAGCTGGACGTGGATCACCTTGCTCAGCATCGAGTCGCGGCGCGCCGGCGACATCGGGCTGGCGAGCAGATTCGCCAGCACCGTGTCGCCCTCCTCGCGGAGCTGGCCGGCGAGCGCCGCCGCGGCGTCGTCCATCCGGCCGAGGCACCGATACGCCCGGTAGAGATTGGCGCGAGCGTCCGGCGCGGTGCGGAACTCCATCGTCACCCGCTGGAGCACGTCGGCCGCCTCGGCGCAGCGATGAGCGAGGTAGAGGTTGCCCCCGACTGACTGCGCGTAGCCCGGCTTGAGGGGGTCGAGCGCGTACACCTTCCGCCGGAGGGCGATCGTCTCGTCGAACTCGCCGCGCCAGCGATGCCAGGTTGCGAGCAGCTCGGTGAGCTGCTGATCGTCGGGATGCTCGGCGAGCGCGGCGTCGAGCCCTCGCTTCGCCGCCGCGAGGTCCCAGCGCCCGGCCAGGTCGTAGGCAATCATGCTGCTCTTCGCGTGAACGAGCGTGCTGTCGAGCGCGAGGGCCCGCTGCGCCGCGGCCCGCGACAACGCCATCGCGTCCGTCGGGGGCATCTCGCTGAACCCGGACAGACTGATCGCCGTGCTCAGGCCGGCCCACGCCGGCGCGTACAACGGCGCCCCGTCCACGATCGCCTGGAAGGAATCCCGCGACGGCCGGTAGCGGTCGCCCTGCAGCAGCGCCTCGGCACGGAGATATCGCTGATACAGCGCCGTATCGGCACGGTACCTTGGGGCGAGCCCGTCGCCGAGCGTCACGGCACGCCGTTGAGACGCGGCGACGATCGGATCATCGGCCGCCGGCACGGCGACCTGGGTGGGGCGGAGAAAAAGCAGGAGTGCCAGCAGGGGCACCGCGACCGTCGCCGCCATCGCGGCGCGCGCTCGGCGGCGGGGTGGTGACGCTGGCGCCGCGATGTCGGGAGCATGCTCGTTCTCCGGTGGAGCGCTGGATGCGACCGCGGCCGGCGCCGCCGGAGCAGGGCCGTCGGGCGCGGCGGCAGCCCCTCGCCGTTGCGGCTCGCCGAGCCGGTCCAGCAGCGCTCTCGTCTCCGCAGCCGGCGCGACGCCGTACTCCTCGTGCAGCCGATCGGCGAACTCGCGATACGCGCGCAGCACCGCGGCGCGATCGCCGGTCCCGGCGATGACACCGAGGAGACGGCGAAATGACACTTCGTCCTCGGGCGCGAAGGAGTGGGCTCGGCGCGCGGCGATCAACGAGTTCGTCGAGTCGCCACGCCGGCGCAGGGCGTCGGCGTGAGCCCACGCCGCGACGACGGCCAGCTCGCGCAGCCGCTCGCGCTGGCCGTCGAGCCAGCGCTCGAAGCCGGGTGCGTCGCTGACGTGGAAGCCGTGCAGCAGCTCGTCCTCGTGGCGCGCGAGCGCCGCCCCGAACCGCTCCGCGGCGACGTCGTCCTCGAACGCCAGCGCGTCGCAGGAGAGCCGCTCGAAGTCCACCCCGACGAAGTCGTCCCCGGCCGTTTGGATGAGATCGTCGCCGAGCGCGCGGCGGATGGCGTGGAGGGCGTTGCGGAGCGCATGCCGACCCTGTGCCTGGCTCGCCTCCGGCCAGAGCAGCGCGATGAGGGTGTCGCGCGAGTGAAGGCCGCGCGGACGGGCGAGGATCAGGTAGGCGAGGATCGCCAGCCGGCGCGGCTGGGTGACGAGCGGGCCTGTGACGGGACCGTCGGGGCGCGAGACGCGCACCGGTCCGAGTAGCTGAAGCTGCACCACCGACGAGCGGAGTGCGGTCATCGGGCCCTGATGCTGAGAGGTGACGAAGTATAGACGATACGGAGTCGGCCGCCATGTACGATGGGCCTCCCGCCTGGCAGCCGCCAGCGCGAAAAACAGTCACTGGAGGCTTTCAAATGCAGTTCCCCTCCCGCACCCCACTTTCCCTCACCGCCGCCGCGCTCGTGCTCGCCGCGGCGCTGGCCGGTTGCGAATCCGGTACGGCGCCCACCGGCGCCGATCCGGCCGCCCTCGCCGCTCCCGACGCCGCGGCCGCCTCCCACGGCGCGGTGAGCTTTCCCGCCACACCGACCTTGTACGCCACCGGGCTGATGTTCCCTCGAGGCCTGAAGTTCGGCCCCGACGGCGACCTTTACGTCGCCGAGGCGGGGAGCGGGGGCACTGGATTCACGACGGCGGCCCAGTGCGCGCAGGTGCATTCTGTTCCCGGACCGGGCCCCTACACCAACGGACCAACCGGCCGGATCTCGCGAGTCGACCACCATGGTGGGCTTCACACGGTGGCGAGCGGATTTCCCTCCGGGGAGAACGCCTTCCAGGACGTGCTCGGCGTGGCCGCCGTCGCGTTCGTCGGCAACACGCTGTATGCGCTGTCCTCAGGCGGCGGCTGCTCGCACGGGGTGATCGGCTCGCCGGCCGGCATCGCGCGCGTCAGCCGGTCGGGCTCGTGGTCCATCGTCGCCGACCTGAGCGCGTACCAGGCGACTCATCCCGTCGCTCACCCGAATCCGGCGGACTTCGAGCCCGACGGGTCCTGGTACGGCATGATCGAGAACGAGGGAGCGCTCGTCGCCGTCGAGCCGAATCATGGCGAGGTGGTGCACGTCGATCCACGCCGCGGCGCCGTCTCGCGCATCGTCGACATCTCGGCGAGCCAGGGGCACGTCGTCCCCTCCGTCGTCGCCGCGCGGCGCGGGGCGCTCTACGTGAGCGGACTCGGGGTGTTTCCCATCGTGCCAGGCGCCGAGAACATCTACCGGGTCTCGCGCTCGGGTGCCATCTCGGTGGTGGCCAACGGCTTCACCACGGTGCTCGGACTCGACTTCGACCACAGCGGCCGGCTCTACGTGCTCGAGTCGTCGCCCGCGGCAGGCTTCCCGACGCCGTTCACCGGCCGGGTGGTGCGGCTCGACCGATCGGGGACCCGCACGGTGATCGTGAACGGACTGTTCCTGCCCACCGGAATGACCATCGGGCCCGACGGGGCGCTTTACATCTCCAACAAGGGATACGGCCCGCCGCAGCCGGGCGAGATCCTGCGCGTCCAGTTGAAGGACGACGGGCGCGACTCCGACGACATGGAGGGTGGGCGCGACTGAGCGGCGACAGGTACGGGTCTTCGGCGGCCGGCCGCGAGGGTGTCCGGCCGCCGAGCCCGCCGGGTCGGGTTCGGTTCCCGAGGCCTCGGAGATGACGCCATACCTCCCGGAAGGGACTCCCATGCACTCGGACTTGACTCTCACCCATTCGGATTTGACTCCCACCGACTCGGATTTGACTGCCTCACAGTCGGAGTTGACTGCCTCACACTCGGACTTGACTCCCTCACACTCGGAGTTGACTGCCTCACACTCGGAGTTGATGCCCACGCACTCGGAGTTGACTGCCTCACACTCGGACTTGACGCCCTCACACTCGGAGTTGATGCCCACGCACTCGGAGTTGACTGCCTCACACTCGGATTTGACTCCCACTCACTCGGACTTGACTGGATCGAACTGGTAGCCGACGACTCCACATTGCCGTATCGCGAGTTGCCGCATGCACTTGGCGTGATCGTCCCCGCCAGGGCCTGGAAGCGGCCCCGAGAGGGCCGAGCTTCATCGTGGCCTTGACCGTGCGACGGATCAGGCGAGAATGATTCTTCCCTCGCCCTCACCACGATGAAAAGCCGCCGCCTCGGCACTACCGGACCCACCGTCTCCGCCGTCGGACTCGGCTGTATGGGCATGTCCGACTTCTACGGGCCCGCCGACCGGGGCGAGAGCATCGCCACCATCCACGCCGCGCTCGACGCCGGGATCACCCTGCTCGACACCGGCGACTTCTATGGTATGGGCCACAACGAGATGCTGATCGGGGAGGCGCTGCGCGGCGTCGCCCGCGATCGCGTCCAGCTCAGCGTCAAGTTCGGCGCGCAGCGCGGCCCGGACGGCCAGTGGCTCGGCTACGACGCGCGGCCGGCCGCGGTGAAGACCGCGCTCGCCTACACCCTCCGCCGGCTCGGCACCGACTACGTCGACGTCTACCGGCCGGCGCGGGTCGATCCCATCGTGCCGATCGAGGACACCGTCGGCGCGATATCCGATCTGGTCAGCGCCGGCTACGTGCGCCACGTCGGGCTCTCCGAGGCGTCGGCGCGGACGGTGCGCCGCGCCCACGCCGTGCACCCGATCGCCGATCTCCAGATCGAGTACTCCATCGCCACCCGCGGCATCGAGACGACGATCCTCCCCACCCTGCGCGAGCTCGGCGTCGGCGTCACGGCGTACGGCGTCCTGTCGCGCGGCCTGCTCTCCGAGCGGGCCGCCGAGACGGCGCGGGGGGGATCGCGATCGCACTTCCCGCGCTTCGCCGGGGAGAACCTCACCCGCAACCTGGCGCTGGTGGAGCTGCTGCGCGGCATCGCCGCCAGCCTCGGCGCGACGGTGCCGCAGCTCGCCATCGCCTGGGCGCTCGCCCGCGGCGACGACGTGGTCCCGCTCATCGGTGCCCGCACCCGCGCCCGGCTGGAGGAAGCGCTCGGCGCCTTTCGTATCACGCTGTCGCCGGAGGATCTGGCGCGCATGGAAACCGCCGTCCCGCCAGGGGCGATATTCGGCACCCGGTATGGGGCGCCGCAGATGGCGATGCTGGATAGTGAAAGATAGAGGCGGTCAACATACCTAAGAGCGGTCGACATACCCTAGAGCGGTCGACATACCTCAATGCGGCCGACTTACCCAAGGCAGATCAATACGCTCCTTTAAATGAGTTGACCGCTCCTTCATAGTTTGACCGCGTCTCCGTACGTTGACGGCAGTTCGGTATTTCGACCGCCTTTTCAATAGGTACTCCATGCCCCGCCTCGCTCCATTCGCGCTGCTCTCCCTGCTCACGGCAGCACCGGCCGTCGTGCCGGCGCAGGGCTTTCCCTCCGACTCCGCCGTGCTGGCGATCATCACCCAGCGCGTGAACGACAAGCGCAGCGCGGGGATCGTCGTCGGGATGCTCCAGCCCGACGGGCACACTCGCATCGTCGCCTATGGCGATCCGGGCGCGGGCCAGCCGCCGCTCGACGGCAACTCGGTGTTCGAGATCGGGTCGATCAGCAAGGTGTTCACCGCCACGGTGCTCGCCGAGCTGGTGCAGCAAGGGAAGGTCTCGCTCGACGACCCGGTCCAGAAATTTCTTCCGTCGACGGTTCACATTCCATCGCGCGACGGCAAGGTCATCACCCTCGGCAGTCTCTCCGAGCAGAACTCCGGGCTGCCGCGAATGCCGTCGAACTTCCATCCGGCGAATCCGGCCAACCCGTACGCCGACTACGAGGCAGCGCAGCTGTACGAGTTCCTCTCCGGCTACCAGCTCACGCGCGATCCGGGGGCGCAGTTCGAGTACTCCAACCTCGGCGTCGGTCTGCTCGGCCATACGCTCACCCTGATCACCGGGCAGCCGTACGAGGAGATGGAGCGCACCCGCGTCTGGGCTCCGCTCGGCATGGAGCACACCGCGGTCACCTTCACCCCCTGGATGAAGTCGCACCTCGCCCTCGGCCACGACGACCAGGGCAACGTCGTGTCGAACTGGGACCTGGGCGTGCTCGCCGGCGCCGGCGCCATTCGCTCGACGGCGAACGACATGCTGAAGTTCGCCGACGCCAACCTCCCTCCCGAGCGCGGCCCGCTGCAGCGCGCGATGGAGTTCGCCCCCGTGGTGCGCGCGCCGGCCGGCGCGCCGACGATGAAGATCGGGCTCAACTGGTTCAGCCTCCACGCCGGCGCCGACACGATAGTCTGGCACAACGGCGGCACCGGGGGCTACCGCACCTTCATCGGGCTCCTGCCGTCGCGGAAGATGGCGGTCGTCGTGCTGACCAACAGCGGCAACGCCGGCGCCGACGACATCGGCATGCATCTCCTCTCACCGGCGCTGCCGCTGGCGCCGAAGCCGCAGCCGATGAAGCAGCGCACGGCGATCGAGCTTCCCGCCGCGACTCTCGCCCGCTACGCCGGCACCTACCAGCTCAGTCCTGCCCTGGCGCTCGACGTGACCGTCGAGGGCGGTGAGCTCTACGTCCATCCCACCGGCCAGGCGAAGCTCAGGCTCTGGCCGGAGACGGAGACCGATTTTTTCCTCAAGGAACTGGACGCGCAGGTGACCTTCGTCCGCGACGCGCAGGGAGTGGCGACGGCGCTGGTACTCCACCAGAACGGCCAGAACCAGACGGCGCCGAAGGTGAAATAGGCGGAAGGGCACTAATGAGCGTCGTGGAAATGGAGTGACGTTGTCATCCCGCAGGGTCGTAGCCCCTGTCGGGACCTGCTCTGCTTGCACCGAAGCCGGCCTGTGTGCGAGGTACACCAGGTCCCGACACTCGCGGCCTTCGGCCGCTCCTGCGGGATGACAGTGTCACTGCATTCGCACGAAGCTCATCAAATCCCCGCTTCCTGGCTGTAGTACTGGTGGTCCTCGCGCCAGCCGCCCTGGCCGGCGCCGATGTGCCGGTAGTCGGCGACGAGCTCGATCCGGCGGATGTATTTCACCATCGCGAAGCCGAGCTGCGTCTCCACGCGGAGGCGCAGCGGCGCGCCGTGCGGCACGGGGAGGGGCTGGCCGTTCATTTCATAGGCGAGAATCGTCTGCGGCTGTCGCGCGAGGGCGATGTCGATCGTGCCGTAGAAGCAGCCGGGCCCCGCCGCCTCGGGCTCCGACGTCGACTTGTCGTCGAAGGCGTAGAGAACGAGGTAGCGCGCGCCGGCGAGCGGGATGCACTCGCGCAGCAGATCCTCCACCGACAGGCCGGCCCACTCCGCCACCGCCGACCATCCCTGAATGCAGCAGTGCTTCGTGATCTGCGTCCGCTTCGGCAGCCGGCGGAGCTGGTCGAGGGTGAGGTGCAGCGGCCGCTCGACCATGCCGTCCACCTCCAGCGCGTAGCCGGCGAACCGGTCCGCGGCCATCGCGGCATAGGCGCCGTCTGCTGGGGGACGGCCGTTGACGCGGAAGTACGCCGAGATGTCAGCCGAGCGGTAGCGCTGCACCGAGACGCCGCGGGCGAACAAGGCGCGCCGCAGCGGATCGGTCACCAGCTGGGTGCTCCGCTGCACGAACCGCGGATGGCGCAGCGAGACCCGCGTCGCGACGACGTGGATGACGACGATGCCCACCAGCCCCGCCAGCCCGACGACGGCGCCCGTCATCCCCCGCTGGTGGTAGACGTCGCCGAGCACGATCAGCCCCATCTCGGAGAACTCGCCGTGCAGGGCGACCATGACGAGATGCACGACGAAGAAGGCGAGGAAGGTGACGAGGCAGAGAAAGTGGATGCTGCGCGCCGCCTGACGCCCGCCGAACAGCCGGATGTACCAGGGCGCGCGCGCGGCGATCGACGGGGACATCGCCAGCCCGGTGGCGATGGCGAGGGGCGAGAGGAGGAAGACGACGGAGAAGTACGCGAGCTGCTCGAGCGGGTTGTAGTGACCCGGCGTCACGACGAGGTGCAGGCTGAGATACGAGACGAGTGCATGCCACGCAGCAGGCAGGATGGACCATGACGTCGGAACGAGCCGCCGCCATTCCGGCGTGGCGAGGAGCGTGACGACGTAGAGCACGCCGGTGAGCAGCCAGCCGACGTCGACGAGGAAGTGCCAGTGGCGTCCGAGGCCGAGGTTTCGCCGGCCGGGCAGAGCGAGCCAGGAGGAGAACGACTCCTCTTCGTCGCGCGACGTCCACAGGGCGTCAGCGGGCATCCGCTTGCGCGTCAGCCGCAGCCACTCGCTGCCTGGCGTGCAGTCGTCGTTCCAGTAGAGCTTGGGGTGCGCGCTCAGAATCTCGAACCCGCTTCGCACGAGGAGGGAGAGAAAGAGCAGGTTGAGGAAGTGAGTTGCGCGCAGCCAGAGAGGGAAGTCGAGCATGCGGCCACCTCACGCATGGAATGTGCGAAGATCGGCGCGCGTCGTCTTATCGTTCCCGCACGATGTCGCTCCCGCCTCGACCACTCAACCGCGACGGATCGTCGTATGCCAGCTACCCGGCTTCCCGAATCTCCCCGGCCACCCGAGCTCCTCTACCTCCTGCACGGCGATCCGAGCGATCTCGCGGAGGCGCTGGCGGGGATGCGCGCCGCGGACATCGCCGAAGCGCTGCGCGATCTCCACCCCGACGCGGCGGGGAAGGTGGTGGCGGCGCTGCCCTTCGACCTGGCGGTGAGCGTCCTCGACGAGCCGGAGCTCGAGGGACATCGCTGCGGCATCATCCAGCAGATGGGTCCCGACACCGCCGCTCCCCTGATCGACGCGATGTCGTCCGACCAGCAGGCGGATCTGTTCCGGGAGCTGCCGGCCAAGGAGCGCCCGCGCTTCCTCGACCGGCTCGAGCCGCCGACCCGCGCGTCGCTGAAGCTGCTGCTCCAGTACGCTCCCGAGACCGCCGCCGGCATCATGACGACGGAGTTCGTCTCGGTGCCGGCCACCTCGACGGTCGAGCAGACGCTCGAGCAGATCCGCCAGGTCGGCCGCAACAAGGAGACGGTCTACGCCATCTACGTCCTCGATCCGGCGGACAACCGGCTGGTCCACGTGGTGTCGCTGCGCGACCTCGTCCTCGCCGACCGCGCGCAGGTGGTGTCCGACGTCGGCAACAAACGCAAGCCACTGTCCGTCACGCCGCTCGCCGACCGCGAGGACGTGGCGCGGCTGATCTCCAAGTACAACCTCCTCGCCGTCCCCGTCGTCGACGAGGGAGAGCGGGTGCTCGGCATCGTCACGGTGGACGACGTGATCGACGCCATCGTCCGCGAGCAGACGGAGGACCTCCAGAAGCTGGGCGGCATGGAGTCGTTCGACGAGCCGTACACCGAGATCAGCTTTCCGCTGATGATCCGGAAGCGCGCCGGCTGGCTCTGCGCCCTCTTCCTCGGCGAGATGCTGACCGCGACGGCGATGGGGCACTTCGAGGGGGAGATCGCCAAGGCGGTGGTGCTGTCGCTGTTCATCCCGCTCATCATCAGCTCGGGAGGCAACTCCGGCTCGCAGGCGACGTCGCTGATCATTCGCGCGCTCGCGCTCCGCGAGATCACGACGAAGGACTGGTGGCGGATCGGCCTCCGCGAGCTGCCGGCCGGCCTCACGCTCGGCCTGATCCTCGGCGTGATCGGCGTCATACGCATCACGCTCTGGCAGCATTTCGGCTGGTACGACTACGGGACCCACTGGGCGCTCGTCGCGGCGACGGTCGGCGGCGCGCTGGTCGGTGTCGTGACCTTCGGCTCGCTTGCCGGCTCGATGCTCCCCTTCCTCCTCAAGCGGCTCGGCTTCGACCCCGCCAGCGCGTCGGCCCCCTTCGTCGCCACCCTGGTCGACGTGACGGGACTGATCATCTACTTCAGCGTGGCATTCCTGATCCTTAGGTCGACCCTCCTCAAGTAAGACGGTGTGAATGGTGAATGGTGAGACGTGAGACGTGAGACGTGAGACGTTACGGCGTCAGCGGGGTGATCAGGCGTCCGCACCTACCCACCAACACACCTACCCACCTACGCGGTGAGGCGCGAGCGCCTCACCGCTGTGGCCCGGCAGTTGAATAGGATTGGAGATTCACGCATGCGGGAGAGGGATGATGGGAGAAGCAAGGCCGCGACGCGAGGTGGCGGACACGACCTCTGACTCCCTCTCTGACGCCGATTTCCGGGCGGTCTTCGAGTCGTCTCCCGCGCTCTATCTGCTCCTCCGCGCCGACCCGCCGCGCTTCACCATCGTCGCGGCGACGGAGGCCTTTCTTGGCGCGACGCTCACCGTGCGCGGAGGGCCGCAGGGGATCGTCGGACGCGGGATCTTCGAGGTGTTTCCCGATCCCCCGGACGATCCCCATGCCGACGGCGCGCGCAACCTGCGCTCCTCGCTCGAGCGAGCCCTCGCCTCCGGGGTCCCCGACGCGATGCCGGTGCAGCGCTATGACATCCGCCGTCCCGACGGGAGCTGGGACGAGCGATTCTGGAGTCCGCTGAACTCGCCGGTGCTCGATGCCGCCACCGGACAGGTCACCCATCTCATTCATCGGGTGGACGAAATCACCAAGGTCGTCCAGCTCACCACCGAGCACGAGCAGCTTCGCGCCGAGCACGCCGAAGGTGAACGGGCGCGCGCCGTCGCCGAGTCCGACCGCGCCGAGCTCGAGCGACTCAACGAGCTCCTCCACCGGCAGCGCGCCGAGCTGGAGCACGCGAGCCGGGTGAAGACCGAGTTTCTCGCCACGATGAGCCACGAGTTGCGGACTCCGCTCAACGCCATCGGCGGCTACGTCGAGCTGATGCAGCTCGGCCTGCGTGGACCGATTACCGAGGAGCAGCGAACCGACCTCGCCCGCATCCGGGCGAGCCAGAGTCACCTGGTGGGGCTGGTCGGCGAAGTGCTCGACCTGGCGCGCGCCGAGTCGGGCGCGCTGCGGGTGGAGCGCGCGTCGGTGCGTGCCGCCGATACCGTCGACGCCGCTCTCGCCCTGGTGCGGCCGCAGGCGGCGGAGAAGGGTGTAACGCTCGAGGACGGAAGGGGGACCTCCGAAGATCGGCAGTACATCGGCGACGAGCCGCGGGTCCGGCAGGTGCTCGTCAACGTCCTGGCGAACGCGATCCGCTTCACCGGCACGGGGGGCCGGGTGACGATCTCGAGCGCGCTGACCGATGCGCCTCTTCCAGGATCGACCGCTGCGGGCGGCTCGCCCTTCCTGGCTCTGCGCATCGAGGACACGGGGACTGGCATCGCTCCCGGTCAGCTCGAACGGATCTTCGAGCCGTTCGTTCAGGCACATCACGGCGACGCGAGCGGTGAGGCGAGTCCCTACACCAGGCAGTCGGGGGGAACAGGGCTGGGGCTGGCGATCAGCCGCCGGCTCGCGCGGCTGATGGGAGGGGAGTTGACGGTGGAGAGCGAGATCGGGGTGGGCTCCGCCTTCACGATCTGGCTGCCGTCGCACGAGCGCCGCGCCACGTCGCGAGTCACGCCCGAAACGGAGGAGCGCCGGCGCTCGGCGAACGTGAAGGCGGTGGTGAGTGTGAGCGACGAGGGACGTCGGCTCGCGCACTTCGGGATGGCGCTCGTGGCGGAGGCGGACGCCGTGGTTCGCGGCTGGGCGCGGCGCACGAGATCCGACGCGGCGATTCCAACCGCCGCCCGCTCCACCGACGTGGAGATCGAGGATCACGCCGCGACCTTCGTCACCGATCTCGGGCTCGCGCTGCGGATGCTCGGCGACGGCGGCGACGAGGCGGCGGCGCTGATGCGCGATGGCACGGCGATCCTCGCCGTCATCGCCGAGCGGCACGGCGCCCAGCGTGCGCGCCTCGGCTGGACGGCGGCCCAGGTGTCGCGCGAGTACGCGCATCTGGGCGAAGAGCTGATGGCCGCCCTCCATCGGGTGGCGCGTCCGGACGATGCCCGCGCCGCCGAGCGGGCGCGCGAGCTGCTGGTGCAGCTCCTCGAGAACGCCGAGCGGGTCAGCCTCGGCGGATTCCGGCTGCTGAGCATGGGGTGACCCGACCGCTCGTCACGCGGCGCACGCCGGCGGAAGGTCCGGCACGACACCATCCGGCGATTCCAGCCATTCCTCGGCGGCGCGTGCGTTGCGGAACACCTGCACGTCCTGGCCTCCGGCATCGGCGTAGGTCGCGAACATCCGCGACAGGCCGAAGGCGATGTCGGAGAAAGCGATGATCGCCCGACGAACGCCGGCGTCGAAGATCGGCCACGCCGCGACCTCGGCGATCATCATCGAGTCGACGTGGAAGATGAGCACCCCGCGCAGATCCACCAGCTCGCGGAAATCGGGGTGGAACCGGCCGTCGCCGGCCAGCCGGTGGTAGTAGTCGCGCAGCTCCTCGTTCGAGACGCTTCCCCAGGCGCGGGTGCGAACGAGCCGATGCATCGGATCCAGCGAATAGGCGGTGGGCATGCTCACTCGTGAGGCATGAAGCGCTCCCGCAGTGGCACTTTGGATGAATTCGTTCCCGGGACCCGCCTGTAAGGGGGGCTGCCGCTCAGATCGGTACACTTCCCGTCAGTCGCGAAGCGCGGGCGAGCCGCTGCAACTGCAACAGCAGCGACGCGGATCCTCGCGGGAGACATCGGATCATCACGGACAGCTCCAATGGGTGTCGGGCTCCGCGCAGCCACGCAGGCCCTCACGCCAACG
>JBIOHU010000045.1:0-13928 GCA_044449225.1 Gemmatimonadales bacterium | reverse complement strand
GGACACGCACGGGTTGCCGGTGGAGATCGAGGTCGAGAAGCGGCTCGGCATCAGTGGGAAACAGGACATCGAGGCGCTCGGGGTGGCGGAGTTCAATCGACTCTGCCGCGAGAGTGTGTTCACGTATCGCAGCGAATGGCAGGAGCTGAGCGAGCGCATCGCCTACTGGCTCGACTACGATGCGGCGTACGCCACGTACACGCGCGAATACGTCGAGAGCGTATGGTGGGCGCTCTCGACGCTGCACGAGAAGGGGCTGCTCTATCGTGGCCACAAGATCCTCCCCTACTGCTCGCGATGTGAGACGACGCTGAGCAGCCACGAGGTGGCCCAGGGATACGAGGATGACGAGGACCCGAGCGTGTACATCGCCCTCGATCTCGTGAGCGTGATCGGCGCCACCGTGGCGGAGGCCGAGGGGCTGCCAGGGCGCGGCGCGCGACGCATCCTCGTCTGGACGACGACGCCGTGGACCCTCGTCGCGAACGCGGCGCTCGCCGTGCATCCGGAGCTCGAGTACGTAGAGCTCCGGCGGATGGGGAGCAGCGACCAACGCACGATCATCCTTGCCGCCTCGCGAGCGCGCGCCGTGCTCGGAGACGACTACGCCGTTCGTTGGGCGGAAGTCGCAACGATGCGGGGCACCGCGCTCGTGGGGGCGCGGTATCGCCGGCCGCTGGACTGGCTGCCCTACCCTGAGGGTGCGGCACACGAGATCGTCGTTGGCGAGCAGTTCGTGAGCGCGGACGACGGATCGGGCGTCGTGCACATGTCGCCCGCGTTCGGCGCCGACGACTACGCGGCCGGGCTGCGGCACAACCTGGCGTTGCTCCAGCCGGTCGACGCACGCGGGCGGTTCCCCGCCGACCTGCCCCTCGTCGGCGGAAAATTCGTCAAGGACGCCGATCCGGATCTGATCGAGGAGCTGAAGCGGCGCGGCGTACTGTGGAAGGCGGGGACGCTGGTCCACTCGTACCCGCACTGCTGGCGCTGCGCCACGCCACTCCTCTACTACGCGCGCACATCGTGGTTCATCCGCACCTCGTCGTTCAAGGACGCGATGCTGTCGCGCAATGCACGCATCGACTGGCATCCGCCGGAGATCGGTACCGGACGGTTCGGCGAGTGGCTGGAGAACAACATCGATTGGGCGGTGTCGCGCGACCGCTACTGGGGCTCGCCGCTCCCCGTGTGGGTGTGCGATCGCGACGTCGAGCACGTCGACGTCGTCGGGAGCTACGCGCGCCTCGCCGAGCGCAGCGGTGCGCCGCTTCCGGCAGACTTCGACCCGCACAAGCCGGGGATCGACGAATATCGGTGGCTCTGCACGACCGCCGCTTGCGGCGGCACGATGCATCGAACGCCGGAAGTGGTCGATGCTTGGTTCGACTCGGGGTCGATGCCGTTTGCGCAATGGCATTTTCCATTCGAGAACTCGGCGCAGCTGGCGTCGCACTTCCCCGCCGACTACATCGCCGAAGGCCTCGATCAGACCCGCGGCTGGTTCTACTCGCTGCTGGCGATCGCCACCGGCCTCGGCGACGCCCTGCCGGCGAATCGCGACGACGCGGCATCGCCGTACCGTTCGGTCGTGGTGAACAACCTCGTGCTCGATGCCGAAGGGAAAAAGATGTCGAAGAGCCGCGGAAACATCGTCGATCCGTGGCAAGTCCTCCAGCGGCACGGCGCGGATGCGACCCGTCTCTTTCTCGTCAGCAGCAGCAAGGTGTGGGAGCCCCGCGCATTCGACGAGTCGGTGCTGCGCACCGGCGCTAGCCGATTCCTCGTCACGCTGCGGCACGTCTACAACGGCATGTTCGCCACCTACGCCAGCTTCGGGTGGGCGCCGTCGGATCAGGATCCGGCCGTCGAGGACCGGCCGCTGATGGACCGGTGGGTGCTGTCGCGGCTGGCGACGGTGGAGCGGAAGGTGGACGAGCTCATGCTCGCCTACGACGTGACCGCGGCGAGCCGCGCGCTGGTGGAGTTCGTCGACGACGACGTGGCCAACTGGTACGTACGCCAGTCGCGGAAGCGATTCTACGACGTGGATGGCGCCGACAACCGCGCGGCGTTCGCCACGCTGCACGAGGTGCTCGTCGTCGTCTGCCGGCTGCTGGCGCCGATCGCGCCCTTCGTGACCGACTGGATGCATCGCGAGCTGACGGGCGAGTCGGTGCACCTCGCACCGTACCTGCGGGGGCCGGTGGAGGCCGGCTCGACGGACGTCGAGCTGGAGGCGGCGATGTCGGCCGTCCGCGAGCTCGCACGGCTCGGCCGAGGCGCGCGTGAGCAGGCGGGAATCGCCGTGCGGCAGCCCCTGTCGCGCCTCGTCTGCGTGGCGCCGCGATTGCCGGCATCGGCGCTGTCGCCGCTGCTGGCGATTCTCGCCGCAGAGCTGAACGTCAAGGCGGTCGAGCTGGCCTCGAGCGGCGACGCGCTCGTCACGCTGGAGGCAAGGCCGAACTTCCGATCGCTCGGCCGGAAGTTCGGCAGGAAGACCCCTCTCGCCGCCGAGGCCGTGACGCGGTTCACCAGCGAGCATCTGCGGCGATTCGAGGAGGGCGAGGCCCTCCTCGTCACCGTGGACGGCGAGGAGCATCGCTTGGACCTTGACGACCTGACGATCGTTCATCGGGCGTCGGGCGAGCTCGTGGTGCAGGAGGAGTACGGCTATTTCGCCGCGCTCGACGTCACGGTCACTCCCGACCTCAGGCGCGAAGGGCTGGCACGTGAGCTGATCAGCAGGGTACAGCGTATGCGAAAGGAGGCGGGGCTCGCGGTCAGCGACCGCATCGCCCTCCTCATCTCGGGCGACCCGCCGGTACTCGAGGCGGCCGGGACCCACCGCGGCTGGATCGCCGACGAAGTGCTCGCCACCAGGCTGTCGATCGGTGGCGCGCCGCAGGAACACATGATGGCGAGGCAGACGGTGGATCTCGACGGGATCCGCGCCGACCTCGCCCTAACCAGAGACGGGTAGCGATGGCCACGTCAGAGAGCGCGACCACGAAGAGCGGCAAGGCGAAGCCGATGCCGAAGAAGCAGCTCCAGCATTTCGAGAAGCGGTTGCTCGAGGAGCGGAAGCGCGTGCTCAAGGAGCTCGGCCACTACGACGAGGCGTTCGGCGCCACGTCGCAGGAGTCCGACGGCGATCTGAGCAGCTACTCGTTCCACATGGCCGATCAGGGGACGGACGCGATGGAACGTGAGAAGGCGTTCCTGTTCGCGAGCCAGGAAGGCCGCTTCCTCTGGCACATCGACGAGGCGCTGCGGCGGCTGTACCGGACGCCGGAGACGTATGGCAAGTGTCACAACTGCGGGAAGGACATCGCGTTCGAGCGACTCGACGCCCTTCCGCACGCCCGCTACTGCATCGAGTGCAAGCAGCGCGAAGAAGATGCGAAAGGGAAGTGATGCGCTGCTGTTCTGGCCGGTAATCGCGGTCGTCGCCCTGCTCGACGTGGCGACGAAAGCGATCGCCGTCAGGGCGCTCGCGCCACAGCGTGTGCCGCACGAGGTGGTGGGGAACGCCGTGCGACTCACGCTCGTGTACAATCCGGGCGCCGCATTCGGCCTCAACCTCGGTCCGGCGTCACGCTGGATCTTCACGGCGCTGACGATCGTGGCGCTGGCCATCCTCTGGCGGCTCTATCGCTCGACACGCCGCGGCGAGATCATGAGAGTGCTCGCTCTCGCTCTCGTCTGTGCCGGGGCGATCGGCAACCTGCTCGACCGCGTGCGGTCCGACCTGGGCGTGGTGGATTTCATCGACGTCGGGTTCGGCACGGCGCGCTGGCCGACCTTCAACGTTGCCGACATGGCGGTCAGCGTGGGGGCCGTGCTGCTGGCGTGGGTGCTCTGGCAGGAGGACCGGCAGCTCGCCGGCACGACGGCCGCGGGTGAAGCGACGCCGCCGTCCGGGCCACCGCTCGCGGGCGCGCTGCCCACGGAAGGGAGCGACCTCGCCTGAGCACTCTCATCGCGCCCCCGCGTGCGGCGGGACGGCTGTTCTGGAGCACGGCGGCGATCGTCATCGCCGTCGATCTGGTCACGAAGCTGCTCGCCGAGCGCTTTCTCGTGCCACGTTACGTGCCGCACGAGGTTTTGGGCGAGGTGGTGCGCTTCACCCTCGCCTACAATCCCGGCGCGGCGTTCAGCATGTCGCTCGGGCAATACTCGCGACTGATCTTCGGCGGCTTCGCCGTCGTCGCGCTGATCGTGCTCTGGCGGCTGTACCGGCTGACGGGCGCTGGCGTCCGCTCGGGCGACCGCTTGCGAGTGCTGGCCCTCGGGCTCGCCTTCGGTGGCGCGGCGGGGAATCTCATCGACCGGTTCCGCTCTCCATTCGGCGTCGTGGACTTCATCGACATCGGCTTTCGTGACGTTCGATTCTGGACGTTCAACGTCGCCGACTCCGCGGTGACGATCGGCGCGCTGGTGCTCGCCTGGTCGCTGTCGCGCGAGGAGCGGGACAACGCGTCGGCGCGGTCCGCGGCGAAGGGAAGCGCCGACGTCGCCCCGGGAGCGCCCGGGCCGGAGGCGTGAGCGCCGCGGGCGCCGGCAGAGCGGGGGGCGCACGGCACGAGCTCGTGGCGGGAGAGGGAGCGCCGCGACTGGACCTGTTCGTCGCCGGCTCGCTCGACATCTCGCGCACCCAGGCGGCGACGCTGATCGCCACTGGCCAGGTGCGGGTGGCGGGCCGGCTCGAGCGTGCCAGCTACCGGCCCGCGCCGGGCGAGGTCGTGGTCGTCGAGATTCTCGCTCCCACGGCGCGGTCGGTGGAGGGGGAGGCGATCCCCCTCGTCGTGGCGTACGAGGACGACGACGTCCTGGTCGTCGACAAGCCGGCCGGGATGGTGGTGCACCCGGCGCCGGGCCACTGGACCGGTACGCTGGTCAACGCGCTCAAGGGTCGTGGTGGCCCGCTCTCCGAGCTCGGTGGCGAGGACCGCGAGGGGATCGTCCACCGCCTGGACAAGGAGACGTCGGGGCTGCTGCTGGTGGCGAAGACCGACCGCGCGCACCGGATGCTCGGCGCGGCGATGGCCCGGCGGGAGATCGTCCGGCGGTACGCGGCGCTCTGCTGGGGTCACCTCGACGCCGACGGGATCACGGTGGAGAAGCCGATCGCCCGGGACCCGCGAGACCGAAAGCGCATGGCAGTCGTCAGTACGGGGCGAGCGGCGCGAACGGACTTCACGCGGCTCGCCCGGTTCGACGTGGTGGATCTGCTGCGCGCGCACCTGCACACGGGTCGCACGCATCAGATCCGCGTGCACCTCGCGTCGGTGGGACATCCGGTGGTGGGCGACGACACGTACGGCGGAGGGGGCGGACGGCGACTCGTGACGATGCCGCCAACGCGCCACTTCCTGCATGCGGCGTGGCTGAGCTTCCGGCATCCCGCCAGCGGGGAGCCGGTGGAGCTGCGATCGCTCCTCCCGCCCGAGCTGGTGACCGCCCTCGCGAGCGCCGCGGGGGCGGATTCGTCGATGATCGGTCCCGACCCGCTGGAGTATTTTGGCTTCTTCCGAGACGACGATCGCTGAGCCGACGACCGACACCCGGACGCTTCTCTTCCGGGTGGCGGGCAGCGTGTACGGCTGCGACATCGGTAGCGTGCGGGAGATCATCCCCTGGCGTCGTGCGACGCGCCTTCCCGGCGCGCCGCCATGCGTTCAGGGGCTGATCAACCTGCGCGGGTCGATCGTCACCGTGCTCGACCTCGGGGCGCGGCTGGATTCCGCGCGCGCGCATGTGCGCGAGGCGATCGGCGGCTCGATCATCCTCGTCGAGCACGGCACGCACGTCGTGGGCGCAGCGGTCGACGAGGTGATGGATGTCCAGGAGATCGAGCAGGAGCCGGTGGAGGACGCCTCGGGCGAGGCGCGCGGCGGCCTGGTTCGCGGGTTGGGACACACGGGGGACGACGTCGTCGTCCTTCTCGACATTCACATGCTGATCACGCAGGTCCTGCTCTAAGGGGGCAACGAGTGAGTCACACGGTTCTCATCTGCGACGACGCGATCTTCATGCGCACGATGGTCGGCGACATCCTGCAGCAGGCGGGGTTCGAGGTCATCGGCGAGGCGGAGACGGGCGTGCAGGCGGTGGAGAAGTACAGGCAGCTCAAGCCGGATCTCGTCACGATGGACATCGTGATGCCGGACATGGGCGGAATCGACGCGGTCCGCGAGATCATCAAGCTCGACCCGGGCGCCAAGGTGCTGATGTGCAGCGCGATGGGGCAGCAGGCGCTCGTCGTCGAGGCGATCCAGGCCGGCGCGAAGGACTTCGTGGTGAAGCCCTTCCAGCCGAGCCGGGTGCTCGAGGCCGTGCAGCGCGTGCTGGGGTGATTTCTGGATAGCGCCCAGTACGCCGAGCTCTTTCTCACCGAGAGCCGCGAGCACGTCTCGGCCGTCAACCATGCCCTGCTCGCGCTGGAGCGCGAGGGAGCGAATGGGGAGGCAGTGGCGGAGTCCGTGGGCGCGATCTTTCGCGCCGTTCACACGATCAAGGGGATGAGCGCAACGATGGGATTCACTCCCGTCGCGTCGTTGTCGCACGAGCTGGAGACGCTGCTCGATCGCGTTCGCCGCGGCGCGCGCCGCATCGACGAGCCGCTGATGGATCTGCTCTTCCAGGCCGCCGACCTGCTGGAGACGGCGATCGAGGCATCGGTGGCGGGAACGGCGGACCGAGTCGACGTCGCGCCGCTCGTTGCCCTGCTGCGGTCGGATGGAAGCGAGCCGACGACGAGTGCGCCGCCGCCGGCAGCGAAGCCCCGTCGAGGGAAATCCGCGCGGCCGGCCAAAGCCTCGCGCGGTTCGAGCTCCCGGTGGACGGCGAAGCCGCCGCGGGGCAGTGGCATGCTGGTGCGAATCCGGCTGGCCGAGGGGACCCCGCTCAAGGGAGTGCGGGCCTTTCTCGTCGTGCAAGCGGCGCGGGTGCTGGGCGAGGTCCTCGCCTGCTCGCCGACGCTGGAGGCGATGCAGGCGGACGAATTCGACCACGACTTCGCCCTGCGCCTGCGGACGGAGCGCGATGCCGACGACGTCGCGGCGACCCTGCGGGCCGCCGGCGACGTGGCCGAGGTGCAGGTGGGCGATGGCGCGGTCGTCGCGCCCGAGCGCGATCCGGTGAACTCGACGTCCCTCGCGACCAGCCCCGCCGCACCGGCGGCCAACGGACGCCCCGCGGGTGCCGGGAGCAGCGTGCCGGATGGCTCTGCACAAACGGGCGCTCGCCTGCAGCGCAGCGTGCGCATCGACCTGCGGCGCCTCGACTCGCTGATGAATCTCATCGGCGAGCTGGTGATCACGCGCGGCCGGCTCGTGCAGCTCACGACGTCCACCGACGACGCGGCGCTCGCGGAGACCGTCGCGCAAACTTCCCGCCTCGTCGGCGATCTGCAGGACGAGATCATGACGAGCCGGATGGTGCCGGTGTGGCAGGTCTTCGACCGCTTTCCGCGTCTCGTGCGCGACGCCGCGCACTCCGTGCACAAGCAGGTCGACTTCGTGATCGAGGGGAAGGAGGTCGAGCTCGATCGATCGATGCTCGACGAGGTCGGCGATCCGATCGTTCACCTGCTGCGGAACGCCGTCGACCACGGCATCGAGCTGCCGGAGGTGCGTCGTGCACAGGGCAAGCCGTCGATGGGCCGGCTCACGCTCAGTGCGTCGCGCGATCGATCCGCGGTGGCCATCCGCGTCACCGACGACGGGCGCGGCATCGACCGCGAGCGCGTGCTGGCGCGAGCCCGCTCAAGCGGGCTCGTGGACGAGGACAAGAAGGAGCTGTCCGACGACGAACTGCTCCGGTTGATCGCCCGACCGGGCTTCTCGACCGCCGACCGCGTGACGGACCTCTCCGGACGCGGGGTGGGGATCGACGCCGTCTACAACCGGGTCCGCTCGCTCGGCGGATCGGTGGACATTCGCACCGTGCAGGGCGAGGGAACGACGGTGACGCTGCGATTGCCCCTCACCCTCGCCATCGTGCGCTCGCTGCTGGCGCGCATCGGTGACGAGACTTACGCGGTGCCCTTGACCCACGTGCGCGAAACGGTCGAGCTGGAGCCCGGCCTCGTCCGGGCAGTCCAGGGTCGAGAGGTGTTGATGCTCCGGGAAGAGGTGCTGCCGGTCGTGCGGATGCGCGCGCTCGTGGAGTTCGAGGGTGGGGCGTCGCACGAGCTGGAGCAGGTGATCGTCGTGGAGATGGCAGAACGGCGCGCCGCGCTGGTGGTGGACGCGCTGATCGGCCAGCAGGAGATCGTCGTCAAGCAGTTCGACGGCGTGCGGGACGGACTCGGCCTCTTTGGCGGAGCCACAATACTCGGTGACGGCGCACCGGCGCTGATCCTCGACGTGAGCAGTCTTCTCTAACGGAACTCCCATGGACGACGTGCGGACATTGAAGGCGCTGCAGCTGGACGCCTTGCGAGAGGTCGCGAACATCGGCGCAGGTCACGCCGCGACGGCACTCTCGCAGATGATCAACAGCACGATCATGATCAGCGTGCCGACGATCAACGTCTCGCGCCTAGAGGAGGTTCCGCCGCAGGTGTCGGCGCCGGAGGAGCCGGTGGCGGCCGTCCTGATGCACATGCTCGGGGACCTCACTGGTCGCACCCTGCTCGTCTTTCCCAAGCCGACCGCGGTGCGGCTCGCCGAGCTGATGCTGCGCCGCCCGCACGGATCGTCGGAAGAGCTGGGCGAGATGGAGCAGTCGGCGATCAAGGAGGCGGGTAACATCCTCAGCAGCGCCTACATGAACGCGCTGAGCGACTTCATGGGGATGATGCTGCTGCCCTCGCCGCCCAGCCTGGCCGTCGACATGAGCACCGCCGTGCTCACGACCGCCTATCTGCAGTTCGGCAGCGACCGCGACTACGTGTTCTGTGTGGAGAGCGAGTTCTACATGACGGACGTGAACGAGCGGCTGCGGGGCTTCTTTCTCCTGCTTCCTGATCCGGCGTCGCTGCAGGCCATCCTGCGCGCCGTGCGCGTGGCGTAGACGCGACCATCGGCGCCTCGTGACCTCCCCCCGCCTGACTTCCGAGCGCGATCGCGACGTGCTCCGGTCGTTCGCTCGACGGATCGATCCGTCGGACGCGGGTGCGCACAACAACCTGGGCGTGCTGTACTACAACAAGGGGCTCTACGAGGAGTCCGTGAGCGCGTTCATGCGGGCGCTGGAGCTCGACCAGAAGATGCAGGTCGCCCAGCGCAACCTCGAGATCGCCTACTTCAACACCGGCTACTACGACAAGCGAGTCGCTGAGCTGACGGACCGTCTGCGGGCGCGGCCGGCCGACCGGGATGCGCGGTGGGAGCTCGGGCGGACGCACGCGCTGCTCGGCCAGACGGCGGAAGCGGTGCGGGAATTCGAGGTGCTGCTGAGGTACCATCCGAACGACATTGGCGCTCTCGTGCAGCTCGGCCTCGCCGAGCGCACCAACGGCGATCTCGACCGGGCACTCGGCTACCTCGAGCGCGCATTGGCGCTCGATCCGGGTAGCTCGGTGGTGCACTTCTACATCGGCGAAGTGCTCTACAACCGGGGCGTGAACGAGGGCGCGCTGGAGGCGCTCGAGAAGGCGGTGGAGCTCAATCCGCAGAATCCCGACGCCTTCTACCTCATGGGATTCGTCCTCGGCGACATGGGGCGTCAGGAGGACGCGAAGCGGGTGACGCGCAAGGCGATCCAGCTCAATCCGGCGCTGTCGCGCGCGCAGGCGAATCTGGTGATCGACCAGCCGCGGAGCGAGCGACGGGAGGAGCTGGCCGCGGCGCGGGCGAACGGCCGGCAAACCCAGATGGAGGTGCATGCCGACGGCCAGCTCGCCCACTTCAATCTCGGGCTGGCCTTCCGACAGAAGGGCTACTACGGCGAGGCGCTGCGCGAGTACGCGAAAGCCCTTGAGCGGGCCGAGGACGCCACGCTGGTGAAGCAGGCGATGGCCGAGGTGCACCTGCTGCGCCGCGAGCCGCGCCAGGCGGTGGAGCTGTACGACGAGCTGCTGCGTCGTCACCAGGACAGCGCGAAGCTGTGGAATGAGCGCGGAGTCGCGCTGCATCAGGAAGGACGCTTCGCGGAGGCGGAGGAGAGCTACCGGTGCGCGGTCCAGGCGGAGCTCGGCTACGCCCTGGCGCACAACAATCTCGGCGTCGTACTCTACCACCGCGCCGACGTCGAAGGCGCCTTCGAGGCTTTCCGCGTCGCGCTGGAAGCGCAGCCGGCTTTCACGAAGGCACGGCTCAACCTCGCCCTGCTGCTCAGCAAGGGCAAACGCTTCCAGCTCGCGCTCGAGGCGTATCGGATCGTGTTGCAGTCCGCGCCGGACGATCCCGCCGCCTGGAACGGCATCGGCCTCGTGCTGTCCGAGCTGAAGAAGTACGAAGATGCACGCAATGCGTTCGCCCGCGCGGTGCAGGCGAAGCCGGCCTACGCCGAGGCGCACTACAACCTCAGCTTCACGCTGTCCAACCTCGGGGATTTCGAGGGCGCGCTGCGCGAGACGAAGCGCGGGCTGGAGCTGGATCCCTACTACGTCGCACAGAAGTTCGAGCTGGCGATCGATCTCGAGTACGAGGACCCCGATCTCTCGATCCAGCCCGATCTCGGTGCCGAGGAGCGGCTCGACGAGGCGGTCGCGGACTTCGCCTTCGACGCGGGCGTGCTCGACTCGCTGTTCACGACGCTGTCACCGACGGCCGACCCGGAGGCGGATCCATCGGCCGGTGGCCCGCCGACCAACGCCTACGGTATGGCGTCGGACTACCTGGGCATGGGACTGTACGATCGGGCGGCCGCCGAGGTGAGCCGCGCGCTGGCGCGCGGCGCGTCGCGGCCGGAGGGATTCGTCCTCCTCGGGGACATCTACTCCCGGCAGGGCCTGCACGGCGAGGCGCTGGAGCGCTATCGGGAGGCATCGCGCGAGGCGCCCCACGACGTGCGGGCACGAATGGGAGAGGCGTGGGCGCTCCTGTCGGCGGCGCGGGGACGCGAGGCGTTGCCGATCGCCGAGTCGCTACTCGTCGACGGGCCGCCGACGGTGGACGCGCTGATGCTCGTCGCGGCGGCGCGCGCCGACACCGGCGACGCCGCGGCGGCGCTCGCTGCGCTTGATCAGGCGCGTCGTCACGCACCGCAGCGTGCCGACGTGCACCACAAGATGGGCGACATCGCCCGGTCGCTCGGCGACAACGACGGCGCGATCGCGGCGTACCGGCACGCGCTCGAGCTGGATTCCGACTTCGCCATCGTGCGCCGGCAGCTGTCCCAGATCCTCCTCGAGCGGGGGCAACGACGTGAGGCCGAGCAGGAGCTGATTGCCGCGCTCGACGCGGTTCCGACGTATACGGAGGCCACGCTCGCCCTCGCCGCAATCCAGCGTGAGAGCGATCGTCCGGCCGAGGCGCTGGCGCTCCTCATCGACCTCCTCGAACGCGATCCGTACAACCTCGATGCGCTGCTCTCGCTCGGGGAATCGCTGCTGGCCTTGGGCCAGAAGCAGGATGCCGTACAGGCGTTTCGCCGTATTCTGCGCTTCGACCCAGACCACGTCGGGGCGCTCTATCACGAGGGAGTGCTGCTCAACGAGCAGAAGCGTTTCCGCGACGCGATCGAGCGCTGGCGGCGGGTGATCGATCGCGAGCCGGCCGGCGAGTTCGCCCGCCGCGCGCGACGTGCCACGCGTACCGCGACCGACCTCCAGTCGATCTTCGCGCGCGCGGGAGGGCACTGACGTGGCGATCGAGGGACCTCTCCGCGAGCTTGGCATCCATGACGTCTTCCAGCTGCTGGACCTCAGCCGGAAGACGGGCGCACTGCGCGTGACCTCCGACCTCCGGGACGACGAGGGCTACGTGCTGTTCGACGGCGGCCGAGTCCTTCACGCGAGCGTGCGGAGCAACCCGACGTCTATCGAGCGGATTCTCCGGCAGGCGGGGAAGCTCACCGACGCGGACTTCGCGACCGCACAGGCGCTTCCGGCCCGCCCGGGCGAGGGACTCGGCGACCGCCTCGTGAGCGCCGGCATCATCTCGCAGCAGGAGATGGAGCGCCACCTCCGCCAGGCGATCGAAACCGTGGTGTTCGAACTGATGTCGTGGCGCGAGGGTTTCTTCTCGTTTGAGGAGAAACCTGTCGGCGACCTGCCGCTGGACGCGCGCATTCGCATTTCGACTGAGTCGCTGCTGATGGAAGGCGCGCGGCGCATCGACGAGTGGAGCCGGATCGCCGACAAGGTGCCGAGTCTGAGCGTGATTCCCTCGCTCGCTGCCGCGGACGAGGAACGCGACTCGGTGGTGGACCTCCTGCCGCACGAATGGGAGGTGCTGATGCGAATCGACGGCGAGCAGGATCTGCGGGCCATCGCGGCGTCGCTCGGACGAAGCGAGTTCGAAGTGGCCAAGATCGCCTACGGACTCGTGTCCACGGGCGTGGTCGTGTTGCGCACCGCCGACCGGCCAACGCCGTCGTCGGTGAGCGCGATCCGCGGCGCCGAGACGGCGATCGAGCGCGGGCGCGCGAGCCTGGCGGCGAACCGGTGCGAGGAGGCCCTCACGGCGGCGCGGTCCGCACTGGCGTCCGATCCGTCGTCGATGGAGGCACGCCGACTCGCCGCCCGCGCGCTGGCCCGACTCGGCCGGCACGCCGATGCAGTCGAGGAGCTGCGGCGCGCAGTCCAGGTGGACCCGCTCACGCCAGCCGTCCACCTCGACCTCGGCTTCGCCGCCGTACGGGTCGGCGACTTCGGCAACGCGCGCGCGAGCTGGGAGCACTTTCTCCGCCTGGCGCCGGCCGCGTCCGAGACGAGCCGCGTCACCGCGGCGCTGGAGGCGCTCTCGCGCATGATTCACCTGCTGGAGACGCACGTCGATGGCTGACGACGTCAACCGCCTCAGCGACGAGCTGACCCGCGACCCGGCGAGCCGTGTCTTCGTGCCACTCGGCGAAGCGCTGCGCCGGCAGGGACAGCTCGATCTGGCGCTCAAGGTGACGGTCCGCGGTCTCGAGCGGCATCCACACTTCGCCGATGCGCACGATCTGCTGGCGCGAATCGCCGTGGATCGCGGCGACCTCGAGCGCGCATTCGACGAGTGGGACATGGTGCTGCGGCTGTCGGAAGGCCATCCGGGCGCATTGCGCGGGATGGGATTCGTCTGCTTTCAGCAGGGACGCATGCCGGAAGCGGAGGAGTACCTGAGTGCCGCTGCGGCCGCCGATCCCACCGACGAAGGAGTGGCGCAGGCACTCGCCAACGTTCGGGCCGCGCGCGCCCTTCCGGTGACGACCGCGACACCCAGTACCGGCACGGACGTCATCCTGCCGCCGGGTACGGCTCGGGATCCGCATTACCTCTTCGCCGACGTGCTGAGCGAGGCCGAGCAGACGGCGCTCCTGCTGGACCGCGACGGGCTGGTGCTGGCCGGCGCATATCTCGCCTACGACGGACGCGATGTGGCGCAGGAGGTCGGCGCGGAGCTGAGCGGCGTCACCGACGCGGCCCGTCGTGCGCCGCGCCACCTCCTCCTCGGCGATTGGTCATCGATCATCTTCGAAACGGAGGTGGCGGTCGTCGCCATGGCGCCCGCGCCGGGTGACGGGCTGCTCGTGCTCGCGACCTCGCGCGCGACGCCACTCGGCCTCGTGCGACGGCTGCTCGACCGGTGCAGTGACCGGTCGGCTCGCTGGCTGGGAGGACATGTCTGATGGCCACGCCCTTCTCCGACATGCTCGACACCCTGACTCGCCAGCGCGGCGTGAGCGCGGCACTGGTCGTCAGCGAGCAGGACGGAATCGTGATCGACTCGAACCTCCAGATCGGCCAGTCGGGCGAGCGCGTCGCGGCGCTCGCGGCGTCGCTCTACCGGAAGGGGGGGCGCGCGGCGCGGCCGGCGGGGAGGGGGGGGGGG
>JBIOHU010000044.1:0-14766 GCA_044449225.1 Gemmatimonadales bacterium | reverse complement strand
ACGAGCAGGTGAGCACGGGCCGCACGGGGAATGCCGAGTCCGTGCGCGTGATCTACGATCCGTCGCAGCTGTCGTACGAGACGCTGCTGGGAGTCTTCTTCGGTGTGGCGCATGATCCCACCCAGCTCGACCGCCAGGGGCCCGACGTGGGGACGCAGTATCGCTCCGCGGTGTTCTACACCAGCGCCGCACAGCGGCAGGCGACGCAGCAGTACATCGCGCAGCTGGAGCGGAGCGGCAGGGTGAAAGGGAAGATCGTGACGCAGGTGGCGCCGCTGCACGGATTCTACGTCGCGGAGGCGTATCATCAGGACTACGCCACGATTCATCCCGACGACCCCTACATCCGGTACAACGACCTGCCGAAGATCGCGCAGCTCAAGCGGCAGTATCCGCAGCTCTGGACCGAGCGGCTGGCAGCGCACTGAGCCGCGCGACGCGGCAGGTGCGCTCCTTGCTCATCGTGGGGGTGAACCCAACGGGAGCATGCCACATGTCCGAGCGCCACAAGCCCCACAATGGACGCGACCTCGACGGTCACTTCAAGGTCAAGCAGGAGGACGTCGAGGATCTCGAGACCGATCCGAACGGAACGGACATCATTCGCGACGACGTGCGGCTCGGTGGAGCGGTGGCGGACGTCGGTTCGACGTCGGGGCTGCGCGCCGCGCACATCGGCGAGCTCGTCGACGAGAATCGCGAGAACGTGGATCGGGCCATCGGCCGCCGTCCGCAGCGCGGCAAGCGCTGAGCGCGCCGTCGACCCCGCGCTATTCGATCCGCACGCCGAGGCGGACTCCCGCGTCGGCGTGCGGGTCCGGGCGTACGAAGAAGTGCGCGTAATGGCCGTCACGATGGATGCGCACGGCGTGCAGCAGCGCGATGCCGCCGTAGATCATCGTGAGGTCGGCCTTGGAGAGCGACGAGGTCCGGGCCATGAAGTCGATGTCGCTCACCGATGCGGTGCGGCCAAGGGTGACGTAGAAGAGCGCCGTGGCGATGCCGCCGGCGAGCACGCCACGCTCGAACGGTGAGCCGCGGCGGTGCGGCAGGTCGAGGATGGCCTCGTCGAGTACCGCCTGCACGTCGAGCCCCATGCTCGAGAAGAGGAATTGCTTGCGCGGTTCGGCCACGGGGTCGATGCCGGAGTACACCGTCGGCCGTCCCTTGTCGAAGCCGAAGGAGGGATGCGCGCCGAGGACCAGCGAGGTCCCGACGTGTGCCGCCTCGTGCGCGAGCAGACTGGTGGCGAATCCGGCCGCGACGCCGCGCCAGTAGTGCGATCGTCCCGGCTCGGTCGAGGAGGCCGAATCGGGGCGCGGCCCCGGTGCCTGCGCGGCCAGCAAGGCCGGAACGAGAACACTCGGCAGAAGACGCAGACAGGTTCGCACAGGAGACGACAGGAGAGAGTCGCCAGCGCGGTGACGCCGCCGGCGCTGAAATCTGTTAATATCAGGCACGTTCGAGCACGCTTCGCCCCTCACCGACCTGCCGATGCCGACCAGGCTCTCCGATCTCGAGATCCAACGCGCCCTTGGCGCGCTTCCCGGCTGGGCCCGGCGCGGCGACGCGCTGGTGAAGACGTTCAGCTTCTCCCGCTTCGCCGACGGGATCGCCTTCGTCCAGCGCGTTGCGCGCGCCGCCGACGCGGCGGATCATCATCCCGACATCGACATCCGTTACACCAAGGTCACCTGCGCCCTCTCGACTCACGACGCCGGCGGGATCACCGCGGCTGATCTCGCGCTCGCCAGCGCGATCGAGGGGATCGCGGAGGGGTGAGACCGAAAGAGACGAGCGGCGTGACGCGCGCGTAATGCGGCGCCCGGCTCACGCGCGGGCAGCCGTGGCCGTGAGCTCGCCGAACAGGTCGTCCGTCCGCCGCGCGACGGGCTCTCCCGCGGCAACGAAATAGTACTCGTGATCGGTGAGGGCGAGGCTCTCGAAGTGGGCGCGGTGCTGGTGCTGCGTGCGGTGCGCGTCGAATGCCTCGATCTTGCACCCGAGCCACTCGCTCACCGGGACGGCGATGTCGATCGGCTGGCCCTCGGTGACGAGCTCCGCGCCCGTTGCCGGCCTGCGCCAGGTCGAATAGCAGAGTCGCGCCGGTCGGTGCGGCGTCAGACCGCCGTCGAGCTGCCCCGGAAAGGCAGTCGGGATGCCGGCGAGGAAGAACGCCGCCGTCGCCAGCCGCGAGACGGCACTGTGGTCTCGATGCTGCGTGGGCGCGCCCTCCGGCCCGAAGGTGACGACGACGTCCGGCCGCTCGCGGCGAAGGAGCGCGACGATCTCTCCGATGATGCGATCGGGGTCGACCGTCTGCAGCCCACCATCGGGATGGCCGCCGTGCTCGACGGAGACGATGCCGAGGACCTGGCAGGCGGCGAGGAGCTCGTTGCGACGCATCGCGCCGAGCTCCGCCCGTGACGACACGGGAATGCCGGACGATCGTCCGGCATCCCCGTCGGTAGCGCAGTAGAGCGAGCATCGCACGCCCTCGGCCGAGTATCGGGCGATCGTGCCGCCCGTGGCAAAGGTCTCGTCGTCAGGATGCGCGAAGACGGCGGTGAGGCGCTTCACCGGGTGGCCGCTCAGCCGCGCCGTCGGCCTCCGCCGAGCAGGCTGACCATCGCCAGGAAGAGATTGAGCAGGTCGAGGTAGATGTTCACCGCGGCGGGCACGTAGTCGTCCGGACCGTACTGCCCGGAGCGCACGATGCGCCAGGTATCGAACACGAGCAGCCCGCTGAACACGAGCACCGTGCCGGCGGCGAGCCAGAGGGTACCGAGGGCGGTGGGGAAGAAGATGTTGATGAGCGAGGTCGCGATCAGCACCCACAGCCCGACGAAGAAGAAGCTGCCCCAGGCGCTGAAGTCGCGCTTGCTGACGACGGCGTAGAGCGACAGCACGCCGAAGGCGGACAACGTCAGCGTCCCGGCCTGGCCGACGATCCCCGGGCTGTGCTGCTCGGCCATGGTGAGAAATGGTGCGATGAACAATCCTTCGACGAACGTGAACAGCAGGACCAGTAGCAGGTTTCGCGGATAGCTGTGGCGCGCCTTCATCGCCATCCAGAGGGGCGCGAACATCGCGATCATGGTGATGATCGGATGCGCCTTGACGGCATCCATGAGCGCCGGCTGCGTGCGCGCGAAGCTGACGCCGAGCGCCGTGACGACGACACTGACGAAGACGAGGCCGTAGGTGCGACGCACCAGCGTCGCCCGTTCCTCGCCGGTACGAACGAGGGTCCCGGTCATCGAGACTCCCATGGGGATAGATCTCCGTTGGAGGGTACGGGAAATATACCCCTCAGACGCCGGAACGGCTTACCTTTTCCTGAGCTCCACGTTCCCGTTGACGGTCGACAAGCGGATCCGCCGCCCTCCCTTCCCGAGCGTCGCCCGCAGGTGTTTCGGGTCGATGCGGCCGCTGATCGTCACCGGCCAGTCGGTCTGGAAGCGCCCGTTCACCGTGCTCAGGTCGATGTCGGCGTCGACGTCACCGGTGAATTCGGCGATCACGCTGCCGTTCACGGAGCTGAACGCAAGGTCCTCGTCACCGGAGAGTCGACCCATCGAGGCGTGGACGCTCCCGTTCACGGTGTTCGCCTGGACGGGACCGCCCGAGCTCGCAGCGTCCACGCTGCCATTCACGGTGGAGGCGCGCACCTCGCTCGTCGCGCCCTCGACGCTCACGCTGCCGTTCACGCTGTACACGCCCACTCTGACGTCCTTCGGCACGCGGATGTCGAAGCTCACCGCGACGTCGTTCTCGCGTCCGCGCGACCAGCCCTCGCCGTTGTGCGACTCGTAGTTGGTCTCCGAGCACGAGGAGTTCTCGGTCCAGAGCGCACAGACGAGGATACTGCCGTCGCTCGAGCGCTTCGTCTCGATACGCACGTCCTTGGGATTGCCCCGGCGCCAGGTCTTGGTGGCGGTGATCTCCACCCGGTCGCTCGAGGAGGGGCGCACGCGTAGCTCGCCGTTGAGATTGCGCACGCGGATCCACTGGCCGGCGGGCACGCGCTCGTTGAGTCTGAAGGCGTGGGCGTCGGTCTGCCGATCCTGGGCGGGGAGAGCCGACGGCACGAGCAGCAGGGACCAGAGCAGGATGGGACGGAGGAGCGGCATCGCGAATTCTCCTGAAGAGTGCATCTAGTGGCGAGCGGTGGACGAGAGAGTGATGTCGCCGCTGAAGGTCTCGGCGATGATGCGGGCGGTTCCGTGGCCGAGGGTGAAGCTGAGCTGCTTCGCCTGGTTGGCGCCGATCCCGTGCTCCCCCGCTTTCAGCGTGATCGGGAAGTCGCTGTCGATGCCTCCGTTGAAGGTCGAGATGCTGAGCTGCGCCCCGACGTCCGCGGGCAGATGGAGCCGGATCTCGCCGGAGTGGGTGTTGAACTCGTAGCGGCCGTCGCTCAGGATCTGGCCCGCGAAATCCACGTCGCCGCTCGTCGTATGGATGCGTGCCTCCCGCGCGACGATGTCATGCAGCCGCAGGTCGCCGCTCACCGTCTCGATCTCGACGTTGCCGCGGGCGCCGCCGAGCTCGATGTCGCCGCTCACCGTATTGATGGTGGCGTCGGACTTCACCCCCTGGACGGTGACGTCCCCCGACAGCGTCTCGACGTCGAGCCGCGCACCGGCATCGTGCACGGCGATCTCGGCGCTCTGGCCGTGGACATCCGCGTCGCCATGCACGCCGCGCAGCTCCACGCTGCCACTCCAGCTGTTGGCCGACACGCGTGCGCCGGCGGGGACGGTGACCTCGAAGCGCCCGTCGCTGCAGCGGCGGCCCGCCGCCGGCTCGAGGATGGCGCGCGAGCCGGTGCTCGTGAAGCTGACGGCGCCGCTCTCCGTGCGTGCGTGCACGCGGATCTCGTCACGGTCGCTTCCGGTGACGATCACCGCCCCGCCGGGACAGGTCACGATCACCGAGCCGTGCGGGTCGAAGGCGACGGTGGTATCGAGCGCGCCGGCGGCATCGCGCTCACGATGCTGCGCGGACGCAGCGGTCGGGGCCGCGAGGGCGACGGCGGTGGCGAGCAGGACGATGGGTCGATGCATGAGTGAGCTCCTCAGGTCCGCGACGGCAGCAGCGCCGCCGTCCGTAGCAGTTCGACTTTCTTGTCGAGCGAATGGTTGAGCTGCGTGGCGAGGAAGCCGCTCGCCGGATCGCTGGCGAGCGCCGCGCGACTCTGCGCGATCGCCGAGTCGATGACCGCGATGCTCTGATCGAGCACGGCGATCGTCCGCGGATCGAGCTGGGAGCGGCGCTCGGCGACGATCGCGCGCAGCTTGCCGATCTCGCGGTCGTAGGTCGGCTGAGCGTTCGTCATGGTCGGCACGGCGCTCACCAGGTGCGCCGTCGGCGCATTCCGACCGGCCGGCCGGCGCGCGGCGGCCGGCTCGTCGGCGCTCGAGCTTCGCTGGGTGCCGGTACTCCGGGCGTCGGAGCCACTCCGCTCCGCCAGCCGCCGCGGGGAATCGGCCGATGGCCCGGCCACGGGTATCGAGGCGACTGGTGCGTAGGAAGCGCGCGTGAGCAGGTGCGTCACGCCCGCCGTCACGAAGATGAGCGCCGCGGCGGCGACGGACGGGCGTATCCAGGCGTGTCGCGTCGTTCCGGTCCGGGCCTGCCGCGCCACCTCCAGTGGCAGCACCGGCGCGTCGATGCGTGCCGCGATGCCGGCCCAGAGGTCGCGCGACGGCTCGAGGGCCGGCAGCAGCGCGGCGTCGCGACGGATGACGTCGAGGTCGGCGATCAGCCCGCCGCACGCGGCGCATGCCGCTGCGTGCGACTCGACCTCGAGCCGTTCCAACCCGGAGAGCCCGTGGTCGAGATAGCTCGCGAGCTGGTCGGCGAAGCCGCCGCAGGTCATGGGTCCGCTGTCATGGGTCATCGGCTCAGTGCCTCCCGCAGAAGAAGCCTGGCGCGGTGGAGCTGCGCCTTGGTGGCTCCGGACGTCACGCCGAGCATCTCGGCGATCTCTTCGTGCTTGTAACCTTCCACGTCGTGCAGCGTGAACACTCGTCGTGCTCCCTTCGGCAGCCGGGCGATCGCCCACTCGAGGTCCATCCGGTCGCCCGGAGAGTTGGGCCGTGCCGGCAGCGCATCGATCCCGTCTCCATCGTCCTCGTCCTCGACCCGCGATTGCCGGCGTCCATCGGTCTTTCGTGCGTTCAGGACCAGATTGACCGTCATTCGATGCAGCCAGGTGCCGAACGCGGCCTCGCCGCGAAACAGGGACAGCTTCTCCCACGCGCGGACGAACACGTCCTGCGTGAGCTCCTCGGCGCGCGTCCGGTCGTTCACCATCCGGGCGCAGAGGGAGAACACCCGATTGACGTGCTGACGGTAGAGTCGCTCGAACGCGAGACGATCGCCCGCGGCCGCGAGGGCCACGTCCGGGTCGACACCGAATGGCGAAGGAGCTGTCGTCGGTTCGGGGAGGGCCACTACCGTCATCAATCGTCCGGGTTCCCGTGCACTGGATGGGATAGCCGGACCGGTCAGAAGGTTTGAACGACCCTCAAACGCGTTGCGAGGCGAATCGGGCGACCGCGGGAGGGAACGCTGCAATCTCGCGCATCGCGTCGCCGGCGCCAGAGCCGCGCTACGGCGCGGCCGTCACGACCCCTGTGCTGCGCGCGCGCATGGCGTCCAGCTCGGCGCGATGCGCGGCGAGGAACTTCGCGTTGGCACCGAGGGTCGGCGTCGGCGGGGCTGCCTTGGGGTCGCCGATGAACCGCTCGGCCTGGGCGATGGCGATCGATGCGACGAAGTAGTCGGGCACCGACATGCCCGAGGCGACGATGGCGTTGTTGACGGCGGCATTCGACTCGAGATGGGTGATGCCGGCGTCGTTCGCCGTGACCCGGGTGACGCTGCCATTGTCGGTGGGTTGTTCGTCGAGCAACGCGCGCGCCTGCGGATCGCGCTTGCGCAGCACGGCGAGGCTGTCGCTCGCCTGGATGAAGCGCCGGAAGTTGGCCTCGGTCAACCTGAATTCGGTCGCCAGCCGGACACTCTTCGCGTCCGTCGCCGTGACGTGGGCTGCTCCTCCCGCGGCTGGCGTCGCCCCGAGGAGGCGGGTGGTGTCGGCGATCTCCTGCGCGACGACGCCGCCGTTCGCGGAGTCGGCGGTGCGGTCCGATCGGCTGCATGCCGCGCCGATCGCGAGAACGAGACAGGTGAGGGCACGAGACGTGGACATGCGACGCTCCGGACGAATGAGTGGTAGCGGCCGGAGTCGCAGACACCGTGCCTTCCTCGCGTCGGGCCGCGGAGAGTCGACTAGCCCCGCGCCGGTTCCTTCTGCTCGTCGATGTCCGTGTTCGTGCCGAACCAGTGGACGATCGTCCCGTTTGCGTCGAGCTGGGGAAGGGCACGCCCGATGTACCAGCGGTAGACCCCGTCGGCTCGCCGCAGTCGGAACTCCACCTGATAGGGCTCGCCGGTCGCGAGCGAGTGCGTCCAGCGCTGGCCGGCGCGCTCGAGGTCGTCGGGATGAATGAGACGCTGCCAGCCCTCGCCGAGGATCTGCTCCGACGGCACGCCGAAGTAGGACGCGACGCGCTGGGTGACGTAGTCGAGCGACCCGTCGGGCTTGGCCGTCCAGATCTGCACGGGAATCGCTTCGGCGAGGAAGCGGTAGCGCGCCTCGCTCGCCCGCAGCGCTTCCCGCGCCGTCTCCGCGGCGGCGCGCGCCTCGCGCTCGCGGGCGAGGCGTGCGGCCTGGACCTCGACGCGTTGCTGGTCGCTGATGTCGCGGAAGGTGACGACGACACCGATGACGCGCCGCCCTTCCTTGATCGGGATGCTCGTGTAGTCCACCGGCAGCGCCTCGCCGCCCTTCGTCCAGAAGGTGTCCCCACCGACGCGCTGCTGCACGGCGTCGGTCACGGAGGAGAGAATGGGACAGTCGTCGGCCGGGAAGAGGCTCCCGTCGGCATAGTGGTGATGGGTCAGCTCGTGCATCGACATGCCGAGCGACTCCCGATTCGTGAAGCCGAGCATGCGAACCGTCGCCTCGTTCACGAACACGGCACGGCCGAGCGTGTCGAGAAAGAACACGCCGTCGTCGACGGCGTTGAGGATCGACGACGTACGTCCCTCGAGCGAGGCGAGTGCGCCGGCGACGATGCTGTCCATCCCGCTCGGAGTCGCGGACTTGTTGTAGAGATCGGACATCGGAGGGGAGTCGGGGCGCGCCGTGGATGCCACCACGCCTCGCGGATGATTGCAAAGAGCCGGCCCGCTGGCATTCCCCCTCCACGCAGGTGATTTTCCGCCTCATGCCGACCCGACCCTACATTCTCGCCGAAAGCACCTGGAAGACGGTGGACGCGACGCCGTATGACGTGGCCGTCCTGCCATGGGGGGCAACGGAGGCGCACAACTACCATCTCCCCTACGCCACCGACAACATCCAGTGCGACGCGCTCGCGGCCGAAGCGGCACGGCTCGCCTGGGAGCAGGGCACGAAGGTGGTAGTGCTCCCGTGCGTGCCGTTCGGGGTCAACACCGGGCAGCTCGACATCAAGCTCTGCCTGAACATGAATCCCTCCACCCAGGCGGCTCTCCTCGCCGATCTCGTTCACGCGCTGGAGGTGCAGGGGGTTCGTCGGCTCGTGATCTTCAACGGCCACGGCGGAAACGACTTTCGCCAGATGATCCGCGAGCTGCAGCCGAAGACGAGCGTGTTCCTCGCCACGGTGAACTGGTACCGCATCGGCGACCGGAGCGCGATCTTCAGCGCGCCGGGCGATCATGCCGACGAGCTGGAGACGAGCGTGATGATGCATGTCGCCCCACAATTCGTTCGGCCGCTGGGCGAGGCCGGAGACGGTCGCGAGCGGCGCTGGTCCATCGCCGGCCTGCGCGAGGGCTGGGCGTGGGCGCCGCGTCGCTGGACCCAGGTGAGCGCCGACACGGGCACGGGCAATCCGGCCCAGGCGAACGCCGACAAGGGAAAGCGGTATGCCGAGCTCGTCGCATCGACCGTCGCGCGGTTCCTCACCGAGCTTGCGTCGACCGAGCCGGCCGACCTCTACGTCGACTGAGCCGCGGCCATGACCTCGCCACCACCCGTCGCGCCGGCGTCGTCGTTCGTGCGGCCAGCGATCGGGCTGCTCGCCGGAATGGGCGTGAGCCTGGTGATCATCGCCGCCGGGACGGTGATCGCTGGCGTCCTGACGCTGCGCGGCGCCGAGGCGCTCCAGTCGCCATACCCGGCCACCTATCTGGAGGGCAAGCTCGCGGCCGCCGCGCTCGGCGCGCTGGCGGGGGGCTTCGCCACGTCGCGGATCACCGCGGGCCGGTCGCTGTACACCGTGGTGCTGCTGGCGCTCATCCTCCTCATCGCCGCCGCGGGGCCGGCGGTGCGCGGCGCCAATGCCTCTCCCGGAGATCCGCACTGGTTTCCGCTGGCACAGGGGGTGGTCGTCGGCGTCGCCGTCGTGATCGGCGGTGTGCTGGAGCGGCGGCGCGACGCGATCGCGGGACGCGCCGCATGATCGCCTTGCGCGCGCTCGCGCGCCCGGTACAGGATTGAGCCATGCGCCGAACCGCCCTCTCCGTGCTCCTCTCCGTCGCGCTGCCCGCCTGCGCCCTCGCGCAGCGCACGAGCGACACACGCTCGCCGCAGTTTTCGCCGGCGTTCGGCCTTCACTACGGCACGCCGATGCGCTTCTCCGTGTCGGCCGGCGGGATGCTGGATTTCAACCGCAGCCGCTCGCGCGGGGCGATCGCCCTCATCGAACAGGGACAGCACGGCACGGAGTTCTCGGCCGGCTACTTCCACATGCTCGGCCAGTTCGGCTCCGGCTACTCCCTTCGCGGCGCCGTGCTGCGCACCAGCGGCGAGCCGTGGAACGCCGATCCCCACACGACGTACGTCGGTGGCGAGGTGCACCTGCTGCTGCTGTTCGGTGTCGGCGGACGAGCCGGCTTTTTCCGCCGCGCCAGCAGCACCTCCCGTGGCGACCATGACAGCGTGGCGACCCTCGGCGTCACGATCGGAGCCTGACGTCGCTCGATGAGGCACATCGACTGGCCGCTCGCGGTCGCGTTGGCGATCGTCTTCGTCGTGATGAGCGTCGTGCGGTGGCGGTATTTCAAGGCCCTGGGAAAGCGATGGGGGAAGGCCAGGAAGAACTGATCCCTCCACGCGCCGAGCGCGCAGGCTCAGCTACACGTCTGCATTGCCCTCTGTCGGCACGGCCCCATTTCCCCGCCGCATCCATCGCACGAACCACACGATCAGCACGATCGGCAGCAGGATCTTGATCGCCAGCACGCCGATCGCGAGCTCAATGCCGAGAACGAGGAGAAGCACGCCTCCGATACCGGCGACGAGGAGCATCGGCAGGCCGATCGCCCCGAGCAGCAGGAAGACCGGTGCCCCGATCACGCCGAGGACGATCAACAGTGGCAGGCCGATGAACTTGAGGACGCCGGCCACGGGAACGAGGACCAGGAGCAGGGTGGCCAGCATCCCTCCGAGGGTACGTCCGACGACGAACCGCAAGGCGAGCCCTTTCAGCAGCAGCCACATGATGGAGTCCTCAGCGTGTCGCGTGCGCGAGCGGCCGGCGACCGCCGGTGTCATCCCTACGATCCGCGGCGCCGAGGGTTTCGTCGCTGGTGAAGCCACGCCGACGGTGACAGCTTTGCCGCGAACTGCCCTCGCCCGCCCGCGGCCTCTCCCGGACCCTCCATGCCCGTCATCCTTCGCACCGCCGGCCTGCTCGCGCTCTCGAACATCTTCATGACCTTCGCCTGGTACGCCCACCTCAGGAATCTGAGCGACCGGCCGTGGTACGTGGCCGCGTTGCTGAGCTGGGGGATCGCCCTGTTCGAGTACCTGCTCCAGGTACCGGCGAACCGGATCGGGTACACGGCGCTCAGCCTCGGTCAGCTCAAGATCCTGCAGGAGGTGATCACCCTGTCGGTGTTCGTTCCCTTCGCCTACTTCTACATGAAGCAGCCGCTGAGACTCGACTTCGTCTGGGCGGCCTTCTGCATCATGGGCGCGGTGTACTTCGTCTTCCGCGGCCATGCCGTCGGCTGACGGGACGACTCAGGCATCGAGGGACGGCAGTGGTCGGGGCCGCCGGCGGGCCTGGGTGCGCTGCAGCAGCCCGGTCACCTTCGGGCTCACCGATGCCAGCGCCGCTTCATGCTCCTTCAGCAGCGCCGAGCTCGAGGCAGCCAGTGGAGTAAGCCGCTGGCGACGGATCCGCACGTAGTTCAGCCGGAGTAGCCAGATCGCACGGTCGGCGTCGGTGACGCTCAGCGGCGTGAACGCGGCCCAGCCTGACGACGGCGCCAGCTCGAACGGCTCGGCCAACTGCTCCTCGAGGAGGCTGGTCTTCAGCGCCCTGGTGAACGAGAGGTGCACGGAGCAGTCGCCGTGCACGTGTCCGATCTGCCGGCCGAACAGCCGGAACTCGACGCCGTCCGCTTCGCCGGGTGTGGTTGGACTGGCGTGCGGGCGCAACTCCACGCCCGGCCAGCGCCTCACTTCCTGTATCACGTTCGACGCGAACGATTCCCTGTCTCCTCCCGTCATCATGCCACCCCTCCAGGCAGACGGTTCTGCCCGCCGGATAGGTCGGGCGCTTCCCTTCGTCCGGGGAGGTGGCATACTCCGTACCTCGTCAGGCCCGCCTCCCGCCCTCCACTCTCCCGACAGATCACGATGATCCGCTTCCGTCCCTCTCTCGCAGCGATCGCGCTCACCCTGCTCGCCAGCGCGCCGGCGGCACGGGCGCAATGGCAGCCGCTGCCGAGCCCGACCGACACCGAGCTACGCGGCATGAGCGTGGTCTCGCCATCCGTGCTCTGGGCCAGCGGCGCGCGCGGTACCGTCCTCCGCACCACCGACGGCGGTTCCACCTGGACGCTCGACAGCGTTCCGGGCGCGGCCGGGCTCGACTTCCGCGCCATCGCCGCCACGTCGGCCGACGTCGCCCACGTGCTCAGCATCGGTGACTCGTCACGCATCTATCGCACGACCGACGGCGGACGAAGCTGGTCGCTTCACTTCACGAGTACGCGCCGGGGCTCCTTCTTCGACGCCATCCAGTTCTGGGACGCGAAGCACGGCATCGCGATGAGCGACCCGGTGGGGGGCCGCTTCCTCATCGTCACGACCGACGACGGCGGTGACAGTTGGGCCGAGATGCCCTCGGATGCGATGCCCCTGGCGCTGCCTGGCGAGGGCGGGTTCGCGGCGAGCGGGAGCTGTCTCACCGTTCTCGGCGACGCGGAGGTCTGGCTGGCAAGCGGCGGAGCCGCCCTGGCGCGGGTCTATCACTCGGTCGACCGCGGCCGCCACTGGACGGTGCAGAACGCGCCTCTGCGCGCCGGTGTCGCCTCGGCGGGACTCTTCTCCGTCGTCTTCCGCGATTCGAGGCACGGCGTGATCGCCGGCGGCGACTACCAGCAACCGGCGCTTCGAGGACGGAATCTCGCCGTCACCTCCGACGGCGGCGCGACCTGGCTGCTGGCCGACAGCGCCTCATCGCCCGCCGGCTACCGCTCGGACGTCGCCTTTCTTCCCGGCAGCGCGGGGCGGACGCTGGTGGCTGTCGGGCTCTCCGGCACGGACCGCTCCGACGACGGCGGCGCCACGTGGGCCGCGGTGGATTTCGTCGCCTACAACAGTGTCCGCTTCGCAACGTCGACGACGGGATGGGCGGTCGGCCCGAAGGGAAGGATCGCCCGGTGGACGCCGGGTGCCGGGGGCGAACGACGCTGACCAGCTGCTCGATCACGGCTCTCGCGTCCCCAGGATCACCAACGCCACGAGGCGGCGCGCTCCCTTTCCCGTAGTCCGATTCGGCATCCGCTCGGCTACCGCGACCGCGGATTCGAGCCAGCACCGATCCGCGGTCGCGACGTCGGGGTGAAGCTCGAGCGTCGACGCAAGCTCGCTCTCCGCGCCGAGCGATCGACTCCCGCGCAGCGCACGGCGGAGTCGCGCGGCGAGGGAGATCGTCGCCGAGCGCTCGTGGCGAGGCGCGCGGCGGAGGGCGCGGCCGATGCGCCGCTCGAGCGCGAGCTCAAGTGGCGCGCGGCGGGCGAGGACGCCGCATCCTTCGCTGAGCCGCTCGCGCGCGAGACAGTGCTCGACGTCGGCCAGTGCCGCCTCGATCTCGGCCGCAGCGCACGGTCGCCCCGCGCCCTCGGTGAACGCGACCGCCCGCGCGAGGACGGCGGGATCGTCCGTTCCGCCCGTGTCGCCGGTCGCAACGTCGAGCGCAGCCAACAGGCCTCCATCGTCGAGTGCGGCGAGCCAGCCGCGATGCATGCCGGCAGTGGCGGCGACGAGCGGCTGCCGGCTCGTGCTCCGCGGGGGAGAGGCTCGGCGCCACCTCGCCAGTCGCTCGGCCCACACGCCGGTCGCATCGGCACTTCGCTCGGTGTCGTGCGTGTCCCCGTCACCGCCGTTTGGCGATGGCGGCGGACCGGCGAGGGTCGGCAGGACGCCGATCGTGCGGCCGATCGTCCGCTCGGCGCGGTCCAGCTTCTCCCGCAGCCGAGATTCCATGCGCAGCAGCAGCTCGGTGCCCGCCGGGGGCGCCATGAGATAGCTGTGGACGACTTCCGATCCGCCGGGACGACGGACGCGGCCCACCCGTTGCGCCAGCCGCGCCGGATTCCACGGCAGGTCGAGATGCACGATGACGCTCGCGTCCTGGAGGTTCACCCCTTCCGACAGCAGATCGGTCGAGAGGAGCAGCGTCACGCGCTCGCGACGGCTCGGCGCGGGGGCGCCCTGCGCCCGCGGCGAGAAACGGGCGAGCAGCGCGTCGCGCGGCAAGCGTCCGCTCGCAATGCGCGCGTCGCTCGCGGTCAGGAGCCCGACCTCGGCGTCGCCGCGCATGGCGGCGAAGTAGGCGCGCACGGTGCTGGCAAGCTCACTGAAGGCGAGAATGCGCTCGCCCGGGTGCCGCAGCCGCAGAGCTCGGAGCGCGGCGACACGGTTTGAATCGGGGTCGGCCGTCGCGGCCAGCGCTTTCTCGAGCGATTCGAGCGCCAGACACTCCGCCGCCAGCGCGGCCAGAAGCTCGCGTCGATCGCCGTCGGGAAGGGGCCGGCTCACGAGAAGCGGAGAGAAGGCGAGCTGCACGTCGCCACCGATCCCCTGCCAGGCGCGCAGCTCGCTCCGGCGCGGCGCCACGCCGCTCGCCGTGCACTGCTCGATCGCCGTCGTCGCCAGGCGACGACGGCGCCGGGGTGCGGCGAGCGCCGCACGGCTCGATGCCCACGCCCGCACCAGGCCGATGGCGCGCAGGACGCCCGCATCGCCAGCGTCCACCGGCGCCGCCGGCGGAGGCAGGGACATGATCGCGCGGAGCACCGCGCCGTCGTCGCCCGTCGGCCGGATCCAGTTCGGTGGTGCGACGGTCGGAAACCGATCATCGGCCAGGTCGGCGCCGCGCACGACGTGCCGCGCGAGCTCGGCCGGGGTGCTCCGGAACGCAGAGCTGCCGAGATAGAGGGCGAGTTGCGCCGCGAGGTCACGCGTCCCGTTCTGCAGTGGAGTGGCCGACAGCAGCAGGAGCGGGACATGCGCCGAGAGTCGCGCCAGGACCGCGTAGCGATGGGCGGTCGTGGCGCGGAACCGGTGCGACTCGTCGACGATGATTCCGTCCACGGGCGTCGCCGGAAAGTGGCCGCGACTCAACGCTTCGTGCGTGGCGATCGAACAGGGCACGCCGGAACGCTGGATCCGATGGCCACCGGCGTGCTGGT
>JBIOHU010000043.1:0-15024 GCA_044449225.1 Gemmatimonadales bacterium | reverse complement strand
GTGCGCGGTCGCCGAACCTGACCGGGTTCGCGGTCGGACCCCCGCCGATCGCCGCGCCGGCGCCCCGCCGCCGGCGGATCCCGTCGTCGTCGGCGCCGACGACGTGCACCGCGATGAGGCGGGAGGTGAGAAGGCCGCGGCGGTCCAGCTCACGGATCTCCTCCGCCGAGTGCTCGTCGACTCCCTCGGCGAGATGGATCGCGAACGGCTCCTCGCCGGCGATCGCACCGGGAAGCACGGGCTCGAAGTCGAGGGAGTGCACGGTGCGCAGATCGACGACGCGCAGAGGGAAGTCATCGTCGAACGCCGGCTCGCGTCGGTCGTGGTGCACGACGGTAGTGACGCCGGCGAGGAGATTCTTCCACGCGCCGCGGAGGAGCGCCTCGCGCCGCGGCAGCGCCCGGCCGGCGTCGATCCGTCGCTGCTCGCGGTCGTGGATGTCGCGTCCCCAGTCGTAGGCGTTGGCATAGGGCGGCGTGCCGAGCCGGCCGTAGTGATTCCGGTGCAGGTGGTCGTGGCAGTTGATCAGCCCCGGACGCAGCTCGCCGTCGGCGATGGAAAGCTCGACATCGAAGCGCCCGCTCGCCGGCACGATCCGTCCGTCGACCACGCCGACGGCGGCATTCGACGCCTCGACGCGCAAGCTCATCGGGAGCGGAACACGAGGGCGAGCACGAGGCACAGGCCGCACTGCGCCTCGTAGTCGGCCAGTCGTCCGGCCCGCTCGTAGAAGGGGCGGATCGCCGGCGACACCTCGGCGTCGCGGCGCTCGACGAGCAACAGGCCGGCGTCCCCCGCGGCGATCACGTGGGCGAGCGGATCGTGAACGTGATGCTCGATCTCATGCGAGATTCCGCGTCGGTCGGGGAACGTGCGGCGGTGGCCCGCGGCCACGGCGTCGGGATGGAAGTCGGTCACGACGACCGTGCCTCCGCGTCGACACACCCGTCCGAGCTCGGCGTAGACGGCGTGGAGGCCGGCCACGTGGCCGATGACGAGCCGGCACCAGACGACGTCGAAGAAGCCGGCAGCGAACGGGAGTGCGCGAGCGTCGCCCGCGGCGAGTGTGCAGGGACCGATGGCCTCGGCGAGCATCGCGGGAGACAGATCGACCCCGACGCCGATCGCCGCCCCGCTATGGCACAGGCGGCGCGCGGTGCCGCACCCCACGTCGAGCAAGCGAGTCGCGTCCGTGTCGATGCCGAGATCGCCCACGACGTCGTCCTCGAGACGACTCACCGCCGTCTCGGCGGCATAGCGCGGCGCCCAGAGCCGATAGCCGTCGGCGGCGGTCAGGACGCTCACGGAACTCCAGCCGGCGAGGGCGGCCGCAGATGCCCGTAAGCCTGGGCGTCGTCAGGCGAGCGCTGCGCCCAGCGCCGCACCGTCCGGAGCGACCGCGGGTTCTCGAAGTCTCCGCGCTCCCACCGACCCCGCGCCATCAGCCGCCCGACGGCCTTGCCCCACGGCAGGGTGCGATGATCGTGCACGGAGGGAAAGCGGCTCTTCAGCACGAGCTCGAAGTTCTCGACCCGCGCCTTGAGGCGGCGGTCGAGCCAGGGGACGCGCGGATCCTCGTGGGTCATCCATGCGAGCCACTCCGGCTCGATCCATTCCTCCAGCGTCGCCGGCGTTCCGCTCACGGCGTCGACGTCGCCGTAGGTGCCTCGACGCTGCGGCGTCGGCGTGTAGAAGTAGCTGATGAGCTCCATCGCCGGATTCACGACCTTCAGCCGCCGCACGAACGACAACGTGTTCTCGATCTCCCGCTCCGGATCGTCCGGATCCCCGAAGACGAAGGAGAACTCGGGAATGATCCCGTGGACTCGCGACCGGGCCGCCACCTCGAGCACCTGCGCCGTCGTCGTTCCCTTGTCCATCTTCGCCAGCACCGCGTCCGATCCGGACTCGGCACCGCAGAACACCATCGTCAGGCCGGCGCGGCGCAGCGCGCGCCAGGTCTCGTCGGAAAAGCGAGTCAGGACGTCGACGCGGGCCTCGCACCACCAGCGCAGCCCGAGCGGCTCGATGCGCCGTGCGAACTCCTTCGCTCGCTCCTCGGTGAGAAAGAAGTTGTTGTCGTAGAAGTGCACGGAGTCCATCCCGTGCTCCCGCGCGAGAAAGGCGAGGTGGCCGACCGTGCGCTCGGCCGAACCCTGCAGCTCGCGACGGCCGAAGACGGAGATCACCCCGCAGAACTTGCAGCCGTGCGGGCAGCCGATCGATGCCTGGTAGACGCCGGACCGCTCGCCGAGAAAGGTGGGCTGCAGGTAGTCGGCGACGTCGATCCGGTGGTAGGGCGGCGCGGGCAGGTCGTCGGGTCCGCGCCACTTTCGCTCGACGCCGATCCAGTGGCTGCCGTCCAGCTCGCGGAAGCCGAGGCCGGCGACGGTGTGTGGATCCCGATTGCCCTCCAGCACCTCGAGGAGCTCGACGAAGGTCTCCTCGCCCTGGCCGCGTACGATCCAGTCCACGTACGGAGCGCGCAGCACCGGCGCGGGATACAGGCTCGGAAAGTTCCCCCCCCACACGATGGGAATCCGCGGATGGCGCGCCTTCAGCGCGTGCGCGAGCGGAACCGCGCTCACGAGCTGTGGGCCCGGCATCACCGTGAAGGCGACGGCGCTGACGGGATCGGTGGTCTGTTGCTGCGCGTCGATCCGGCGGAGCAGCTCTTCCAGCGCGTCGATGTCCGGACGATTGCCGTCGACGAGGTCCCATTCGACGCCGGCTGGAAGCGCCGCCCCTACCGCCATGAGCGAAAGGGGAAAGCGCCGGTTCTTCGGCCTGGTCGCGCGGGGGTTGACGAAGAGGATCATGGTACGATGGACTCCCAGAGGTCGAAGCGCGACGGTGGACGCCGCCGGCGCAGCCAGGCGATCGCTGCCCGGGCCTCGTAGCGCAGGGGATATCGTACGCGGCGGCGGTGCCACGCGAGTCCGAGACCGGCCGAGGCGGCGACGAGACGATCGTGCGTGAGGTATTCGATGAACGGGATCGCCAGCAGATCGTCGGCTCGCGCGCCGAACAAGTCCGTCCCGTCGCGCTGCTTTTCGGCGATCATCGCCTCGCCGTGCTCTTCGCGGGCGTAGAACGGCGAGTCGAGAATCACGACACGGCCTCCAATTCTCGCCGCACGTCGCGCCTCGCGCAGGACCAGCGACAGATCCACCGCGTAGTGCAGCGAAGCGTTGAAGACGACGACGTCGTACGTCGCGGGAGCGATGGGAAGTGCGTCGAACGAACCGACGATCCGCTCGAAGCGCACCGGCGTGGAGTCGAGATAGCCCCGCGCTGCGCCGAGTCCGTCCACGTCGTCGTCGCGCAGATCGAGCGCCGTCGCATCACAGCCAGCAAGCGCGGCACGGTAGCAAAGCCATCCGTTGCCTGCCCCGAGATCGAGGACGCGGAGGGGCCGTGCCGACCTCGTCGCCAGCGGCGTGAGCACCCGCTCGACGAAGGTGCCGAAGGTGCGTGCGCGTATCGTCCATTGCCCAGCCAATGGGCCGGAACGCAGGTATGGCATGGCCAGGAGCTGCCGCCGATCGAGCTTGCGGCCTTCGGACGCGCGATGGATCGCATACGCAGCGCGAAAGCGCGCCGCCGTGGCCGGATCAGCGCCCGTCATGCGAGTTCATCGTGATTCGCCGCGGATGTCCGTTCGAATTCGTAGAGCACGTGATCGGCGAGGAGCGCCAGCGGACGCGAGACCGCACGGTCGAGCGACTCCAGGACGTCGAGCAGTCGGGGATGGGCCGAGATCCAGGGTTCGGCGGCGCTCGGCGGCACGAAGACTCCGATCCCGCGGCGCGCGACGAGACGGAACCAGGGCGACATGGCGCGGATGATCTCGCCTGAGCGGTGATAGCGCACGGTGAACTCCCGCTTGGCGAGGCGGGCATGCACGTCACCGCGCGACAGCCGCCTGAACGCCGCCGCCGGCTCGCGACGCAGCAGCCGGACGACGAATTCCCCGGGCGACATCGTGCCGAAGATCACGAACAGGACCCTCGCGCCCGGCCGCACCAGACCGGCCAGCCCTCGCGCCACCGGGACCTGATCGGTGACACAGTTGAGCGCGGCGAAGTTGGAGAAGGCGCCATCGAACAGCGGCTCGCCGGCCGACTCACGTTCGACGGCGAACGAATCGAGGTGCTCCGCCGGCACGACTCGCGGACGATTCGTGGCGCGCGCGCCGAGTTTCGCGTCGGCGAGGTGCACCATCGCCGGCGAGGCATCCGTCAACAGGACATCGCGTCCCTGGCGGATCAGGAAGAGCGCGTCCTCGCCCGTGCCCCCGCCGATCTCCAGCACTCGCGCACCTCGCGGGAATGCCCGCAACAGCTCGCGGCGCACGGCGCGACGCTGGGCGGCGACGCTGCGCCACTCGCCGTAGCGGCGGTCGAACTCGAGGGCCACGGAGTCGAACGCCAGCGCCGCCGGCGAGAGCAGGTCAGGAACCGACAAGAGACGGCTCCGGCGACCGGTGGACGGCTTCCTCCTGCTCCAGCGCGTCCCATCGCGTGTCGTCGCCGACACGCGTACGAGCCTCGTCGTGGAGCAGGTCGCGGAGCACGCGATAGAAGGCCGTCGTGTAGGTGCCCTGGAAGAGCATCGCCAGCTCGCCGGTGTCCTCCCAGTTCCGGCGTGCGCCGAGCTGCGCCTGTACCACGGCGTGGAACTTGGTGCCTGGAAGTGGATACGCGACGGAGACGCCGATGTCATCCGGCTCCTCCTCCCGCACGAGATTCCGCGTCAGGAGCACGTCCTCCCAGCTCTCGGATGGATAGCCGAGCTGCAGGAACCAGCAGGCGCGCACTCCCTGCGCCTTCAGGGCACGGGTCGCGGCACGCACTTCGTCGACGGTCGTGTCCTTGTCCATCGCGTCGAGGATCTTTTGCGAGCCGGATTCGACGCCCAGCCACACCTCCTCCGCTCCCGCTTGCGCGAGCGCCGCCGCCACCCGCGGCGTCAGGAGGTCGGCCCGACACTGGATCATGAATGGAATGCGCGCGTCGAGCTCGGTGACCGCGGCGGCGAAGCGCTCGATCCACGGTGCGGTGAGCCCGAAAATGTCGTCCGCGAACCAGAGATGGTCCGGAGCGATCTGCTGCTTGAGCTGCCGCATCTCCGTCGCCACCGACTCTGGCGAGCGCTGGCTGTACCGGCGGCCGAACACCGGCTTCGCGCACCAGTTGCAGCCGAACGGGCAACCGCGAGAGGTGGCCATGTTCCAGGAGAAGCGGCCGTGGGCGGAGGTCCATGCTTCGCGATAGGCTGCCACATCCACGAGATCCCAGGCCGGAAAGGGGAGCAGGTCGAGATCGCGCGAGCCAACTCGCGCCGCGGTGTAGGACAGCTCGCCGGTGGCGTCGTACAAGACGAGCCCGCCGATGGCGCTCAGGTCGCTCACCGGACTGGCGCGCAGGGCGTCGGCGATGGCGAGCATCGTCGATTCTCCTTCCCCCAGCAGCACGGCATCGGCCCCAGCGTCGAGATACCGCGCCGGATGATCCGTGGAGTCCGAGCCGTTGACGACGACGCGACAGCCCGCGCGGTGGGCGAGACGGATCATCTCGAGCGTCGCCTCGCGCATGCGGACGGTGCACATCTTCGTCAGATAATTGAAGTTGTCCTCGAGGATCCCGACGACGGTTGGCGGGCGCTCGGCGAGCGCAGCACAGAACTGCTCGGTGCCGGTGGCCAGCATCGCGTCGAACAGGGCGACGTCGTGGCCCCGCTCGCGCAGCAGGGCGGCGGCGAGCAGGGTCGCGAGCGGCGGGTACGGCCGCATGCGCTCGAACTGCTTGGGATCGCGACGAAGGAAGTACGAATGCGCGACGAGTATCATGGCGGTCGCTACGGCAAGGAACGCGACCCGGCCTGATGACCAGCTAAGCGATTTTGTGTCTTGGGGTTAGCACCCCACTTCGCGGCTCGATCGATCCACGGGCGTATCGATCCGTGACAGCGGCGTAACGGCTCATTACATCGGCCATCCATAGAGGCGCAGAGCGCTACCGCATCGCCGTCGTCTTGCCCACCGGTTGATTGCGGTACACGACCCCGCCCTTCATCACGAAGCTCGGCCTCTCCATCACCGTGATGTCGCGGATAGGGTCGCCGGGCACGGCGACGACGTCCGCCCACTTGCCCGCCGAGAGGGTGCCGACCCTCGAGTCCCACCCCAGCAGCTTCGCCGCGTTGCTCGTGCCGGCGACGATGGACTCCATGGGGGTGAGGCCGCCCCACGTCACCATCAGGGTGAACTCGTGGCCGTTGGCGCCATGCTCGCCCACCCCGGCGTCGGTGCCGAGGGCGATCGGGACGCCGAGCCGGTGCGCGAGCCGTACCGAATTCCGCATTCCGTTGGCTGCCGCTCGCGCCTTTTCGGCGCGCAGACCGGTGAGCCGCCCGCTCTTCGCCGCATTCTCCACGAACTCGCCGGCGCTGATCGTCGGCACGAGGAACGTGCCCTTCTGCACCATGAGGCGCGCCCCTTCCTCGTCGAGAAAGGAGCCGTGCTCGATCGACGCCACGCCGGCGCGCACGGCGAGCTTGATTCCCTCGGTGCCGTGGGCGTGAGCGGCCACCTTCCGCCCGAGCTTCGTCGCCTCGTCCACCACGGCGGTCATCTCCTCGAGTGTGTACTGCGTCGCCCCGACGGCGTCGCCCTCGGACAGCACGCCGCCGGTCGCGCAGATCTTGATGACGTCGGCGCCGTACTTCACCTGGTAGCGCACTGCCTTCCGCACCTCGTCCACCCCGTCGGCGACCCCGGTGCGATAGTCGTTGTCGGTGAGACCGGGCCGGTAGCCATTCTCGTCGCAGTGTCCGCCGGTGATGCCGAACGAGTGCCCGGCGTTCTCCATCCGCGGGCCGATCGCCATGCCGGCGGATATCGCCTGGCGGAGCGCCATGTCGTCGAAGTTCGGCGAGCCGAGCACGCGGATGCTGGTGAAGCCGGCCATCAGCGTCTTGCGCGCGTTCTCCACGCCGAGGATGGCGCCGTAGCCGGGGTAGTCGCGCACCGCCGCATCGTCGGAGTGGGGATCGGAAAGCGACCGCCCGATGATGTGAGTGTGCGCGTCGATGAACCCGGGAAGGAGCGTGGCATCGCCGAGGTCGATCACCGTCGCGCCGGCGGGAACGGCGACGGATCCCGCCGCCCCCGCGGCCACGATCCGGTCGCCGGTGACGACGACGACACCGTTCGTCACCACGGCGGCGCCGGTGCCGTCGATCAGCCGCGCTGCCCGAAGGACGACGGTGCCCGTCGGAGGACCCTGCTGCGCCGCGAGGGAAAGTGGAGCGAGGAGCACAGCGCACAGCGAACGGAATCGCATGACCGGACCGGTGAGGAGTGAATCAACGCACCTACGCACCTACGCACCTACGCACCGACGCACCGACGCGCGAAGCGCTCACCACACCCAATTCTTCGGGTTCTTCCACCGCGTCGGGTCGAAAATCGACTCGTCGAGCGGCACATCGGTGCGCATGTCGAAGTAATCCTCGTAGAACGTCAACTTGCCACCGGAATGGATCTCCACGCGCGGCGAGAGCCACGCGTCGCCGCGCTTCTCGTAGTTCACGAAGCGGATGTCCTGCACCTTCGTGGAATCGCGCGGATCGGACTCGAGCAGGCGGACGAACAGCAGCCGCTCGGCATCCACCCAGAACTGCTTGCGGTGCTCGTCGCCTGGCAGCGCACCGACGACGAGCATCGCGCGCCCGTCGAGGCTGTCCTGATGGACCAGGGCGAGATCGAAGCCCTGCTTCGCGAGCAGCGCCTCCGTCTTCGGCAGCGGATTGGCGTAGACGTCGAAGCCGAGCAGCAGGAGGTCGTTGATTCCGGGCTCGGCGCGAATGACCCGGCCGTTCGAGGCGACGAACTGGCTGTCACGAGCGTAGAGGACGCCGTTGCCCTCGCTCACCGGCTCGAAGTCGATCCGCAGCCGGCCGGGAAGAAGAAGCGCCTCGTACCAGGTCTGGACGTCCCAGGTCCCATTGGGGCGGAGGCGCGAGGTCTTCTGGCGGAAGGTGAGCGTGTTGAACCACTTGCCGGCGTAGCGGGCGCGCATCGCGGCCACCACCGCCTGGCCGGAGGCGAAGACCGGCGGTGGCGCGGCCCTCGACGGCGTGGGAGCGGGGGCGGCGACCGGCGCGCGCTGGCAGGCGGCGACGCCGAGGAGCAGGACGAGAGAGAGCGCCGCAGTCCGGGCGGCGCACGAAGGGATGAGGCGCATTCCCAAAGCTCCCGCCGAACCACCCTCCCCGCAACCTCGAACGGGTCTACACGAGCGCCTGATCGGCCGAAAAGGCCTCGCTGACGAAGCCCACGAGCTGCGGAAGGGTGAACGGCTTGTGGAGGAGCGGGCGCGACGACGCCGCGAGCCCCTGCCGCCGCATCTCTTCCGGGGAGAAGCCACTCATGCAGGCGATGCGCACCGTCGGCCAGCGGGACGCCACGATGCCAGCGAGCTCGTGCCCGTTCAGATCCGGCATCATGATGTCGGTGAGCAGCAGGACGATCGACGGATCCGGTTCGCGGGCCAGCAGATCGAGCGCGCCCGCGCCGCTCGCCGCACCGAGGACTCGGTATCCGGCGCGGGAGAGGGCGCGCACCGTCACTTCGCGCACCGCCGGCTCGTCGTCCACCACGAGCACGCTCGGGGTGACAGGTTGGGCGACTTCGGCCTCCGGTTCCGGCGGCGGCGCGGCCTCGGCGGGCTGGAGGAGGGGAAGGTAGACGGTGAACTCCGATCCGAGTCCCGCCTGCGTCTCCACGACCACCTGCCCGCCAGACTGGAGGACGATGCCCTGCACGGTGGCGAGGCCGAGCCCCGTGCCGCGTCCATGCGGCTTCGTGGTGAAGAAGGGCTCGAACAGGTGCCCGAGCACGTGGGGAGCGATTCCGGTGCCGGCGTCGCGAACGGAGAGGGTCGCGTACTCGCCGGCAGCGAGAGAGCCGCCGCGATGGGCGAGCGGCTCGCTCAACGAGACGGTCGACGTCCGCACGACGATCGTTCCGCCGGCGGGCATGGAGTCCCGCGCGTTGAGGACAAGGTTCATCATCACCTGCTCCATCTGGCCGGCGTCGGCGAACACCGCCGGCAGGGCGGGATCGAGCTGGGTGCGCAGCCGTACGTCGGAGCTGAGGACGCGCCTGAGCATTCGCTCCATGCCGCTGACGGTGACGTTGAGGTCGAGCGGCAGGGGCTGGAGCACCTGCCGGCGGCTGAAGGCGAGGAGCTGGCGGGTGAGGCTGGCTGCCCGATCGGTCGCCTCGCGGATCTGCACGACGTCGTCGCGCCTGGTGTCGCTCGGCGAGATCTCGTCGAGCAGCAGCTCGACGTTGCAGCTGATGGCGGTGAGGAGATTGTTGAAATCGTGGGCGATGCCGCCGGCGAGCTGGCCGACGGATTCCATCTTCTGCGCCTGGCGGAGCTGTTGCGCGAGCTCGGCCAGCTCGCTGGCGTCGGCGCGCGCGCGTTCCTCGCTCGCGCGGCGAGCCTGCTCCATCTCGTGGCCGAGCGTGACGTCGCTGAAGATGCTGCCGACCGCGGTGATGCGGCCCCGCTCGCGAATGGCGCTGGTGTTCACGGAAAGCCAGAGCGGGCTACCATCGCGGCGGCGAACGCCCATGATGACGGCGCGGCAGGGCTCGCCCGTGCGAAGGGTGACGTTGACGGGAAACTCGTCGGGCGGGAACGCCGATCCGTCGGCCCGCACCGCCTGCCAGCGCTCGCGGCCGCTGAAGCTGGCGGCGAGCTGCGGCTCGGTGAGGCCGAACAGCTCGAGCGCCCGGGCGTTGCAGAGCTCCAGCTCGCCGTCGACGTTCTGGACGACGACGCCGTCACTCATCGTCTCGACGACGGAGCGATAGCGCGCGTCGGACGCCGGCGCGGTACTTCCGCTCCCACGACGGAACAGGGCAGCCAGCGTGCCGAGCCCGAGCAGGGCGAGGCGCGAGACGGACAGCGCGCCCGGGGCGGCGCGCGCGGAAGAAAGATGCACGCTATACGACGAGGAAGCGGCGCGTCCGTTTCATCGGCCGGCTCGTTATGCTTCGCCGATGAGCGACGACGACGCCCCTTCCTTCGTGCGCGGGATCTTCGCGGGCGCGATCCACGACTCCCTGCTCTTTCCCTTCCCCGCTCCGCTCGACGAACGCGATCCAGAGGAGACGCTCACCGTCCGCCGCCTCACCGCCGCCCTCGAGGAGATGCGGCGCGGCGGCCTGATCGATTCGGCGCGGTTCGACGAGGAGGAGACGATCCCCGAGGAGACGATCCGCGCGCTTGCCGAGAGCGGCTGGCTCGGGCTGTCGATCCCGCGGGAGTTCGACGGACTCGGGCTCTCCCCCGCCGCATATGCCCACGTCTTCGGCGTCGTGTCCAGCATGGACGCCTCCCTCGGCGTGCTTCTCGGCGTCCATTGCGGGCTGGGGTCGAAGGCGATCGTCCTCTTCGGCACCGACGAGCAGAAGGCGCGCTACCTCCCGATGCTGGCCCGCGGCGAGACGCTCGCCGCGTACGCGCTCACCGAGCCCGAGACGGGCTCCGATGCTCAGCACATCGTCACCCGGGCCCGGCAGAACGCCGACGGGGGCTGGACGCTCGACGGGCGAAAGCACTGGATCGGCAACGGGCACCGCGCCGGCGTCATCGCCACCTTCGCCCAGACGACGGTCGCGCGCGGGGAACGCGAGGTGCTGCGTCCGACGGCATTCATCATCCGGCCGGACATGCCAGGCTTCTCTGTCGCGGGAACGGTGCGCAAGCTCGGCATCCGGGGCTCGACCCAGGCCGAGCTGGTCTTCCACGGTCTCCAGGTGCCGGCCGATCATGTCCTCGGGACGGTCGGCAAGGGGTTCAACGTCGCCGTGAAAGTGCTGAACGGCGGCCGGCTGACCCTCGCCGCCGGATGCACCGCCGGCACGAAGTCGCTCCTCGGCCGGATGACCTCCTTTGCCGAGGAGCGGGTCCAGTTCGGCCACCCGATCGCCGACTTCGAGATCACGCAGCGCAAGCTGGCGCGCACGGCGAGCGACATCTACGCCGCCGACGCGATGCTCGGCGAGCTGACGCGGCTGGCCGGACAGCCGGAGGGGGAGTACGCTCTCGAGGCGGCCTGTAGCAAGGTGTTCGCGAGCGAGATGCTCTGGCGCGCCGCCGACGAAATGGTGCAGATCGGTGGCGGCCGCGGCTACGTCAAGCCGTATCCGTACGAGCGGCTCCTCCGCGACGCGCGCATCAACCGGATTTTCGAGGGGACGAACGAGATTCTGCGACTCTTCATCGGCCTCAACGGCATCCAGGGGCCGGCGGACGAACTGAAGGAGCTGGGAAGCGCGCTGCGTCAGCCACTGCGAAACCTCGGGCTGATCTCCGGCTTCGCGGCGTCGCGGCTCGCCAGCCGGCTGGGTGCCACCCCGACGCTCGATGTCGAGCTGCACGAACGACTGACGGACCACGCGCGGCACTTCGAGCGGCACGTCGTCGATCTGAAGGACGGCACGGCGCGGCTCATCCGCGCCTACCGGACGGAGATCGTCGATCGGCAACAGGAGCTCGAGCGGTTGAGCGACATGGCGGTCGAGCTCTTCGCCACCGCCTGCGTGCTCGCTCGCACCCAGCGCCTCCTCGACGAGCGCGGCGCGGCGGCCTGCGCGCACGAGCTCGACCTGTGCGACCTCTTCGTCGTCGAGGCGGGGCGCCGCTTCCGCGCCAGCCGCATCGCCATCCAGAGCCCGCAGGACGAGACCCGCCGCGCCGTGGCTCGGGGTGTGCGCGAGGCGGGTGGCTACGGCGTCACGAGCCCCATCCTCCCCGACGACGCCGCCAGCCCGATCCCGAGCCAATGATCGATTCCACCCGCATCTACGACGTCTCGATTCCCATCGTCACCGGTGGGCTCGTCTATCCCGGCAACCCGCCGATCTCGATCACGCCGCAACAGGCGATCTCGCAGGGAGCGAGCGCCAACGTCTCCCGGCTGGATTTCGGATCGCACACCGGAACCCACGTGGATGCGCCGAAGCACTTCTTCGACGACGGCGCCGGCGTGGACACTCTCGCCCTCGACGTGTTGATGGGGCCGGCGCGCCTGCTGGCCTTCGGCGACCGGGTGACGAGTGTCGGCGAGGCGGAGCTCTCGGCGCACGACCTGACCGGAGTGACACGCGTGCTGCTGAAAACCCGCAACTCACAGTGGCTGTCGACGGGCAGCACCGAGTTCCATCGCGACTACACCTACCTCGCGCCCGACGGCGCGGAGTACCTGGCGCGACTCGGGATGCGGCTCGTCGGCGTGGATTACCTGTCGGTCGAGCAGTTCCATTCGGGGCATCACCGCACCCACCGCACCCTGCTCGAGCAGGGCATCGTGATCGTGGAAGGACTCTTGCTCAGCGAGCCGGCGGCGGGCGACTACCATTTCCGGTGCCTCCCGCTCCGGCTCGTCGGGCTGGACGGGGCGCCGGCGCGGGCGGTGCTGATCGCGTAGGTGGGTAGGTGCGTAGGTGGGTAAGTCGGTTGGAATTCGGAAGGTCACCAGTCGGGGAACGGGAAAATGCAGCTTGCGATGATCGGGCTCGGGAAGATGGGCGGCAACATGACGGAGCGGCTCATGCGCGACAAGCACGTCGTCGTCGCGTACGACCGGGATCCGGCAACGGTGTCGAAGTATCAGGGGATGGGCGCCAGGGCGGCGAAGGATCTCGGCGACCTCGTGCGGCAGCTGGCTGCGCCGCGCGTCGTCTGGATCATGGTCCCCGCCGGCAAGCCGGTGGACGACACCATCGACGCGCTGCTGCCACAGCTCGCGGCCGGCGACATCCTGATCGACGGCGGCAATTCGATGTACAAGGATTCGCGCGCGCGCGCCGAGCGGCTCGCGGCGAAGCAGATCCGGTTCATCGATGCCGGTACGAGCGGCGGGGTGTGGGGGCTGGAGAACGGCTACTGCCTGATGGTCGGCGGCGACACCGACGCCGTGAAGCACTGCGAGCCGATCTTCCGCTCGCTCGCCCCGCCGGGCGGCTACCTCCACGTCGGTCCGCCAGGCGCCGGACACTATGTGAAGATGGTGCACAACGGCATCGAGTACGGCCTGCTGCAAGCGTACGCCGAAGGCTACGAGATCCTCGCCGCGTCGTCGAAGTACGAGGGGCTCGACCTGCGGGCGATCGCCGAGCTCTGGCAGCATGGCAGCGTCGTGCGCTCCTGGCTCAACGAGCTCGCCGTGGCCGCCTTCGCTCGCGACCCGCGGCTCGACAAACTGAAGGGCTACGTCGCCGATTCCGGCGAGGGGCGCTGGACCGTCGCCGAAGCGATCGAGGAGGACGTGCCGGCACCGGTGATCACCCTCTCCCTCCTCATGCGGCTGCGGTCGCGACAGGCGGACTCGTTCGGCGGCAAGGTGATCGCGGCGCTGCGCAACGAATTCGGGGGCCATGCGGTGAAGGGATCGTGAACACACCCGCCTCAGCGCCGGCGGTGAAGACGACACCGCGGGTGAGCGGACAGTTCGGCATCGTGCCCGAGCAGGGGGCCGAGCGGGCCGACTCCTGTACGATGGTGATCTTCGGCGCCACCGGCGACCTCACGAAGCGGAAGCTCTTCCCCGCGCTCTATCAGCTCGCCGCCGAGCATCTGCTCGCCCCCGGCTTCGCCGTGCTGGCGGTCGGCCGCGAGCGGACGGAGACCGACCAGTCCTACCGCGAGAAGATGCGCGCCGCGCTCGGCGAGTCGGACGAGGTGAAGCAGGTCGACGACGACGTCTGGCGCTCGCTGGCCTCGCGGACCTACTACGTCGGCGGCGACGCGAGCGACGCCTCGGCGTACGAGGCGATCGGCCGCCGGCTGCGGGAGATCGAGCAGGCGCGGCCGGAGGCCGAACGCAACCGCTTTTTCTATCTCGCCGTGCCGCCGAGCGTGTTCGAGCCGATCGTCCGCCACCTCTCGAGCAGCGGGCTCGTGCCGCGGCACGACGATCCCGCAGGGCGCCCTTGGGCACGCGTGGTCGTGGAGAAGCCGTTCGGCCACAGCCTCGAGACCGCGTGCGCGCTCAACGCGCTCGTCCTGTCGCTGTTCGCCGAGCACCAGGTGTACCGCATCGATCACTACCTCGGGAAGGAGACGGTGCAGAACGTGCTCGTCCTGCGCTTCGCCAACTCGATCTTCGAGCCGCTGTGGAATCGCAGCCACATCGCGCACGTGCAGATCACGGCGGCGGAGTCGGTTGGGGTCGAGGCGCGCGGCAAGTACTACGAGGAAGCGGGCGTCGTGCGCGACATGTTCCAGAACCATCTCATGCAGCTCCTCGCGCTCACGGCCATGGAGCCGCCGCCGAGCATGACGGCCGACGCCGTGCGCGACGAGAAGGTGAAGGTGCTCAAGTCCATTCGTTGGTTCACGCCCGAGTCGATCCCCGGAGCCACCGTGCTCGCCCAGTACGCGGCAGGGACCATCAAGGGACAGCCGGTGCGCGGCTACCGGGAGGAGCCGGACGTGGACTCCAATTCCCGGACGCCGACCTACGCGGCGGCGTGCTTCCACATCGACAACTGGCGCTGGCAGGGGGTGCCTTTCTTCCTCCGGAGCGGCAAGCGGCTGGCGAAGCGGGTCTCGGAGATCGCCGTGCAGTTCCTTTCGCCGCCGCACCTGATGTTCGGCGGCGAGGTGAAGGAGCACGGCGAGCTCCAGCCCAACACCCTCGTCATGCGCGTACAGCCGAACGAAGGGATCTCGCTGAACTTCGAGGTCAAGGTGCCCGGCGCGGCGGTGGCGATGACGCAGCACGTCGAGGTCGCGCCGGTCGACATGGACTTCTCCTATGCCGAGGCGTTCGGCGAGACCGCCGCGCCGGCGTACGAGACCCTCCTCCTCGACGTCATGATCGGAGAGATGACGCTGTTCACCCGCAGCGACGAGGTGGAAGCGGCGTGGAAGATCATCGACCCGGTGCTGAACTACTGGCAGGAGAATCCTGCCAACCCGATGCCGACGTATCCCGCGG
>JBIOHU010000042.1:0-15363 GCA_044449225.1 Gemmatimonadales bacterium | reverse complement strand
GACCAGGTGCTCGGCGACCTCGGGCAGGCCGACGGCGACACATCGCTCGTGCTGTTCGGCCGCGACGTGACCCCGAACCAGCACGCGATGGCCGAGCGGTTCGGGCTGTTCGACCGCTTTTTCGTGAACGCCGAGGTGAGCCCGGACGGCCACAACTGGTCGATGGCGGCATACACGACCGACTATCTCCAGAGGACCGTGCCGCTGAACTACTCGGGACGCGGCCGCTCCTACCAGTACGAGGGGGCTGGCTTCGCCGGCCGCACGACCATCTCCGACGACGACGTCGCCGCACCGGCTCGTGGCTATCTCTGGGATCTCGTGCAGCGGAAGGGCATCACCTTCCGGAACTACGGCGAGTTCGTCGTGCCGTCGAGTGCCGATCCCGACGACGTGCTTCCGGAGGGATACCGCGGCGACAAGCCCTTTCTCGCCTCGCACACCGATCCGACGTATCCGGGCTTCGACCTGAGCATCACCGACCAGCGGAGGGCGGACGACTGGATCCGGGAGCTCGGGGAGTTCAGCCGGCGCGGGGTCATGCCGGCGTTCGAGATCGTCCGTCTTCCCAACGATCACACCGCAGGCGCGCGCGCCGGCTCGCCGACGCCGCAGGCGTACGCAGCCGACAACGATCTTGCGCTGGGTCGGATGATCGAGGCGCTCAGTCGGAGCCCGTTCTGGAAGAGCACCGTGGTGTTCGTGCTCGAGGACGACGCGCAAAACGGGCCCGATCACGTGGACTCGCACCGGTCGCCGATCCTCGTCATCTCCCCCTGGGTGCACACGGGGGTGGTGCACCGGTTCGCGAACACGACCGACGTGATCCGGACGATGGAGGAGATCCTCGGCCTCGACGCGCTGTCGCAGTTCGACTATTACGGGCGACCGTTGCGCGACATCTGGAGCGCCTCGCCCGACCTGCGCCCGTGGACGGCTCTGACGCCCGGGGTGCGCCTCACGGACCGCAATCCCGCCGCGACCCGTGGCGCGCGCGACTCCGAAAAGCTGGATCTGCGGATCGAGGACGTGGCGAACGAGGACCTGTTCAACCGCGTGCTATGGGAGACCGTCAGGCCGGGCGTTCCATATCCGGGCGTGAGACGGGGAGCGACGCTCGAGGTGGTGCGTTAGATCAGTTCTTGTGTCTGAACGTGATCCGTCCCCGCGTGAGGTCGTACGGCGAGACCTCGATCGTGACGCGGTCGCCCGCGAGGACGCGGATGCGGAAGCGGCGCATGTTGCCGCCGAGCGTCGCAAGCACGTTGTGGCCGTTGGTCAGCTGCACCCGGAATGTCGCATTCGGGAGCACTTCGGTGACCGAGCCTTCCAGCTGAATCGCGTCTTCTTTCGCCATCCGTGAGTGCGCGGGCCCGAAGGCTTACCGCGAGCGCTCGGTGCGGCTACGCCGGCGCGCCGCAGCGGCCTTGAGCTGTCGTGCCTCACTGGGCTTGACGTAGTACCGCTTCTTGCGGAGATCCTTGAGGATCCCGGCCTTGGCGATCTTGCGCTTGAACGCCTTGAGTGCCCAATCCAGCCGGTCGCTCTCTTCGAGAAAAATCTCGACCATCAGTACGCCTTCCCCTTGGTGTAGTCCGCGCCCGATGCACGGAACGATGCGGCCGCTGGCAATTCGCGGCGCCCGCGAGCGCTGTGCTCCAGCGGATGCTGGTGCGGCACGCGGACGATGCAGCCCCGAATATTAGCCCGGGGCGTGATGGCTGTCAATCGAGCTCGAAGCCCGATCCGCCGGCGCACCTCACCGGCGGATCGAAGCTCCGGATCACGGGACCTTCTTCTTCTTTACGTCTACGTTGTTGCCAAGCACGCCGCCAAGGATCGCGCCGGCCGCGCCACCGATCACCGCGCCCTTCACCTTGTCCCTGCTCGTGACCGCACCGATGATCGCGCCGGCACCCGCACCGATCGCCGCATCACGCTTGGTGTTTTTCTCCGTCACCGTGTGCGACGCCGCGGGCGCCGAGCCGCTGCTCGCCGATGAGCTGGAGGGCCGACTGGCCGTGCTCGTCGACCGGTGAGACGGGCTGCTGGTCGTCGTGTGAGTCGGGGTCTTGGCCGCCGCGGCCGAGTTGGCCTTGAGCTGTTCGGCCGCCGTGACCGAATCGAGCCGGGCGCTCGACTGCGCCGCCAGTCCGAGGTCGCTATTGAGTGACGGATCGGCCGCCTTGTCCTTGCTGCAGGCCGCCGACAGCATGATCGCCGGGGCGAGAATGAGCGTCTTGAGAGCTGAGTGCATTTAACCTCCTGGGTGTGCCGGCTCGCGCCGGCGGGGTGCAAGCTTGGTTATCTGGGCAGGTGCCGTGCCAGGTGCGTGAACCTTCAAAGATCGCACCAGGCAGCACGGCCCCGCTGTGCGGTGGGTCACGGACTTTCCTTCGGGACGCCAATGCTGTGGCTGGCAGGCCCATGAGTCGTCTTCAGTGTTGAATGGACGGGCCGACGCTCGACTCGTCACGCTTCCCTCAAGCCGCCGCAGCCTCATGAGCCTCTTTCGCCGGCGCCGACGCGCCTCCTCCGCCGCCCCCGCCAGCGGTTTTTCCCTGCTCGACTCGAATCTGTCCGTCACCGGCGACCTCCAGACTACCGGATCGCTCCGGATCGAGGGCCGCCTCGAGGGTAGCGTCCTCAAGGCCGATTCGGTCATCATCGGCGTCGGCGCCTCCGTCTCGGGCGACGTCCACGCCCGTGAGGTAGTGCTCGGCGGCACCCTGACCGGCAACGTGCAGGCGTCGGAGCGGGTCGAGCTCCAGGCGACCGCCGTCGTCACCGGCGACGTTCGCACCGGAACCGTTCTGATCCAGGAAGGAGGGGTCGTCAACGGCCGCGTGCTGATGAATCCCAGCGAGCCGGCTCTCTCGAGTCGCGGCAAGGTCCGGTTGTCCCCTGAGCTGGCCGAGCGCTGACCATGAGCTCCGCCAAGCGGACGCCACGGTACGTCGAGGCAGTTCCCCGAACCCTCAGGATCGTCGGGCCCGCGGTCGAGGCCCAGGTGATCCCGATCCGGCGGATCACACCGGCGTTCATGCCGGTGATCGACGCGCCAGCAACGCCTTTGCCGGCGCCGCGGCGTTCGACGCGGAAGGTCGTGCCCCTCGAGCACCGTCCGTGGCGGGTCCTCGTCGTATCCCCGACCCCTGGGGCGCCGACGCGCGCTTTCGGGGTCCGCCGGTGGCAGGCGCGGATGGTCATCGGAACCGTCTCGCTCCTCCTGCTCGTCGCCGGCGGTGCCGTCGCCGCTTTCGTCGTGGCGATGGAGTCACCCGACTTCTTCGCCACCAGCGCCGACGCGGCCGTGCTGCAGGACCAGTTGCTCGATAGCGAGGATTCGCTGGCGCTCGTGCGCGCCGAGCTCCTCTCGGCGCGGGAAGGAACCAGCGATTCGGCCATCCTCGCGGCCGCCGCTCGCATCTCCGCCGGCTCGCCGGCGGAGGCCACCAAGCCCGCCCGGACGGCAATCGCGCTTCGGCCCCGCGTCGCCGCGGCGGACCGCATCGTCCTCCCACCGCGCAGCCTGGAAGGGCTCCCGGTCGTCGGCGTCATCTCCAGCTACTTTTCACGCTCGCGGCGGCATCCGATCCTCCACATCCGCAGGCCGCACCTCGGAGTCGACATCGCGGCGCCGCGCGGCACTCCGATCACCGCGCCGGCACCCGGTCGCGTGACCTTCGGCGGCCACAAGTTCGGGTTCGGGTTGGTCGTCGAGGTGCAGCACACGCCATCGGTGAAGACCCGCTATGCGCACATGCGCACCGCCTCCGTGAAGGTCGGAGACCAGGTCAATCGTGGCGACCAGCTCGGCGCGGTCGGTTCGAGCGGGATCACCACGGGTCCCCATCTGCACTTCGAGGTCATCGTCAACGGGCGGCAGGTAGACCCGCTTCGCTATCGGCTCCCGCAGCCGATCGGCATCGCGACCCCGGCCGCGCCGGCGACAGGGCCGCAACCGACGAGCAACGTCGGATCGGTCGTCCCGCAAGATCCGGCCGCGCCGCCGCCGCGAATCGAGCAGGACTCGGCGTCCCACGAGCTGACCGGCCCCCGGACTCACTGAGTCGGCGGCCGGCCGCCGGTACGGCTCGTGCACTCCGAGCGTTTACGCCAACGCCGGGAGTGACCCATGAGCAAGCTGCTGCGCGGACTCGCCGCCGGCTACGGAGCGAAGAAGCTGGGCGGTGGATGCTTCAGCACGGTGCTGATCTTCATCATCCTCTGGTTGCTCCTCGGTCACTTCCACATGTTCCAGTAGGTCGCTGCGTGAGCGGCGGGAGCGGGGGCGATCGCCGGCAGCGCGGGGATCGGCGCGAGGCCGTCCCAGGCGGCGGCCGGCGCGGCGCGACGAGCGGCACCTCCCCTCTGCAGTACCTGCTGCGCTCGATCGCCAGCGTCGTGGTGCTGGCGGCGATCATCGTGTTCACCGTACGCCAGATGCGGCCGGTGTTCGCCGGCCGCGGAACGCTCGCCGAGGAGTTGCGCCGCCATGCGCCCGGCGTCGCTGACGCGATGGTGCCAAGCGACAGCACGCGCCTCGACCAGCTCATGGCGACTCCGCAGATGCAGCAGCAGAAGCGCGCCTTCTTCGAGGACGTCATGCGGCTCAAGCAGGTGGACTCGGCTCGCGCCGACTCCATCGCGCAGTTCGCCGTGCGAGAGGCCTATGTCCGCAAGATCTCTCCGGCGATCATCTTCGGCGTCATGCTCGCCGAGAACGCGCGCTTCATTTCCGGCGCGACCTCCAACGTCGGCGCGGTGGGGCTGATGCAGGTCTACCCGAAGATCTGGCTCACCAAGCAGATGACCGACTCGCTCGGGAAGGACCTCGCCACCGACTCCACGAATGTGAAGTACGGCGTGTTCATCCTCGACCGCTACTTCCACCCGAAGACCCGATCCGGTGCGACGAAGGATGTGAACTGGGCGACGGCGCTGCTGCACTACAACGGCTGCGTGAAGGGGACCAACACGCCACGCTGCCATACGTATCCGGGGAAGGTCAAGCGCTTCGTGGAGACCGAAGCGACCTCGATCTGCAACGGCCGCGGCTTCTTCGACTGCATCGCCAAACCGTTCATCGAGGGGCTGTTCGGCGGAGCAGAGCCGGCGGACTCGGCGGCCTCGCCTTCGCCCGGATCGGCCCAGCGTCGCACCGCTCCGACTGGATCGTCGGCGAGGTGACGGAGCCGCCGGATCAGGACTCGCGCAGGGCGCGGAGGCCGCGGGCGAGGTCGGCCCGCGGACCTGCGCCGATCTTCGTGTCGAGAGCGCGCTCCTGCTCGGTGAGGATGCTGCTCGCGCGCTCGTACGCGGCCCGACCGGCGGGCGTGAGCGCCGCCCGCACGGTGCGACGGTCCTGCGGGTCGCTTTCCCTCGTGACCAGCCCCTCCGCCTCCAGCCGATCGACGAGCTGAGTGACGTTCGACTTGCCGCAGCAGTGCCGCTCGGCGAGCTGGGTCAGGGTGAGCGGTTCCGCGGCGAGCACGAGATGCCGGAGCGCACCGAGCTTGGCCAGCGACAGGCCGAGCTCGGCCAGCGCTCCCTCCGCCCGCGCCTCGACCGACCGAGCGGCGTCCAGCAGCAGGAGGGTGAGAGCACAGTCCGGGGTCGCGTCGCGGCAGTCGTCGGCCATGACGAAGGCTACGACCAGTTGCAGGGCGGCGTCAACGCCCGACGGGCGCATCCCTGGCTCTCGGGAATGGCTGGGGCTTGGCGCTTGCACCTGCGTCGTTTAGCATCCGCGCACCCTCGCCGACGGACTTCCTCCCACTACCAACCGGACCGTGTCGAATTTTTTCCCGCTGGCGCGCCGCCGCGCGTTCATGCTGATGTCGAGTGCAGGCATCCTCATCGCGGCCTCCGCGTGCGAAGACAACGCGCCCAAGCCGCGCGGCGCGGGCACCGTGGCTGACAGCGCCGCCGGCCGCGACACCCTACGGGCGGCGCCTCGTCCGCCGCTCTCCGTGGTGCTGCCCCCCTCGCGCGACTCGCAGCCGCCGACGTTCGGAGTGCTTCCGAAACGCTCGCGCCGCGACAGCGTCGCGCTGGCGAGCATGACGAAGAGCGACAGCGCGCTCGACCGGCTCTGGCCGGTGAAGATGCCGGAGCCTCTCCCGGGAGCGATCTTCCCGTACAAGCGCGTCGTCGCGTTCTACGGCAATCCCCTGGAGAAGAAGATGGGCGTCCTCGGCGAGTACCCGAAGGACGTCATGCTCGCCAAGCTCGATACGGCGGTGGCCTGGTGGGCGAAGGCGGACCCGTCGCATCCCGTGCAGCCGGCGCTGCACCTGGTGGTCATGGTCGCGCAGGGGGCGCCCGGGAAGAACGGGCTGTACCGACTGCAGATGCGCGACTCGATGATCCGGGAGATTCATTCCTGGGCGAAGGCGAAGCACGCCCTCTTCTTCATCGATCTCCAGGTGGGTCAGAGCACCGTGGAGGCGGAGGTGCCGCGCTTCGCCCAGTTCCTCGAGGAACCGGACGTCCACCTGGCGCTCGATCCCGAGTTCTCCATGAAGCCCTCCGGCAAGGTGCCCGGAACGCTGATCGGCACGATGGACGCGAAGGACATCAACTGGGCGGTCCAGTACCTGGATTCACTCGTCAGAGCCCGGAACCTCCCGCCGAAGGTCCTCGTCGTCCATCGGTTCACGAGGAAGATGGTGACGAATGCCCGCGACATCCACTTCACGCCGCAGGTCCAGATCGTGATGGACATGGACGGCTGGGGCCCACCCTGGCTCAAGTTCGACTCGTACCACGACTACGTGAAGTCGGAGCCGGTGCAGTTCACCGGGTTCAAGCTCTTCTTCCACAACGACACGAAAAAGGGCGACCCCCTGCTCACCCCCCAGGAGGTGCTGCGGCTGTATCCGCGGCCCCTGTACATCCAGTACCAGTAAGAGACGCGTTTCGGCCGGTCCTGGGTCTGGCGCTCCGGGACCGGCCATCGCATATCTATGGTGCACGTCGCGACGATGCGGCCGCGTCCTCCTACGCATGCCGCCCATGCCGCAACGCCAGCTGTCACGCACCTTCGTCGATACCGTCGGGCTGGAGTGGACCGTGCGCGAGATCACGAGTCCGGCGCCCACGGGACTCCTTGCCCGGATGCTGGAGCGCGACCGCCGACTCGGCGGATGGCTCGTCTTCGAATCGTCGGAGGGAGACAAGCGGCGCCTGGCTCCCTATCCCCCCGACTGGCGCACCATGTCGTCGTACGAGATCGAGCGGTGGTGCATGCGTGCCCAGCGCGTCCCGCCGGCGCCGGCCCGGCGCGCCGAGGACTGACGTCGCGGTTCGACACGCGGCGCCCTACAGGATGTTGACGGCGCGGCCGGCCAGCAGCACGACAGTGGTGATGGAGATGAGGGATTGCACCATCATCGTCAGCTTGGCCCAGAGCGACAGCACCGGCACGTCGGTGGGCGAGAAGGCCGTGCTCGTGTTGAAGGCGACGAAGAGGTAATCGACGAAGCCGGGGCGCCATCCTTCGTTTTCGGCGATCGTCGCATCGTCGGCGTTCGGCGATGCGAAGGCCATCTGCGGAAAGAGGAAGGCGCCGTGGGTGTGGGCCGCCATCCGTTCCCGCTCGTTCGGGCCGCCGGCATCGATCCGCCAGTACCAGGTGGCGAAGACGAGAACGTTGGTCAGCCAGAGCACGGCGGCGGAGCGGAGCAGGTCGGACGCCGGAACCGCGTGATGTACCAACCCGATCAACAGCGCGGACAGTCCGAACAGGAGCGCCAGCGTGAGCACCGCGAGAATGGCGTAACCGGAGTGGGCGTTCACGTCGTGCATGCCGAGTTGGCGCGCTCCCACCGCGACGACGAGCAGGGCCACGATGATGCCCACGAGGAGCCAGGGCGGCCCCATGCGCATGCCGGCGGGAAGGGCGAAGTGAAGGGAGGCGGCGGCGAGCACGCCGGCGATCGCCGGCCAGCGCGGCTCCGGCCGCTCGATGTCGGGAGAGCTCAGCACGACCGGATCAGGTGCCGCCGTACCACTCGTAGCCCTGATCGCTCCAGTAGCCACCGTTCCGCCTCGGCATGAACACGACGCGGGTGAGGTACTTGGTGTTCTTGTAGCCGAGCTTCACCGGCGAGTGCACACGCGCCGGCGCTCCGTGCGCCGGTCCGAGCATGTGGCCATCCATCCCGTAAGCAACCAGGGTCTGCGGATGCATCGCGCTCTCCAGATCCCAGCTCTCGTGATAGCCTGAATCGAACCCTCCGAAATCCACGTAACCCGCGTCGGCCGTCGCGCCGGCGATGCGCGCCAGCTCGCTGACCCGAACGCCCGTCCACACGGCACGAGCATTCCACCCCTCGACGCAGAAGTGATCCACTTTCTGGGTGATGCTCGGCAGTTTCATCAGCGCGTCGAGCGAGAGGGAGAACGGCGTGCGCACCGCGCCCGCGACCTCCAGTCGCCAGACGCCACGCGCGGCGGGATCCCAGATGGGCACGTTGTCGGAGACGAAGTACTTCGGGAACGCGTCGCCGGCGAGCGACGCCGTCCGCGGCACGGTGTTCATCGCCGTGTGACGGAAGAGCGCCCTCTCGACCCCTTCGTTCTTCCGCTCCGCCAGCGCGAGCAGGCGTGCAGCGCTCTTCGGGTTCGCGTCGCAGGCCGCGAGAAGCGCCGACGAGAGCGAGGCAGCAGAGATCGCGAGGAACCGCCGGCGGTCGATGGTCATGTCGGCGGTGATTCCCCGCCGGGCTGACCGCCGACCACCGCGCCCGCGTCCCCACGCGCGAAGAGGTGGTAGAACGGCCGCGCATTCCGCCTCTCCGGCGAGCGTGTCCGGTCGTACCATCCGGTGACGATCGCCCGGAGCGAGTACGGATCCACGGCGAACACCATGAACACGTGGCCGAGGGCGAGAACGAGCAGCAGCGCCATCGCCACGAAATGGACCACGCGCGCCCACTTGTAGTTGCCGAACAGCACCGTGATGAAGCCGAGGCTCACCGGCTTCCAGATCGCCAGGCCGCTCAACACGATGATCGCGCCGAGCACCGGCATGGCGAAGTAGGCGCTCTTCTGCAGCGCGTTGTGCTTGCCCTGGTGCGGATGGATCTTCCGCACGAAGAGATAGAACTTCGCCATCTCGACCGCATCGCGAGCGTCGCCGCGGCGCGGCGTCACGTCGCGCCACTCGCCGTGGAGAAACAGGAAACCGAGGTACACCAGCGCGTTCGCCACGAGCAGCCACATCATAGCGAAATGCCAGTGGCGCGCGCCGGCCAGCCAGCCGCCGAAGGTCAGCCAGTCAGGGATCGGCCGACCTTCCCACGGGTTGAGCGGAAAGCGCTCGCCCGGCCGCGCGAACGACGGGTGCGCGTTGAAGATGCGCATGCCGCTGCCGGCCATCACGACGATCGCCACCACGTTCACCCAGTGGGTGAGGCGGATCACCCAGTGGTTCCGCTTCACGAGCTCGCTCATTGGTGCCGATCCCGGGCCGAGTGCGGCACTACACTCGGTCCGGGTCCGCCAGCTCGCAAGGGTGCACGGCGAGTCCGCGCTCGAGCTGGATCGTGGCGTGGGCGATGCCGAACCGCGAGCGCAGCGCATGCGTGGCCGCGGCGAGCACCGCGTCCTCGCCGCCGCCGCACGGCCGTACGAGGTGCGCGGTGAGCGCGACGTCGGTGGTGCTCATCCCCCAGATGTGGAGGTCGTGCACCTCCACCACGCCGTCGAGCTGGCGGAGGAGCTCTGCCACCTCGGACGGGTCGATCCCCGGCGGCACCGCGTCGAGCGCGAGCTCGAGCGAGTCCTTCGCCAGCGACCAGGTGCTCCAGGTGATGAGCGCGGCCAGCAGGAGGCTGACGACGGGATCGAGCCAGAGCCAGCCGGTGATGGCGATGAGCAGGCCGGCGACGACGACTCCCGTCGACGCCGCGGCATCGCCCAGCATGTGGAGAAAGGCTCCGCGCACGTTGAGGTCGCCCTCTCGGCCGCGCAGGAAGCCGACTGCCGTGGCGGCGTTGATGACGATGCCGATGCCGGCGACGATCATGACGCTGCCGGTCGCCACCGGCTCGGGGTGATAGAGCCGCGCTACCGCCTCGACGATGATCGCTCCGACCGCGATGAGGAGGAAGCACGCATTGCCGATCGCGGCGAGGATGGAGAACCGGCGCAGCCCGTAGGTCCGCCGCGGGGTCGGTCCGCGCCGCGCGAGGAGGCTACCCGCCCACGCCAGCGACAGGCCGAGCACGTCGCTCAGGTTGTGTCCTGCGTCGGAGACGAGAGCGAGCGAGTGGGCGCGCACTCCGAACAGGACCTCCGCCAACACGAACGCGACGTTGAGCCCCACCCCGACGGCGAACGCGCGATCGAAGTTCGCGGGTCCGTGGTGGTGGTGGTGGTGGTGTGAATGATCGTGGTGGTCGTGCGGGTGGTCGTCGGTCATCGTGTCGCGCGGCGGATCGGAGTGTGCGACGCCCCGGGAGCGGGCTGAATATACCATTCGCTAGCTTTCCGCGATGCCACGGCTCGACCGCGCCATGCATACCGTCCGGTCGGCCACGTCGCTCACGAGGGCGCGGCCGGCATATGCGGCCGGACTCCGCGCCGCGACGGCGACCGTCCTGCCGCTTCTCGCCGATGCGCTGTTCGGACTTGGCGGTGCGACGTGGATGAGCCTCGGCGGCTTCAATGGGGCCCTCGCCGACAAGGGTGGGCCCTACCGGACCCGTGCCGCGACGATGGCGGCAGTCACCCTCGCCAGCGCGATCGCCGTTCTGCTCGGCACTCTCGCGAGCGGCCATCCTGCCGTCGACATCCCTCTCGTCTTCGCCGTCGCGCTGGCGTGCGGACTCGCACGGGTCTGGGGTGCGGCGGGCGTCAGCGTCGCCGGCGCAGCGCTCTCCACCTTCGCCATCGCACTCGCCGTTCCCGCCGGCGGTCCCGCTGACGCGCTCGTACGGGCGGGGTTCGCCGTCGTCGGCGGACTGGTGGCGATGGCGATCGCGCTCGTGCTCTGGCCGCTGCGCCCGTTCCGGCCCGCCCGAATGGCGGTCGCCGACAGCTATCGCGCACTCGCCGGCTACGCCGACGACCTCGCGCTCTACCTCCGCCACGAGCGTGCCGGCGGCACGATGGAGCTACCGGCTGGAAGCGCCGCGGTGCGCGCCGCGCTCGAGACCGCGCGCGGAGTGCTCGCGCGGATGCGACGCGGTCGTCCCGGCTCGAGCGGTCGGGAAGAGAGCCTGATCGTGCTCGGAGAGGCGGTGGATCAGATCTTCGGACATCTCGTTGCGGCGGGGGAGACGGTCGACACGATCGCTGCTGCCGAGCGCGCGCCCACCCCCGACGCCGAGCTCTCCCGCTCCGTCGTCGACGTGGCAGCGACGGCACGGCTGCTCGCGATCGCGGTCGAGACCGAGCGAGCTGCGCCGATGATCGCGGTGGCCTGGAGCGGAGACGCGCTTCGCCAAAGCCTCGCCGGTAGCGCCACGACCGAGCAGGCCCGCGCGCACTACGAGCAGGCCGCGGCGATAATCGACCGTGCGGCGCAGTACGCCGGCGTGGCGGCGGTGACGGCGGCCGCGCTGGACCGCGCGCAATCGCCACCCGAGGCGGCGCGTGCAGCGGCGAGCCCGTCGGCGACGCAGATCGTCGAGGAGAGAACGTCGCCGCTCGCGATGCTGCGCGCGGTGCTGGCGCCTGGCTCGCTCATTTTCCGGTATGCGCTGCGGCTCGCCGTCGTGACGACGATCGCCGTCGGGCTCGCGGAAGCGATGCACCTGAAGCGAGGCTACTGGCTGACGATCACGGTGATCGTGATTCTCCAGCCGTACACAGGCGCGACCACGCTTCGCGCCCTCCAGCGGGTGCTCGGCACGGTGCTCGGTGCCATCCTCACCGCGCTGCTCGGCGCCGCATTCCACGACCCTCGCGCGATTCTCGTCCTCTCCTTCCTCTTCGCCGCCTCCTGCGTCGCCCTGCTGCCGGTGAACTACGCCGCGTACTCGGTGTTCCTCACTCCGACCTTCGTCCTGCTCGCCGAGGCGAGCGCCGGCGACTGGCATCTCGCGTCGACGCGGGTGATGAACACACTGATCGGCGGCGGGCTCGCCCTTGTCGGCGCGCGACTGCTCTGGCCGAGCCCGGAGTGGCAGAGGCTTCCGGGCTACATGGCGGCCGCGCTTCGTGCGAACCGGGAGTATCTGCAGTGCGTGGTCGAGCTGTTCGCCGACCGGAGCCAGCGCGCCGGCGCGCGGATCCGCTCGACACGACGGGGGATCGGCCTGGCGTCGGTGAACGCCGAGGAGTCGTTCCAGCGTCTGCTCGGCGAGTTCGACGGGCCGCCGGCGGCGCTCTCGCCGGTGATGACCTCTCTCACCTACACTCGACGGCTCACCGCGTCCATCGCCGCGCTCGCCCTCGCGCGGCACGCGCCGGCGGATGGGGCGGACGTGATCCTCGAGCCTTTCGCACGCCGCGCGAGCGGTGTCCTCGAGGACCTCGCCGGCGCGCTGGAGGAGCATCGCCCCCCCGCCCCCCTGCCGATCCTCGTCGAGGTCGGCGATGGTCGTCGCGATGGAACGCCGTCACCACTCCTCGGGGCGCGCGTGGACCGGCTGGCGCGACAGATCCGGCTGCTCCACGACGCCGTGGACCGCTGGGTCGCGCACGACCAGCCGGCGGGTGGGATCACTGGCTCGCGGTACGCGGTGCGGCGGGAAGCTGATTGAGACGTCGCTTCATGCTCTGGAACGCCTGCGAATCGGTGCGCAGCCCGTGAAGCCGGCTCGCGTTCTCGCTGAGCAGACGCTGGATGTCGGCGATGCGGTCCTGGGTGCCCGGGTGGTCGGAGAACCACGAGCTCACGTTGCTGCTGCCACTCTGCTCGTCGGCGAGGAGCTTTTCGAAGAAGGTGAGCATCCCGTGCGGATCGATTCCGGCGGCGATCATGTTGTTGAAGCCCCCTTCGTCCGCCTGGACCTCGTCGGCGCGGCTGAACTTGGCGAACAGCGCCGTGCCGCCGACTTGAACTACTGCCTGGGCTGCCTGGTTCTGGCAGACGTTGGTCAGGGTGCACGCGAGGGCGACGCCGATGTTCGCGTTCTGCATCTGCTCCATCTGCTTCACCGAATGCCGCCTCACGACGTGCTCGATCTCGTGGGCGAGCACACTTGCGGCTTCGCTCTCGTTGGCCGCCCGCTCCAGCACGCCGCGGTTGACGTAGACGTATCCACCCGGGAGGGCGAAGGCGTTGATCACGTCGGTGTTGACGACGGCGAAATGCCAGGTGAGGTCGGCGCGCGACGTCCGGCTGGCGATGGAACGGCCGAGCGAATTGACGTAGGCGTCGACGGTGGCGTCGCGGAGCATCGGCAGCTGGGCATCCACCTGCTGCGCCTGTTGCGCGCCGAGGTCGATTTCCTGCTGCTGCGAGATGCCGCCACAGGCGGTCAGCGAGCCGAAGGCAGCGAAGCCCACGGCGAGGCGCGTGAGGTGTCGGTGGGTGAGTGTCATGGGAAGTCTCGGGATGCGGTGGTGGCGTCCGCGGGCGAGCCCGCATCGGCGCGATCGACGCCTCCAAACGCACGACCTGCGCCAGCCGCGTCCGTCATTCGGGATTCTCGCCCTGGGTCCGGCGACGGCGAACTGGCCGAAGGCGGCGCTCGGCCGCACTTTCCCCCGACCTCAATCAGGAGATGTCATGGCTGCCGATGAGTCCCCCATTTCCCGACGCACCTTCGTGCTGGACGGCGCTGGCGCCGCGGCCGCGCTCGCCATCGCGCCGCTGATCGTGCCGCGCCATGTCCTCGGCGGCGTCGGCCACCGGCCGCCGAGCCGGACGCTGAACATCGCGTGCGTCGGAATCGGCGGGATGGGGATGAACAACATGTCGACACTGGCGAACGCCGGCGAGAACATCGTCGCCGTCTGCGACGTGGACTTTCCGTACGTCGAGCGCCAACTCGCCGGCGAGCTTCGTCCGCCGGAGGGAGCGACGACGTCATCCGCCCGGTCGCTGAGGCTTCAGGACGCCTACGTGAAGGCCAAGAAGTACGATGACTTCCGCGTCATGCTCGAGCAGCAGAAGGACATCGACGCCGTCGTCGTCGCCACCCCCGACCACCTGCACGCAGTCATCGCCTACGCGGCGATGAAGGCGGGAAAGCACGTCTACGTCCAGAAGCCTCTCACCTTCTCCGTGCACGAGGCGCGGCTGCTGGCACGCACGGCGCGCGAGACCGGCGTGGTGACCCAGATGGGCAACCAGGGGCACTCGCTCGACGGAACGCGGCGCATCAACGAGCTCATCGCCGCCGGCGTGATTGGGCCGGTACGCGAGGTCCACGTCTGGACCGATCGCCCGCAGCGCTACTGGGCCCAGGGCATTCCCCGCCCCGCGGCTCCGCCGGTCGCGCCTTTCGCCGCGCCGGCTGCGAGCGTCGCGAACGCCGCGATGCCGGCAGTGCCTCCGCGCTGGAGCATGCGCACGGTCGACAACGCCATCCTGCGCGCGATGGCCGAGAATCCGCACACGCCGCCGGCGGGTCTGCACTGGGATCTCTTTCTCGGCCCCGCCGCCGACGTGCCCTATCACCCCGTGTACCATCCGTTCAGTTGGCGCGGCTGGCCCGACTTCGGCGTGAGCGCGATCGGCGACATGGGCGCGCATCTGATCGATCAGCCCTTCTGGGCCCTTGGCCTCACGTATCCGACGAGCATCGTCTCGTCGTCCACCCCATGGGGCGGCACGACGAGCACTCCCGGATCGTATCCGCTCGCCATGACGACTCGCTACGAGTTCGCGGCGCGCGGCACCCAGCCGCCGGTCACCCTCACCTGGTACGACGGCGGCCTGATGCCGAACCTGCTCGGCGACATCCCGCTTCCGAAGGGCGACGGCGGCGGCGGGATCTTCGTCGGCGAGCGCGGCTATCTCACCTACCAGACGTACGGAGAGAATCCGCTCGTCTATCCCGACGCGGTGGCGCGGATCGCCGCGTCGGTGCCGGTCACTTACCCGCGCATCACGGTGCCGCACGAGGTGAACTGGGCCCAGGCCTGCAAGGGCGAAGCGCAGGCGAGCTCCCCGTTCGAGTATGCCGCGCGACTGACCGAGACGATGCTGCTCGGCATCGTCGCCCTGCGCGCCGGCCAGGGACGCCGCATCGACTACGACGGCGAACGCATGGCCGTGACGAACCTCCCGGAGGCGAATGCGTATCTGACGCGGGAGTATCGGGCGGGATGGGGGATCTGATGGCGCGGGGCGCGCCGTAGGTGGGTAGGTGCGTAGGTGGGTAGGTGGGGACCGCAACGACGAAGGGCACACCGGGCGGTTCCGGTGTGCCCTTACGAATTCGTTACGTCTCACGT
>JBIOHU010000041.1:0-15720 GCA_044449225.1 Gemmatimonadales bacterium | reverse complement strand
TCAGTCGACCGAGGTATATCCTTGGCATGGACCCCCTTGTACCGGCTGACGCTCGAGCGTTCGCGGTCGAGCTCGGGGATGTGACGCTCCTCGTAGCCGCGGCGGCGGAAGAACTCGCCGCTGTTGCTCACCGCGAAGACCGTGACGTAGCCGCGGATCCGCGCCAGCCGCTCCAGAGCGGCGACGAGTGCGGCTCCCACTCCGAGCCCCTGCGCGCCGGGCGCGACGGCGAGCGAGCGAACTTCGGCCAGGCTCGGCGCGTACTCGTCCAGATGCACGCAGCCGATGATCCGCCCGAGCTCGTTGGCGACGATGAAGTGGTCGAGGTGGGTGCGCACGAACTCCTCGCTGCGGGGCAGGAGTTCTCCGCTCGGCACGTTGAGGTCGATGAGGGCGACGATGGCCGGCGCGTCGTCGGCGGTTGCGGGACGTACGCGATACTTGCGGGCGACGTCGTCGGAGTCTGGCATCGAGCGATGAAGTGGCTGCACGGTCGTGGAGGCGGCGTCGAACCGAGTGACGCAGCGGGAGGAGCAATCTAGACGCTCGCGTCGCGACCGCCACGATCTTCTTGACGACGAGGAGAATGCGACGTACTGTGTCGTCATGCGGCTATCCATCGTCAACGCGCAAGCGAACAATCGCAATCGGCTCTCCACCCGGAGCTCTGGCTAGCTCGCACGCGCCCGCTCGATCACCGCGCTGCTTCGCCCGCCAGACTCCGGTCCGGCGGGTTTTTTCGTGACGGAGAGCTCAGATCACGCTCGGAGCTCACCGCTCAATTGGGGTGTAGGTCAACTGGCAGACCGCCCGGCTGTTACCCGGGAAGTTGCAGGTTCGAATCCTGCCGCCCCAGTCGTCGTCTTCGGTCGTGCGCGCCGTCATGCGCTCACGGCATGCGCGCGCCGGGTAGGAGGGCGCCGAGCGCCAGCCCGAGCACGAACAGCCAGCCGAAGGCACGGTTGTGGATCAGGCAGACGCGGTGGTACCAGAGGGGCCAGCCGACGTAGCCAGCCGGCGGCTCTGCGGGCGCCGGTGCGGACATGACACGCAGCGCTCGCAGCGCGCGCGGCGCGGCGAGCACGACGACGAGGGCAAAGGGGCTCAGCGCCCCGGTGGCGACGCCGAGGAGGACGACCACGTACATCCCGATCACTGCGGCGCGGTTCAGCCCTCGTGCGCGGCGCTCGCCAAGCACGACGGGAAGCGTGCGCTGGTGCTTGCCGGCGTCGAACTGGCGCTGATCGATGTGCTTGCCGACGAGGATCGACATGACGCCGAGCCCGTACGGGACCGACGCCAGCAGGGCAGCGGACGAGAAGCGGCCCGCCAGCACGTAATAGCCGCCGGCGATCATCAGCGGCCCCCAGACGACGAAGGCTGCGACCTCGCCCAGTCCCAGCTCCTTGAGGGCGCGCGGTGCGGCGTCGTAGGCCCAGAGGAGCAACGCGCCGGCGAGGACGAGCATGACGGCCGGCAAGCCCCGCAGGGAGATGAAGTAGATCCCGATCGCCGCCGCGACCACCGACAGCACGCCGAGTCCGCCGACGAGCAGTCGTGCGCTCACTGCGCCGCTCAGCAGGGGATGAACCGTGTAGCGTCGGCGGGGCGAGTCATCGGTGTCGTGGCCGCGCCGCGCGCCGAAGTAGTCGTTGGACAAATTGCTGATCGCGTGCAGCACGACGTAGGAGACCACGAGCAGAATGAGTGGCAGGAGCTCGAAGCGCCGATCGGTCGGGGCCAGCAGTCCAGCAATGAGCGCGGCCTGGAAGGAGATGACGAGAATGACGCTGCGCGCCGAGTACAGAAAGCGCGACACCGGGTCGAGCGCGACGAGGTCCTCGGCCAGCGGCGGGTAGAAGCCGGTGAATGCCCGAGCCCATTCGCGCGGCCCGCGACCGGCCGGGCGGCGGGCCGGCGGAACTGCGGATTCCCCGGTCGACGTTCGCATCATCGATCGCTCTCCTCGGCGGCGGTGGTGGACAACGAATAATAGCAGGTGACGGATCACCTCTCACTTCGCCGCAGGTCAGTTGCCTCCGCCCGCCGTTCAGTTCATCCTTACGCATGGCAGCGAACGAGCTGGTCGATCTCCCCTCGCTCCGCGAGCGGTTCACCGCCGATCGAGAGACGGAGCAGCGCGGGCAGGATGGCGTGGTCGAGGACAGGCTCGCGCGCGCGCTCGACACGATCGGCTGGCGATCGGCCGGCGGCGAATCGTCCGCCGAGGTCGCCGCGCTCGCCCGCCATGTCGTGGCGTCGTGCGTCACCGGTCACCACGACCCGCGTCGTGCGGCGCAGGAGCTGGCCGAATTGCTTCGCAGCTCCACGACCGGCCTCGACGGCTCGCTCCCTCCCGCCTCGGCGTTCGTGCCGGCGGGGGAGCAGCTGCTGCGGCGGTACGTGGGCGCGCCCTCCGCGCGGCGCGAGGGCGAGACAGGATGATCTGCCGTATCTGGCATGGCTGGACGAGCCGCACGAACGCCGACGCCTACGAGGAGCTTCTGCGGCACGAGGTTTTCGTCGGCATCCGCGGGCGCGCGATCGCCGGCTTTCGCGACATTCAGCTCCTGCGGCGCCACGCGGATGAGGAGGTCGAGTTCGTCACGATCATGTGGTTCGACGACCTCGAGGCGGTGCGGACCTTTGCCGGCGAGGATTACTCCGTCGCCGTCGTGCCGCCGCGTGCGCGGCGGCTTCTATCGCGTTTCGACGATCGATCGGCACATTACGAAGTGCGCCCGAGCGAGTCGTGAGGCCGACGACGCGGCATCCCGGCGTAAAGGATCCGTTCGCGGAGGAGCGATCATGCAGGAAATCGTGAGCTCGCCGCTCTCCGCCTGGGAGAGCTTCTACGTCATCATCGGCTCGTCGGCGGCGGCGTTGACCGGACTGCAATTCGTCGTGATCGCGCTCGTCGCCGAGGCGCACACACGGAGCAGTACCGACGAGATCGATGCCTTTGCGACGCCGACCATCGTGCACTTCGGCGCCGTGCTGCTCCTGTCGGCTATTCTGAGCGCGCCATGGCATGCCCTCTCGACTCCCGGCTATCTGCTTGGCGCCGCCGCGCTCGTGGGGTTGGGATATACGGGCCTCATCATCCGACGCGCGCGTCGACAGACCGGCTATCGCACGGTGCTGGAGGACTGGCTCTTCCACGCGGTCTTCCCGCTCCTGGCGTATGCGACGCTTCTCGTGGCCGGCATCGCGCTCGCACGTGGATCGCTCGCTTCGCTCTTCATCATCGGGGCGTCGGCACTGCTGCTCCTCTTCATCGGCATTCACAATGCGTGGGACACCGTGACGTACATCGCGGTCGAGCGATTGCAGGGACCAGGCGCGGCGCCGTCGCCGGCTCCGGAGCTGGAGGTCGAGCGGGAAGTCGTGCTCCGCTCGGAGGAGCCGTGACGCGGCCGACGGCGCCGGAAGTGTGGTTGCGCGGAGCGGTGCCGCGGATCGAGCCACTCCTTCAGCCAGTCGCTCACAGTCTGCTGCAGGGTGGCGAGGAGGTCCGCTACGGGCTGGCCGATCTCTCGCCGGCCCAGCTGCGCGCCCGACCGGAAGGCGCCGCCGCGGTGGCGTATCACATTCGCCACGCGGCCGGCAGCCTCGACCGGCTCTTTACCTATGCACGGGGCGAGTCGCTGTCCGGGGAGCAGCTCGCCCGACTCGCCGCCGAGCCGAGGTCAAACGACGAGGTCGTGACGGCCTCCGAGCTCATATCGGAGCTCGACGACGCCGTGGAGCGAGCGTTGACGCAGCTTCGCGCGACGACGGGGAAGGAGCTGCTGGAGGCGCGCGAGGTCGGCCGCGCGAAGCTTCCTTCGACGACGCTCGGATTGCTCTTTCACGCCGCCGAGCACACTCAGCGACACATCGGACAGGCCATCACGACGGCGCGGGTGGCGCGGGCGATGGTCGTCTGAGGCCGGCGACGGGCTCATATTGAAGGGAGCGGGTGTCGCCGCTCGACGAGGGCGTGCGTTCACCATTTCTCCGGAGATGCGCAATGGAATCGAGCCACGAGCTGGCCGCGCACATCAGAGAGACCGTCGACGGGCCGATGTGGCATGGGCCCTCGCTTGGGGATCTACTGCGCGACGTATCGGCACGCGACGCCAGCGCGCGCCCGATTCCCGGGGCTCATTCGATCTGGGAGATCGTGCTGCATGTCACCGTGTGGGCGGACGTCGTGGGCGCGCGAGTACAGAGGGAAGGCCTCGAGCGTGTTACCCCCGAGCAGGACTGGCCGGCGCCGCCCTCCCCGTCCGCAGGCGCCTGGGGGGCGGCGCGGGCGCGGCTCGAGCAGGGCTACTTGCATCTCTCCGATGTGGCGGCGAGGCTCGATGCCGGCGCGTTGCGCGCCATCGTTCCCGCTGGCGATCATCCGCTCTCCGCGTGGGCGACGATTCAGGGCGCGATCGAGCACGGCACCTATCATGGCGGGCAGATCGCGCTGCTGAAGCGCGCCATAGCCGCCGGCCTGGACAGGTAGGGCGGCGGACGCATGGGCCGTGAGAGACAGCCGCGACGGCGCGACATGAGCCAGTCAGGCGAGGAAGTGCGAGCGGCGCGGCGTGTAATCGTCGCGCTGGAGCCCGATGCGTCTCCGGCAGATCTCGCCGTCGTGACTTCGGGTCTTCGCGCGTTCAACGTGGAGCGGATCGGCGAGCCGGCCGAGGAGCTCGTCCATCTCCTGGCGCGCGACGCGACTGGGAGCGTCGTCGGCGGACTGCTCGGCCACATCCGATGGCGGTGGCTTTACGTGGCGAAGCTGTGGGTGGCGGAGAATCATCGCGGCGAGGGGCTCGGATCGGCGTTGATGCACGGAGCCGAGGCGCACGGACGCACGCGCGGCTGTCTCGGTGTCTTTCTCGACACGTTCGAGTATCAGGCACGCCCGTTCTACGAGAAGCTGGGATACGAGCTGTTCGGAACGCTGGAGGGATATCCGCCGGATCATCGGCAGTATTTTCTCGCGAAGCGACTCGGAGATGACTGACCACTCCCCGTCCCGTCGGCTGCTGGCGCGAATCGCGATGGTCGTCCTGCTCCTCTGCGCCATCGCCAGCGTCCGCGCGTGCGGACCGGCGGCGAGAGCGCGGATGGCGCGCGGCGGCCGGTCGTGCGCTCCGAGCCGGGGCGAGCGATCTCGCGCCGTCGCCGCGGCGCGCGACACGATCACGCGCCTCCGCGCTCGCGCGCAGCGACTGTCGCGATTCAGCCGGCTGCGTGAGGGGTTCGAGGTGCGTACCGAGGATCGCGATTCCCTGTCGCTGCACGACGGCGGTCTCGTCGGCTTCGACTGCACGGGCCGGATGACGATGATCTGGCTTGACGGAGGATGACCGGCATGCATCGCCGGAGTTGGCATCCGTCGGGATGGCGACGTTGATTGGACGGGGACCACCGAATCACAGGTCAGTTCTCCCGGAGGAAGCCGTGTTCGGATCGAGGCGATGGCGCGCGACGGAGCTCCTGTGGTCCTGGTGCGCCTATTGGGTCGTGCTCGGCGTATTGGCTCTCGGACCCGGCCTCCTCGCCGCCTGGCGGGTCACCAGGCCGGGCACCGGCCACGGCAACGTGTCGGCCAGTTTCGGCAACGGCGTTCTGCAGGCGAGCGTGACCAACACCGCCAAGGGCGCGGCGGCAGTCTGGACCGGCAGCACTTCGCTCACCACAGCGCTGCTCTGGATCGCCGTTCCGCCTCTCGTGCTCTGGGTGCTGTGGCTGACGAGCCGTCCGCGGCCGGGGTTGTCGGAGCGCGACGCACCCGAGGCGTTGTCGGCGACGCCTCCCGAATCCTTCGCCGACCCGAAGCGTACTGAAATCGATCGCGTGAACCGGGCACCATGACGATTGTGGTCGCCGAGGTCCGGCACTCCTACAGCTTCGATTACACGCTCGGCCAGTCCGACGAGGGATGACGAAGATGCAGATACTCGTTCAGGCGCTCTGCACGAAGGGCAAGAGTCTGCGGGAGGCGATCGGGTCGGACGCGCGCCTCGCGCAGCATCGATTGCAGGTGACGCGTCAGATGCAAGCCGGCCGCGCCCCCGGATGGATGAAGCTTCACGCCACCGATACGAGGCGTGGCGCGCTCAACATCGAATGGGATACTCAATCCGCCGTGTTGAGCGCGCGCGTGATCACGCGCGGATCGCGCAAGCCGAGTCCCATCGTCGGTGATTTCATCAACTATCTGCTGTCCCGCCACGGTTCGCGAGTTCAGACGGTCACCGTGGCGTTCCGATGAGGCGGCGCGTCGCCGCCAGCGCCGCTCTGCTGATGCCGATCGCGGCGGTGGCGTTCGCCCAGGGGCCAGGCGCGGCGACGGCGGCTCGGGCGCCGCGCACCATCCTCGCCATCGGCGCCCACGCCGGGGACATGGAGCTCACCGCCGGGGCGCTCCTGCTGAAGCAGCACGCGCTCGGCGACCGGATCGTGCTCCTGCACCTCACCCTCGGCGAGGGTGGCAATCCCAAGCTCTCCCCCGAGGTCTATGGCGCGCAGAAGCGGCGCGAGGCACAGGCCGCCGCCGCGATGCTCGGAGCACAGGTCATCTTCGGTCCCTACAAGGACGGCGAACTGCCGAACACCGAGGAGGTGCGCCGGTACGTGGCCGAAGTCATCCGCGAGGTGAAGCCGACGCTGGTGATCACCCACTGGCGGGAGAGCCTGCACCGCGATCACTCCACCACCCACGCGGTGGTCGAGGACGCCGTGCTGCTCGCGGCGCTGGAGGGAGTGAAACTGGCGAGCCCACCGCACCGCGGCGTGCGGCTCTGGTATGCCGAGAACTGGGAGGATGCCGAGCAGTTCAAGCCGTATCTCTACGTGGACGTGTCCGGGCAGATGGATGGCTGGCGGGCGCTCGTCAGCAACTACGAGTTCGTGCGCGGCGGCGTGTCGTCGTTCGACTATCTCGCCTACTACACGTCTCTCGCGACGCTCCGCGGCGCCGAGGTGCAGCGCGGCCAGGTCGAAGCGTTCGACATCGATCCGCTCGGCAAACGGCGTGTCCTCGACGCGGTACCCTGATCACCGGGATCGCCCCCAACCCATCATCGGATGCCCATCCCCCGTGACGTCGCCGTATTCGTCGGCAGCCTGCGCCGCGAGTCATTCACACGCCGGGTGGCGATCGCCCTCGGCACGCTCGCCCCGCCGGAGCTGAAGCTCTCGATCGTCGAGATCGGCCAGCTCGCGCTCTACAATCAGGACCTCGACAGCGGGAATCCGCCGCCCGAATGGAGCGGGCTGCGCGAGCGGGTACGCGCCGCCGACGCCGTGCTGTTCGCGACGCCGGAGTACAATCGCTCCGTGCCCGGGGTGCTCAAGAACGCGATCGACGTCGCCTCCCGACCACATGGCCAGAGCGCGTGGCAAGGCAAGCCGGCCGCCGTCCTCAGCGTGTCACCGGGTGCGATCGGCGCGTTCGGCGCGAACCATCACCTGCGACAGTCGCTCGTCTTCCTCGACATGCCGACGATGCAGCAGCCGGAGGCATACGTCGGTGGCGTCGCCAAACTGATGAACGAGCGAGGCGAGATCACCAACGATGGCACCCGCGAGTTTCTCGCCGCGTTCATGAAGTCGTTCGCGGCGTGGATCGAGGTCCAGCTCCGGGCGGTCTGAGTCAAGCGACGTTCAACGCCGCGCCGGTCTCCACTTGCCGGTCGAGCCGGCGCTTCAGGAACCCGAGCACCTCCGACTCGTGCTGGCGAAGCGGCGGGGCGACGCGGTTCCGGTCCTGCCACTCGCTTTTCGGCAGGGGCGGAAGCACGCAGCCGTCCAGATATGCCTCGATGAGCGCCGGATGGATGTAGTACTTGCGGCAGACGCTGCGCGTGTTCCCCAGTCGAGAGGCGGTTCGGTCGATCGCCTCGACGACGTTTCGCTCCGCCTGTCGCCTCGACGGGGCGGGACCCTTTTCGCGGAGCGACTCCGCAGTGAGCATCGTGCCGGCCCAGGTTCGGAAGTCCTTCGCCGTCACGTCGCGGCCGGCGATCTCCTGGAGATACGCGTTGACGTCCTCCGCCTGCACGGTCTGGCGCGCGCCGGTGTCGTCGACGTACTGGAACAGCTCCTGACCGGGAAGGTCCTGGCATCGCTGCACGATTCGCGCGATGCGGCGATCGGTCACCGCCACCGAGTGGACGACGCCGCTCTTGCCGCGAAAGTCGAAGCGCAGCCTGGAGCCGACCACTTGCACGTGCCGCCGGCGGAGGGTGGTGAGGCCGAACGACTTGTTCGCCTTCGCATATTCGTTGGAACCGATGCGGATGAGGGTGCGCTCGAGGAGCCAGACGACGGTCGCCATCACTTTCGCGCGGGAGAGCCCGGGGAGGGCGATGTCATGCTCGACTCGCTCGCGGATCGACAGAAGCACATCGCTGAAAGCGATCATGCGGTCGAACTTGATTCCATCCCGCTGCTTGCGAAAGCCCGGATGGTAGCGGTACTGCTTGCGTCCACGCGCGTCCCGCGCCGTGACCTGCAGGTGGCCGGTCGGATCGGGGCAGATCCAGACGTCGGTCCAGGCTGGAGGAATGACCAGCGATCGGAAGCGCCGGAGCGATTCGCGGTCGCGAATGACTTGCCCGTCGGGAGCTGAATATGAGTATCCGCGGCCGTGACGCCGGCGGCGAATTCCGGGCATCTCGTCCGTCACATAGCGGAGCCCCGCTGCCTGAGCGGAGCCGACGTATTCTGCTTCGCTGGATTGGGGCACGAGTCGACCTCCGGCAGGCGGTCCGTGTTCTCCGCGTGGTGCGGTGGCGCGATAGCCGAAGGACGCGAGACAGGCTCGGCGGCAACGAGCAGACCGAACGGACGCCGAATGCGCGGTCCCTCGGCGACCGGTAATTTTCAGAGCATCACGGCCAGGAAGGGAGCGTGATCGATCGATTGAGGACGAGTCTCCACACCCTCTCCGCGCTGGCGACGGCCGACCTCGTGGCGCCCACTACTGAGCGGTTGCGTGGCGACTGCGCCGATGCGCTGCGCCTGGAGCTGGATTGTCCCCAACAATCTCTCACTCCCGGTCAGCGTTCAGCGCTCACCCGACTGAGCGGCCTGATCGAGGATCCCTCGCCGCCGGCGGAGGCTCTCGCCTCAGCCGTGCGTGAGGCGTGGACCGTGATCGCGTGAGGCAGCCGATCGTCGGCTACCACCTCGACGAGGAGGGGGACTGGGTCGCCGAGCTCGCCTGTGGCCATGGTCAGCACGTACGCCACGATCCGCCCTGGCAGGTGCGGAGCTGGGTGGTCACGCCGGAAGGGCGCGAGCGCTTTCTCGGCGTCGAGCTGGAGTGCCTGAAGTGCGACCGCGGCGAGCGCCCGACTTGACAACGTGTGTGATAACACGTAAAATCGGCCATGGCGTCGCTCCGTGACGAGATCAGGCAGGGCAGGCCGTTCACGAGCCTGGAGCAGGAAGCGATGCTGAGCATCGAGCGGACTGCCGCCGTGCTCGGACACCGCTTCGCCGAGTCGTTGAAGTCGCGCGACATCACGCCGACGCAATACAACGTGCTCCGCATCCTTCGCGGCGCCGGCGCATCGGGCCTCTGCCGAAACGAGATCCGCGACCGACTCGTGTCGCAGGTGCCGGACGTCACCCGGTTGCTCGACCGGCTGGAGGAGGCGCGTCTCGTCGAGCGCGAGCGGAGCGACGTGGACCGCCGCCTCGTGACGACGCGCATCACTCGCGACGGGCTCCTGCTCTTGCGCCGGCTCGACGAGCCGGTAGCGACGATGCACGCAGAGCAGCTCGGCCATCTCGGCGAAGCACAGCTCCGCACGCTGATCGAGCTGCTCGGCCGCGTCCGCGACGGATGCTGCAACCCGGGAAGCGACCAGCCCGACCCCGGACCTGCCTCACCAGAGTAATCGCGCTCCCGCTCTCACGTCTCTCGACCACCCGCTCGGAGTCCAACGATGTCGCGCCCAGCGCCTCTGATCGCCACCGTACCCCAGCAACGGTTCGCCATGGCGCTTCTGCGCATCATCACGGGCATCGTCTTCACCGCACACGGAGCGCAGAAGGTGTTCGTGTACGGTTTCGCCGGCGTCACGGCGGGTTTCGCGAAGATGGGCGTGCCGATGCCCGCCGTGACGGCACCGTTCATCGGGATGCTCGAGCTGATCGCGGGTATCGCGCTCATCATTGGCCTGCTGACGCGCCTCGCCGCGCTCGGCCTCGCCTGCGACATGCTCGGCGCGATTCTGCTGGTCCACGGCGCGGCGGGCTTCTTTCTTCCCACCGGGTACGAATTCGTCCTGATGCTGTTGACCGCCAGCGCCACGCTCGTGATCGGGGGGCCCGGTGCGCTGTCGGTGGACGGCATCCTCGCGTCCCGCCGGGACGCGACCTACCTGGCGCGCTGACGCGCTCAGTATCCGGAAACCCATATGACGACAAGCACTCCGATCGTGGATTCCTCCGGACGCGAACCGCTCCTCGGGGTCGCGCCGCCAGGATACCGACTGCCGGCGGCGACTCGCGTCGGCGCGGTGCAGCTTCAGGTCTCCGACCTCGAGCGGTCGCTCGCGTACTACCAGCGGGTGCTCGGCTTTCGGGTCATCGGCCGGACCGAGCACGACGCCATTCTGGGCGCCGCCGGAGCGGGTTCCGCGCTGCTGCGACTGCACGAGCGCCCCGGTGCGGCGCAGGTGCCGCCTCATGGGCGGATCGGACTCTATCACTTCGCCATCCTTCTTCCCGACCGGGCCTCGCTCGGCCGTTTCGTGGCGCATCTCGCTGAGCTCGGCGAGCGGGCTGGCGCGTCGGATCACCTCGTCAGCGAGGCGCTGTACCTGCGCGATCCGGACGGCCTCGGCATCGAGGTCTACGCCGACCGGCCGCGCAGCGACTGGCGGGCGGACAAGGGCGAGCTCCGGATGTCCACCTTACCGCTCGACCTTGCCGCCCTGATTCGTGAGGCCAGCGGCGAACCATGGACCGGTATGCCTGCCGGCACCACGATGGGACACGTACATCTGCACGTGGGCGATCTCGATCGGGCGGCGGCGTTCTATCACGCGGCGCTCGGGCTCGACACGATGGTATGGAGCTATACCGGCGCGCTGTTTTTGGCGGCGGGAGGTTATCACCATCACCTCGGCCTGAACACCTGGGCCGGTCCGGCGGCGGTGCCGGCTCGCGAGGACGAAGTTCGGCTGATGGCATGGCAGCTTGTTGTGCCCGAGATCGCCGACCTGGGGGAGGTACGGAGAAGCGTGGAATCGGCGGGCGTTGCCGTCGCGAACTCGGACGACGGGGAGGGCTGGACGGCCGCCGATCCGTGGGGAACGATGCTGCACGTCGTCGCGTCGCGTCGCGATTAACGTCGCGTGCTGAGCCTGTCGTCGCTAGCCGGGTGGGAGGAGGCGGTGCTGGCGAGCCTGCGCGGCGCGAGCGGCACCGTCGAGGAGCGCGACCGTCAGATCGAGCGCTCCGGCCTCTACGGAGAATACCCGGCGATCATTCACGGCTATGCCGAGCTGTTCGACGACGAAACCGCGGGGGCGGAGGCGCTGAAGCGAGCTCTGTTCCTCGTCTGGCACGGATCGATGGCACCGCCGGCGGACACCGGGATCGCGTCTCTTCCCGACGCCACGCCGCGCTCGGTGGTCGCCCGACTCGATGCTCGCGCGAGGCGCGGTGAGACGGACGAGGAGCTGGCGTGGATGCTCGCCTGGTACGTGGCGAAGGGCCGTTTCGTGTTCGAGGTGTACGGCGCGACGGGCGTCGTGTTCGAGCTGGCCGACTCGCAACCGACCGAGGCCTGGCGATCCGTGAAGAACAGGGCGGCGGCGATGCACCACCGAGGTCAGCTCGGTCGCTACTGGCTGGCGCTCGCTGGCGCGCCGTTTGGCGCGCCAGCGAGCCTGGAATCAGGTTGCAGCCTTGGGGCGCCGGCCCCAGTGGCTGCGGGGCTCGACCGGGCGCGCGCGCGCCTCGAGCAGGTTCGCATAGAAGGCGACGATCTTGGACTTCACCAACTTCTGGGTGTCTGCCGTGGCAGCCTGGAAGGGTGCGTAGCGCTGTCGATCGCCGGAGACGTCGAACCACCACCAGGCGTCGTCAGGGGTAGTGCGCCGCGCCTCCACCTTGCAGACGAACTTGCGTCCGTCCTCTTCGAACTCGAACCCTCGAATCATCGGAGCTCCTCACGAGTGAACCGTAATATACCCGGTTGCGCCCATTCACGCCCGTCTTGCGTATCGCGCGTGGGGTCCAACCAGTCAATGACTCGAAGCCGACGCTGCGGCGCCAGGCGCACGGCCAGGACCCATTCCAGAGATCGTGAGGGGAGCGTATGAAACGGAAACGTGCAGAGGAGCTGCGGGAGAGGTGGGGCGATGCGCCCTGCGAGCATCCCCAGCTCGCCAAGCTGTATGATCTCGGTGCGGCGACAGGCGTCTTTGTCTGCGTCCAGTGCGGCCGCGAGCTCAGCTTCCGCGAGAAGGCGGAGCTCGCCGCGGCGCGGCGCGAGGGGGGTGCGTCATGAACAAGGTGGCGAACTTCATCGGCGCGACGGCGGGCAGCGCGATCGGATGGTGGATCGGCGCAAAGGTGGGGATCATGACCGCCTTCATGGTCTCCATGGTGGGCACGGGGTTCGGCATCTACTTCGCGAAGAAGTTCGCCGACAACTATACGCCCTGACGGGCGCGCACCAAGGCTCACGGGACGCCGGCTACCGCTTCTTGGCGAGGATCGTCCCCCGGCAACGCGCCGCGCCGCAGTGACAGGGAAAGCGCCGCTTGGCGGCGGGGGAGTGGCGCTCCTCGAGGATGTAGGCGTAGTCGTATCCCAACTCCTCGCCCGGTCGTACGTCGCGGATCGTCTCGATCCAGATTCGGCCATCCTCGATGATCGCGTCGCAGTTGGGATCGCAGCAGTGATTGATGAATCGCGCCTCGTTGCCCTCGACCGCGGCGTCGATCACGACGTCGTCGTCGATCGCGAAGAGAAAGGTGTGATGCCGCTCACCATCGACGGCGGGATAACGTGCATCCGCCTCCGCAGGTGTGAGACGCTCGCCGGCGTACTCGATCAACCGGGTGTCGGCCGGAATGGGGCGCGTGGCGAAGGCGCCGAGTCCCTGCATCGGGGAGGAACGAATCTCGAATGACAGGTCGTCGCGGGTCGGGGTCACGCATCGCAAGATACCGCGCTCGCGAGGTGCCGGTCCCCGCAGGCGTCCGTGGAGAGCTCGAAGGACGCGACATGGTGTATCTTGAAGGGATGACACCCAGCTCCACGAGTAGCGACAGCTCCGCCCCGGCCGCGGGATTCGCCGGCCTCGGGCTCGATCCCCGCCTTCTGGACGCGCTCGCCCTGCTCGGGTACGAGGAGCCGACCCCGGTCCAGCGCGAGGCGATCCCGCCGTTGCTCGCCGGACGCGACGTCCTGGGCCAGGCGGCGACCGGAACTGGAAAGACGGCGGCGTTCGCGCTGCCGCTACTCCACATCCTCACGCCGGACGCGCCGGCTCGCGAACGGACCGTCGCGCTGATCTTGACTCCGACGCGCGAGCTGGCGATGCAGGTGGCCGAAGCGGTGAACCGCTACGGCAAGGCGATGGGCGTCTGCGCGCTGCCGGTGTACGGCGGTGCGAGCATGGAAACCCAGATCCGCGCCCTCAAGCGTGGCGTGGACGTCGTCGTCGCCACGCCTGGCCGCGCTCTCGACCACATCCGGCGCAAGACGATGCGGCTGGAGGGGGTGAAGATGGTCATCCTCGACGAGGCCGACGAGATGCTGGACATGGGGTTCGCGGAGGATCTCGAGGCGATTCTCGACGCCACGCCCGCCGAACGGCAGACGGCTCTCTTCTCGGCCACGCTGCCGCCGCGAATCGCCGAGATCGCGAACAAGCACCTGAAGAACCCAGTGCGGGTGCGAATCGATCGCGAGACCGTCGCCGCGGGCGCTGCGCCGCGCGTGCGGCAGGTCGCGTACATCGTCTCCCGCGCGCACAAGATGGCGACGCTCGGTCGGGTGCTCGACGTCGAAAATCCGACGTCGGCGATCGTCTTCTGCCGCACGCGCACCGAGGTGGACGAGCTGACGGAGACCCTCAACGCGCGCGGCTATCGCGCCGAGGCGCTCCACGGCGGCCTGTCGCAGGAGCAGCGCGATCGGGTGATGAAGAAGTTCCGCGCCAACACCGCCGATCTGCTGATCGCGACGGACGTGGCGGCGCGCGGGCTGGACGTGCAGCACGTCTCGCACGTGGTGAACTACGACGTGCCGAGCGCCGCCGAGGGGTACGTGCATCGCATCGGCCGCACCGGCCGCGCGGGGCGGGAGGGGGTGGCGATCACCCTCGCCGAGCCGCGCGAGCACCGGTTGCTGCGCAACATCGAGTACCAGACCAAGCAGAAAATCGAGATCGCCGTCGTACCGACGGTGGCGGACCTTCGGGCGCGGCGGCTGGAGATGACGCGGGCATCACTGCGCGAGACGATTCTCGGCGGCGGCCTCGATGGCTACCGCGTGCTCGTCGATTCGCTGGCGCAGGAGTTCGACATCATGGACGTCGCGGCGGCGGCGGTGAAGCAGGCCGACGCGAAGGAGAATGGCGGCGAGGACGAGGAGATTCCGGTCGTCACCATCCGCACGGATCGGCCGGCGCGCAGCGATCGCGAGCGAGCGCCGACGGCGAAGGCGGGTTCGAATCGCCACGAAGCAGCCAAGGCGGGCGCGAAGACTGGCAAGGGCGCACGGCGCGAGCGGATCACGCCGGAATGGGACGTCGCGCGGCTGTACATCGGCGCCGGCCGGCAGGCCAAGATCCGGCCAGCCGATCTCGTCGGCGCGATCGTCAACGAGGCAGGGGTCGATCCGCGCGCCATCGGTGCGATCCAGATCACCGAACGATTTTCTCTCGTCGAGGTACCGGACGAGATTGCCGATGGGATCATCGACACGCTGCGCGGCGCGACGATCAAGGGAAAACGGGTTCCAGTGCGGCGCGACCGGGAGCAGGGCGGGGCAGGGTGACTCGCATCCGGCGGCACGGGTTACGCATCTAATCCAGCTTTTGATCATCAACCTTTTCACGCGACCAATGCGCCTCTCACGACTTCTCGTGGCCGTCGTGCCACTCGCGCTCGCCGGATGCCTGGGATCCACCGAGCCCACCGCGTACGCCACGGTCGAAGGCACGACCTACTCGCCCGATCTCGGCGTGGATCTCGCCAACTCGACCAAGCTGCCCGACGGTGTTTACTACCGTGACGTCACCGTCGGGACGGGCAACGCGATCGCCCAAGGCGATTCCGTCGGTGTGTACTACGTCGGCAACGTCTTCGACGGTACGCCGTTCGACTCCCTGACGGTGGGCGCTCCGAACGCGCCCCTGCGGTTCCGGGTCGGCACGCAGAACCTCCTGCTGGCCTTCCAGGAGGGTGTCACGGGGATGAAGGTGGGGGGACGGCGGCAGATCCTCATTCCCCCCGACCTCGCGTACGGGTTGACCGGCGCCTCAGATGCGAATGGGTTCGTGCTGATACCCGGCAATGCGGTCATCGTGTTCATGGTGGATGCAGCGGCGATCTACTAGGGGGTCGGCATCGCTGGCCGGGAGCCGTTCCGGGGGCTATATCATCAACGAGTCGGCCCTCGGAAGATGCTGACGACCTGGCGTCGCCCCGCTTCCATCACCTGACCCACCCCCTCGGTACCGTGTACACGTACATC
>JBIOHU010000040.1:0-15942 GCA_044449225.1 Gemmatimonadales bacterium | reverse complement strand
TTCGCGCGCTAGCTTCTTCGCGTCGGACCGGCACGCGGTCCGGCGAAACCGGAAGGAGGTGCGCCAGATGACTTCCACTCGTTTGTTCGTTTTCTTCTCCCTTGCGGCCACGAGCCTGCTCGCCTGCGGCGCCTCGGCGGGGGACCCCGCGACGGGCACCCCCGCCGATACGGCGGGCCGCACGAGCACCCTCGACGGGAAGCTCAGCGTGCCGGCGGGAATCACCGTGTCGTACTTCGCCCGGGATCTGCCCGGCGTGCGGTTCATGGCTCTGGGACCGGGCGGAGTCGTCTACGCGAGCCAGCCGCGGCAGGGCCGTATCGTTCGCCTGGCCGACGCGAACCACGACGGCGTCGCCGATGGCGTGGAGGTCGCGGTGAGCGGGTTGAACGAGCCGCACGGACTGGCCTTCCACAAGGGATACCTCTACGTCGCGAACACCGACGGCGTGGTCCGGGTGCCGCTCGGGGCGAACGGGCTGTCGTCGGGCGAGGCCGTATACGTCAACCACTACGACTTCGGCGCGGGTCACTCCTCGCGCACGATCCTGTTCGGCCCCGATAGCGCGATGTACGTGTCGGTCGGCTCGTCGTGCAATCTCTGCATCGAGCACTCGACCGACCGGGCGGCGGTGCTGCGGTTCAACGAGGACGGATCGGGGAAGACGGTTTTTGCCACCGGGCTGCGGAACGCCGTCGGTCTCGCACTGAATCCCCACACCGGCGCGCTCTGGGTGACGCAGAACGAGCGCGATCAGCTGCCTCCCGACCACGAGAACCTGCCGCCGGAGGAGATCAACATCGTGACGAAGGGCGGCGACTACGGCTGGCCGTACTGCTACGGGGATCGGGTGCCGAATCCGGAGTACCACGACGCGGCGCGCTGCGCGAGCACGATTCCGCCCGCGCTGGAGATGCAGGCCCACTCGGCACCGCTCGGCCTGAGCTTCCTCACCCGGGCGGTGAAGCTCCCCGCCTCTTATCGCGGTGATCTTCTCGTGGCCTTTCACGGTTCGTGGGACCGCTCGGCTCCCACGGGCGCGAAGGTGGTGCGAGTGCACGTGACGAACGACCGGCCGGTGGGGGTGGAGGACTTCATCACAGGCTGGCAGACGCCGAGCGGCTCGCGATGGGGCCGGCCGGTGGACGTCGTCGTCGCGAGCGACGGGAGCGTGCTGGTGTCCGACGACAGCGGGGGAGCGATCTACCGGGTGACGTCGAGCGGGGCATGAGGAGCTGGCGCGTCGTCGTCGTCGGCGCGTGGCTGTTCGGAGCGGCTATCGCTGACGCGCAGCGGCCGCCCGACCCGTTCGCCGGCCACAGCTACGAGCCGGGCATCGACGTCGTCGATTACGATATCTCTCTCGACCTGCCCGACAGCGGTACGACGATTCGCGGCGACGTGACGATCTCGGTGCGCCGCGCGCCGAACGTCGGCACCCTGCGACTCGATCTCGTGCACGCTCTCACCGTGCGGAGGGTCGAGGTGAACGGCAGCGCAGTCCGCGCGACGCGAACGGGCGATGCGATCGAGGTTCCTCTCCCGGGGCCGGCCGACAGCGCGCGGGTGCGGGTGCTCTACGACGGCGCCGTCACCGACGGGCTGATCGTGCGCAAGGACGCGCGCGGGCGATGGACCTGGTTCGGCGATAACTGGCCCGACCGCGCGCGGCAGTGGCTGCCGACGGTGGATCACCCGAGCGACAAGGCCACGGTGGCGTGGACGGTGCGCGCGCCGGCGTCACGAACGGTCGTGGCGAACGGCACGCTGCTCGGCGTGCGCCGGCTGGCCGGACGCGACGCCGGGCGTGCGGAGACACGATGGCGCGAATCGCATCCGGTGCCGACGTACGTGATGGTGATCGGCGCCGGTCCGCTCGTGAAGGTGGATTTGCCGACCACGGGTTGCGAGCGAGCCGGCCAGGCGTCGTGCGTGGCGCAGGCGGTGTACGTCATGCCGGAGAACCGCGACTGGATGCCCGGACCGTTCGCCGCCGCCGCGCCGATCGTCGCGCTGTTCGAGCGGCTGGTGGGCCCGTTCCCGTACGAGAAGCTGGCGCATCTGCAGTCCGAGACGCGCTTCGGTGGGATGGAGAATGCGAGCGCCATCTTCTACGCGAGCAATCTCTTCCCGACACATCGGATGACCGAAGGGCTGATCGCCCACGAGACGGCTCACCAGTGGTTCGGGGACGCCGTGACGGAGCGCGAGTGGGGGCACCTCTGGCTCTCCGAGGGGTTCGCCACCTACTTCGCCGCGCTCTGGACTCGCGAGTCACGCGGCGACAGCGCCTACCGCGCCGAGCTGGCCGCGATCCGCCGCCAGGTCCTCGCCGATTCGGTGGTCAGGGTGCGCCCGGTGCTCGACTCGGCGCAGACCGACTACCTCGCCCTGCTGAATGCCAACAGCTACCAGAAAGGGGGCTACGTGCTGGCGATGCTGCACCGCCAGCTTGGCGACAGTGCCTTTTTCGGTGGGCTGCAGTCGTACTACGCCACCCATCGCGACGGCAATGCGCTGACGGACGACCTGCGTCACGCGCTGGAGGCTTCATCGGGGCGGTCGCTGGCGACGTTCTTCGACCAGTGGCTGCGGCGACCTGGCGTGCCGGCGCTCACAGTGGGCTGGGCGTATCATCCGGTCGATTCCACGGTCACGATTCTCGTGCTGCAGGACTCGACCCAGGCCAGCTACGAGCTGCCGCTCACGGTCGCCGTCACCGACGCATCCGGCCAGCGCCGGCTCGAGGTGAGCGTGCCGGCGGCCGATCGCACCGAGGTCGCCCTGCCCGGACGATTTGCCGCGAAGCCGGTCTCGATCGTCTTCGATCCGGACACCTTCCTCCTCGCGCACATCGCTCGTCCATGATGGTCCGGCTGTCCCGCACGGCCCTGCAGCTTGCTGCCGTTCTCGTCCTCGGCCTGACGGCCGGGGACGCGGCCGACGCGCAGCGCGCACAGCTCCCGCACACCCGCGCCGACATCCTGCTCGAGCGGGGGCTCTGGCCGCAGGCGGAGGAGGCCTACTACGCGCAGTCGCGGGTGAGGCCGCGCGACCCCGTGCCGCGCGCCGAACTGGGACGCTACCTCGCGATGAAGGGCGCGGTGCTGCCGGGAACGATCCTGATCGAGGAGGCGCTGCAGTTCGGCCTCGACTCGGCGCTCGCCGAGCGGATGCTCGTGCCCTGGCGCTCGGTGCTGAGCTGGCGCTCGATCGCCACGCTGCAGGCCGACTCGGTCATCCGCGCGCGCCCGCCTGCCGATTCCGAATCGCTCTTCCGGATTCCATTGCCGCGCAATGCGCGTGCGGCGCTGGCTCGCGGAGCGACGGGAGCCGGACGCTATCGCGATACGCTGTGGGTCGACGTCGTCGCGCGGCAGATCGGCGCCGACAGCATCGACTCGGCGTCTCCGCGAATCGGGATCGAGCTGATCGAAGCGCTCGTGCCGTCGTACGACACCCGGAGCCACCATCTCACCCTCTACGCCGATCAGCACTCGGCGACGCGGGCGACGGGAGAGAGATTTCCCGTCCTGCGCGACGGCCGCGAGGTCCGGGTGCTGATGACGTCGGGCCGCACTCTCCAACTGGAATCGGCGCTCGCCGAGCTGGAGCCGGCCTGGTGGCAGCTCGACCTCGTGCACGGGTGGCTCGTCGTCCGGCGGTGACGCGAGCCCGCTCTGCCCTCTCTACTTCCCCCGCCGCTGCAGTTCGACGAGCAGGCAGCGATCCTGGACGACGTCGATTCCCGCGCGCGCCAGTCGCTCGGCCGCTGCGTCGTTGCGGATGCCGAGCTGGAACCAGACGACGGACGGCGCCGCACCGATGATGTCGTCGACGTGGGCGTCGATGTCCTTCGGGCGACGGAAGACGTTCACCATGTCCACGCCGTCGGGGATCGAGGTCAGGGTGCGATACACCGGCTCGCCGAGAATCTCCGTCACCTCGGGATAGTAGACGGGGACCGGCACGATCTGATATCCCGCCGACTGTGCGTATTGCGGGACGTAATAGGCGGGCTGTTCCGACGCAGCGATCTTGATGCCGAGCACCGCGATGCGATGCACGCGCGCGAGCAGCCGGTCGATGCCGGCGTCGTCCTCGACCAAATGGCTTCGCCAGACCGTGGCGGCTGCGGAGACTGAATCTGAAGCGCTCATGCCGGTCATCGGTGCAGATAATGTGCTCGTCTGCGGCCGGTTCGCCAGGGAGCGGAGCGGCCGGTTACATTTCTGGCTACCGCTGATTCGACCGCAACGGAGAAAGTGCACTGATGCGAATGCTCGTCCTTGGCGCGGGGCTGCAAGGCTCCGCGTGCGCTTATGATCTGCTCCAGAATCCCGAAGTGACTCAGGTCCGCCTGGCGGACATCCACCTCGACCATCTGCCGCCCTTTCTCGCCCCGTATTCCGGCAAGCGACTCATCCCGACCCCGCTCGACGTCCGCGACCGTGCGGCGGTGCTCGCGGTGATGCGCGAGTGCGACGCCGTGATGAGCGCCATCCCGTACTACTTCAACCTCCAGCTCGCCGAATGCGCGGTGGAGGCGGGTGTTCACTTCTGTGACCTCGGCGGCAACACCGAGATCGTGTTTCAGCAGAAGAAGCTCGCGGCGAAGGCGAAGACGAAGGGGATCACGGTGGTGCCGGACTGCGGCGTGGCGCCCGGCATGGTGAACATCCTCGCCCAGTACGGGATCGAGCAGCTCGACTCGGTGGAGAGCGTGCGCATCTACGTCGGGGGGCTGCCGCAGCATCCGGAGCCGCCGCTCGACTACCAGATCGTCTACTCGCTCGAGGGGGTGCTCGACTACTACACGACGCTGTCGTGGGTGCTTCGCAAGGGAAAGCGCGCGCAGGTGACGGCGCTCTCCGAGCTCGAGTCGATCGAGTTCCCGAAGCCGGCTGGAACGCTCGAGGCGTTTCACACCGCCGGCGGTCTCTCCACGATGGCGTGGCGCTACGAGGGCAAGATCCCGACGATGGAGTACAAGACCCTCCGCTATCCCGGCCACGCCGGGAAGATGGAGGTGATCCGCGAGCTCGGTTTGCTCGACCTCGAGCCGGTCGACGTCAAGGGCACGAAGGTGGTGCCGCGCGACGTGTTCGTCAGCATCGTCGGCCCGAAGCTGACGAAGCCGCAGGGCACGGATCTTCTCGCGCTCCGCGTCACGGTGGAAGGGACGAAGGGGGGCAAGCCGGCGACGCGCCGCTTCGATCTGATCGACCGCTACGACGAGGAGCACGGCATCAGCGCGATGATGCGCACGACCGGCTATTCGCTCTCGATCACCGGCCAGTTCCAGGCGAGCGGCAAGGTCGCGCCGCCCGGCGTGTGGACTCCCGACGAGTGCATGCCGGCGAAGGAGTACATCGCCGAGCTGCGGAAGCGGGGCATGGAATTGAAGGAGAGCTCCAACTGATAACCGCCTGTGAGACGTGAGACGTGAGACGTGAGAGGTGAGAGGTCAACCACGTCTCACGTCTCACGCTTCACGTCTCACGATCAGTTCGTGGGTCGTTCGAAGTTCGCCAGCGTCGCCCCCATCGCGTCCATGGTGGACTTCGCGTTCCAGCGGTCGTGGCCGTTGTAGATGAAGGAGAAGGCCATGATCTCGCCATCCTTCGCCGTGACGAAGCCGCCGAGGCCGATGACCGTGTCGGTAGTACCGGTCTTCGCGTGCAGGTTTCCCTGCGCCGGTGTCGAGCGCATCCGGCGGCGAAGGAGCTCCGATTCCCCGGCTACGGGGAGCGATCCGTGGAAGGCGGACGACCAGGGGCCATGGTGTGCGTAGCTCAGCAGCTTGACCATCGTGCGCGGCGTCAGCGAGTCGAGGGTCGATAGACCCGATCCGTCCGATACCTGAAGCGCCGTCGGCTCCGCCCCGACCTTCGTCGTCAGGAAGTTGCGCATGTTGGCCAGCCCTGCTTCGGCGGAGCTCACCCCGCCCGGTGCCGACGCGCGGGCTGCGTCGCGAAACAGCAGCTCGGCGACGATGTTGATGCTCTCGCGGTTCATCTCGGAGATGATCTCCGAGAGAGGAGGCGAGGCGAAGCTGGCCACCTTCTGCGCGGACGCCGGCGTCTTGCCGGGTCGGACCTTGCCGTCGACGGTGATGCCGGCGCCCTGGAGCGCCGTGCGCAGCGCACCCGCGGTGAACAGCGCCGGATCGGGGACGACGAGCGAGTAGCGCAGCTCGCGGCTGCTCGATCCGACGGTGCCACTGACGACGATGCTGTCACCGCGCAGGCGCGCGACGATCCGACCGCCGCGCCCTCCCACCACCCGCACGCTGCTCGCGAGGGGAAGGGTGGAGGTTGCCGGCTCGAGAGTCACGCTGGCGCGCTTGCCATCCGGCCGCACGACGACCCAGACGACGTTCTCGTTCAACGACAGCGCCGATACGCGGGCCGCGTAGGCGGCGCCGAGGTACTTCGTCTTCCAGCCATCGGGAATGAGCTGGTCGTCGAACGCGCTCGCGTCGTACACCAGATCGCCCTTCACGTGCTTGACCCCGGCCGCCGCCACGGCGTGGGCGAGGGTGTTCATCGGCAGGTTCGCGTCCTTCCAGAAGCGCGACGACATCGACGGGTCGCCGTCGGCACGCAGATAGATGTTGCCGCCGACGGTGCCGGCCGGATCGACGGTGGCGTCGCGGAGGACGTCGGTGGAAAAGGTGTACTCCGGCCCGAACCGATCGAGCGCGGCCGCGGTGGAGAAGAGCTTCATCGTCGACGCCGGCTGCATCATCTCGCCGGCGTTGCGGGCGAACAGGGTGTCGCCACGGGTAAGCGACACGACCATGACGCCGAACTTCCCGCCGTGCACGCGGTTGGAGATCATGGCATCGAAATCGCCCGAGAGCTCCGCCTCGCCGTGGGGCGAGGTCCAGGCGGGCAGTGGCGCCGCGCGACGGGTGGCGCGGACGGGCCTCGCCGTGCGCTTGGCGCGCGACGTCCTGCCCCGCGTCTGTGCCTGGAGGGCGCCTGCCCGGACCAGGGAGGCGGCGGATCCCCCGTCGTCAGGACCGCGATCGAGCGGCGCGCCGAGCGGGGCGAGCGAGAGAAGGCCGAGCGCGGCAGCGATGGTCGCGCCGCGGAGAGAGCGGGCGACGGAGGAGCGAAGAGAGAGGAGTGGCATCGGGAAGACGAAGGGCAACTCGCGTTCCAACGCCGGCGGAGGCTCAGCCGGCGTCGGGAACGCGGAATTCGAGGTAGAACGGGGTCGTCAGATCTTCAGAATGATGTTCCGGCGGTACAGCACGACGAGAACGCCGTACCAGAACACCACGAAGGTGACGGCAAAGGCGAGTGAGGCATTCGTCGGGCCGAGCCAGGACAGATAGAAGGTCTGGTACAGCCAGGTCTCGAGGGCGATGCGGTGCCCGTTGGAAGTGACCTTGAAGATCGAGTAGATGCATCGGGCCATCACGCCGGAGCCGACGAACGCGACGATCGGGTTCACGCCGTAAATCACCGCCGGCCGCGTCCAGCCGCGGAGGTTCTGCACGTCGACCAGCCACATGATGGTCGCGATCGAGAGCGAGGCGACGCCGGCGGTGAAGAGGACGTAGGAGCTCGTCCAGAGGCTCTTGTTGATCGGGAAGACCCAGTTCCACATCAGCGCGACCATGATCGCCGATGAGCCGGCGGCGAAAAGGGCGACGAGACGCTCGTTCAGCGGCCGTTCCTTCTGCCCGATCCACCGGCCGGCAAGGTTGCCGAGCATCGCCGTGCAGATGGCCGGCACCGTGCTGAGGATCCCTTCCGGATCCCAGGTCACCGAGTTCACCCAGGTGTGGTTGCCGAGTCCCCAGCGGCTCCAGTCGAGCAGGAGCCGGTCGGTCCAGGCGGCCATCGTGCGCGCCGGATCGTCGAGAAGCAGAGCGCCGATCGTGCCCTCGCCCGGGACCGGAAGGAGGGTCATGACGAACCAATACCCGAAGAGCAGGCTGGCGATGATGACGACCTGCCGGCGCAGCGACGTTCGTTGGGTGAGCAGCGCGGCGATCAGATAGGCGACGCCGATGCGCTGGAGCACTCCCATGATGCGCCAATGGAGGAGCCGGTCGCCCATGCGCTGCAGCAACGACGGATCGGCAACGCCAGGGACGTCGGTCCAGCTGAAGTAGGGGAAGCCGTTGAGGAGCAGGCCGAAGAGGAAGATGAGAAGCCCGCGCCGGATGATCTGCGCACGGATGGCGTGCTCGTCGTCGCCCCGCGCCCGCCGCGCCGAGAGCGACAGATAAGTCGTGATGCCGACGATGAAGAGGAAGAAGGGAAAGATCAGGTCGGTGGGAGTCCAGCCATTCCAGGTGGCGTGCTCCAGGGGCGGATAGATGCTGGACCAGCTTCCCGGATTGTTCACGAGGAGCATGCCCGCGATCGTGAGCCCGCGAAAGACGTCGAGCGAGACGAGGCGCTCGCGCTTCGGCGGATTCGGCGCGGTGAGAGAGCCGATCCCGAGGGGCGGGATCTGGGTCTGTGGAGGCTGGAGAGTGGCGGCCATGCTGGCGACCTCGTCGATGCGAGTTGGGCGGTCCGGTGGGGTCGGTTCGCGGTCGAGCTCCGCCGGCGTGCAGAGGCGGTGCCTAACAAGAACCCGCGTGGAGGCATTTGTCGAGTCACGCTCCCCGTACGGGCCTTCCGGCTCCGCGAACGGCCCCTCAGATTGCCCTCGGGCGCGGGGTCTCGCGCCGAACGAACTCACGGGTGCGGGAGGCGCGGCCCAGGCCGTGCTGCAGGATAGCAGGTGCGCCGGCAACCACGTTGAGCGGAGGATAGTGCATGCGTCATTCGATCGCGCGCGACGGCATCGTCGCGGGAGTTCTCGGCGCCACGGCGGTGGCGGTCTGGTTCCTCGGAATCGACACTGTCTACGGTCATCCGCTGGCCACGCCGACGGCGCTCGGCCGCGGCCTCCTGCGCCTGCTCGGCCCGCCCGGCAACGAAGGCCCGTGGGTCTTCATCCTCTCGTATACGATTTTCCACTACGTCGCGTTCATCCTCGCCGGGCTGCTCGTGTCCATCGTCGTCTACTGGGCGCAGAGCTCTCCGACGGTCCTCGCGGGGGCGATGATCCTCTTCGTCATGTTCGAGATCGGCTTCTACGGCCTCAGCTCGGCGCTGCAGGAATCGCCATTTCTCGGCGCGCTCGGATGGGGGGCGGTGGCGACGGGCAATCTGATCGCGGCGCTGGTGATGGGGACGTACATGTGGAGGACGCATCCGGAGCTGAAGAGCGAGCTGGAATACGCGCTGAACGGGCGGGAGTGACTGTTTCTTCCGAGGGGTAGCGTGGTCGACTCGCATCCTCGCTGACTCGCGACCGCAGACTGCGTACGGGGTTGCCCGAGCCGGATTCGGCGGTAGTCGCAAGAAGGGCGCGAACTGGGCACGTCGACTCAGTCCTCCCTTCGCCGATACGCCACGGGCAACCCCGTCGCCTGTCGGCGGTGGCGAGTGACTCAGTCCTGGGTGCGCTGCACACCGGTCGGACCCCTCACCGCTCGTTCCTGCACGTCCTTGTCGATTAGTGCCCGCCGGAGTCCGAACAGCATCTTCCGGATATCGACGACCCGGTCGATCAGGCGCTCGGCGATCACACTGTCGATCACGCCCAGATCGCCGCACACCGTGAGGTGATGCTCCACCTCGCTGGCCGAGGAAATGGCCATCGAGACGAATCGGGCAAAATCTGGGCGAGTGTCGCGGCCGGCACCCTCGGCGATCGTCGACGAGATGGACATGGCGGCGCGCATGAGCTGCGCCCGGAGACCCGGCGCGTCGCCGCGGCGAATGGCCCGGCAAGCCTCATTGATGGCGACAGTCAGCGAGCGCGCACGCTGCCAGACGACGAGCTTCGTGTGGTCCTGCATCGGACGGAAGGTCGCCGTCGCGCACACCGCTACCGTCACCGAACGGCTCGCAACGTGATCGAAAATGCGAACGGCCAGCGCGAAGGCACTGGCCGGCTTGCGAGGCGGAGTCTTCAGCTCTCCGAAGCGGAGATTGCGCTATCGCGCCCCCACCCACCCGACCTGCGCCGACTCGCGACTGTCCTCTCCCCCCTGCTGCTGCCAGCGGTAGAAGATCACCGAGATCACGGTGAAGAAGAACAACCCGCCGGGGATCCACATCGTCAGTGCGCCGATGAGCTGGTCCTGCATGGGAGTGATTCCCCAGATCCGCGGCGCCGCGGCGTAGAACGGATAGAGCGCGTGGTCGGCGTAGCCGATGCACACGGCGACGATCGACATCGGCACCGTCATCAGGAACAGATAGAGCATCTGGAGCGGGTACGACAGCCGCGGAAGCTCGGGGAGCGGGCTGAGGACCGGCCACCACATCAACGTCGCCGCGACCATGAAGCACAGATGCTGGACGATGTGCACGTTGTGATGCTCCATCGCGTACCCGTACATCGGCGGCAGATGCCATACGGCGAAGACGATGTTGAAGATCACGAACGCCATCGGGGCGGCGGTGAGCCGGCGCGCGACCGGGGCGACGCCGCGCCACCGCAGCGCCGGTCGCAGCATCCATCCCGGCGTCCCCATGATGAGCAGCGGCGGCACGACCAGCGTGAGCAGCAGGTGTTGCACCATGTGCGCGCTGAACAGGTAGAAATCGCTCAGGTCGTGCAGCCAGCCGTTGAGCGAGAGGAGGACCGTCGCGAGCGCGAGGACGAAAAATGCGCGCTGGCCGGTGGTCGGAGACCCGTCGGCCGTGCCGGCGGGAGGGTGGCGGGCGCGCCAGAGGTACAGCCCGCCCAGCCCGATCACCCCGATGACCGTGCTCGGATGCACGGTGAACTCGTTCAACGAGATGCGCGCCGCGTCGTGCAGCAGCAGCGCGACCGGCAGAGCCATCAGCCCGCCGCTCCCACCCCGATCTTGAGGTGTCCGAAGAGGAACATCAGCGCGACGATCGTCGTCATGGCGATGATCAACGGCCCGGTGAAGACGGCGCGGAAGAGCTTGTGGTCGTAGCGCAGGTGCATGTAGAACATCACGACGATGGCGAACTTCACCGCCGACAGCACCAGCAGGGTGGGAACGAAGCCGCGCGAGGCGACGAAACTGGGCAGGTAGTAGACCCAGACCTCGGCCATCGTGAGCAGGGTGAGGATGACGGCGACCTTCCAGTAGGTGGACCAGGTCGGATGCTCTTTCTCGATGCCCATCGCCTCGTGGTCGACGTGGGCATGCGGCTCGTGCGATGGATCGTGTGCCATGATGTGCGGCCTACTTGAGGAGGTACACGAGCGTGAAGATCGCAATCCAGACGACGTCGACGAAGTGCCAGTACAGCGCGGCCATGTCGACGTTGATGGCATCCTTTGGCCCGAGCCCGCGGCGATAGTCGATCGCGAGGAGAGTGAGCAGCCAGATCACCCCGGCGGTGACGTGCGCGCCGTGGAAGCCGGTGAGGGTGAAGAACGAGGAGCCGAACAGGTTCGTGCGGATCGTCAAACCCTCATGGACGAACGAGGTGAACTCGTACGCCTGGAAGCCGAGGAAGGTCGTGCCGAGGATCGCCGTCATCCAGAGCCACAGCTTGGAGGAACCGAGAATCCGGCCGCTGAGGCCCGCCTTCGGCTGGTCCTTCATCTCCACCGCCGCCAGCGCGAGCACCATCGCCAGCGACGACATCAGGAGGACGAACGTCGATGCCGAGGTGACGGGAATGTTGAGGATCGCGTGGAGATGGGTGCTGCAGACGGGCGGGTCGCAGGCCTCGTGGGGGAAGGGGCCGACGACGCTGCGTCCCTTGTAGATGAGGTAGGTCGAGATGAGCGAGGCGAACAGCATGCACTCCGAGCCGATGAAGGCCCAGATCGCGAGCTTCTTGTTGTCGAGCCCCGTGGACGTCGCCGGGTGCTCGCCGTGCGGGTCGTCGGGGTCGCCGTGCAGGACGGCGGTGGCAGCGTGAGTCACTGGAGTTGTTCCTCGGGGATTAGTGTGCGTCCTCGAGCGGGGTCAGGACCCACGCATAGAGAGAAGCCGTCATGAGGATCGCGCCGCTGATGATTATCGCCAGCGCGAGGGAGAACCGATCCTTGTGGATGAACAGGAGCCCGGTGAACATCCAGGTCAGGAAGAAGGCGGTGAGCAGCGGCTTGATGGTCGGATTCGGCATGTGGATGCCGAGCTCCGCGGCCGTCTTCCCCGTCGCCTGCTCGATGTGCATGCCCGACTGAACGTGCTGTTTGGGCTCGTTGGCGGTCGGGTTGTGGTGACTGACGCCGACGTGCTTGCTGCCGAGGTCGACGTCGAGCCGCTTGTCCCCGTTGGTGGTGTGGGGCACCTCGGAGGAGAGCCGCGCCGAGGTCACGTCCCACAGCGGCAGCCGCGAGGTGACCTTCGGGACGCGGGCGAAGTTGTACTCCGGCGGCGGCGACGGAATCGACCACTCGAGCGTGCCGGCCTTCCACGGGTCGTTGCCGGCAATCGCGCCGTTGCCGTAACTGCGGAAGAAGTTCCAGACGAAGAAGGCCGTGCCGATGATGAGGATGGCGGCGCCGACGCTGCTCATCATGTTGAACAGCTCCCAGCCCTGGCCGGCATCGTAGGTATAGATGCGGCGCGGCATCCCCATCAGCCCGGAGAAGTGCATCGGGAAGAAGGTGAGGTTCATGCCGACGAAGGTCAGCCAGAAGTGCCAGTCGCCGAGCTTCTCGCTCAGCAGTCGGCCGGTCATCTTCGGGTAGTAGTAGTAGATACCGCCGAAGAGGCCCATCATCGAGCCGCCGAACATCACGTAATGAAAGTGGGCGACGATGAAGTAGGTGTCGGTCTGCTGGAGGTCGGCGGGGGGCGACGAGTGCATCACGCCGGAGATGCCGCCGATGATGAAGAGGCAGATCATCCCGATCGCGAACTTCATCGACGTCGTGAACTGGATCGACCCGCCCCACATGGTGAAGATCCAGTTGAAGACCTTCACGCCGGTCGGGATGGCGATGAGCATCGTCGTCACGCCGAACACCGTGTCGGCGATCGGGCCCATGCCGACGGCGAACATGTGGTGCGCCCACACGCCGAAGCCGAGGAAGGCGATCAGCATGGTGGCGTAGGCCATCACGGGATAGCCGAAGATCGGCTTGCGGGAGAAGGTCGGCACGATCTCCGACACGAGGCCGAACGCCGGCAGGACCAGGATGTAGACCTCGGGGTGGCCGAAGATCCAGAACAGGTGCTGCCAGAGCAGGGGATCGGCGCCGGCGGCCGCCTCGTAGAACTGGGTGCCGAAGAACCGGTCGAACTGGAGGAACACCAGCGCGATCGTGATCACCGGGAAGGCCAGCATGATCAGGAACTGCGTGACGAACACGTTCCAGGTGAACATCGGCATGCGCATCAGATTCATGCCCGGCGCGCGCATGTTGACGATCGTCGTGATGAAGTTGAACGACGCCGCGAGCGAGCTCACGCCGAGGATCTGGAGACCGATGACCCAGAAGTCGATGTTGAGCCCCGGGGAGTACGGCATCGTCGTCAGCGGGGCGTAGCCGAACCAGCCGCCGTTCGGCGCCGCGCCGAAGAACCATGAGGCGTTGATGAACAGGCCGCCGAGGAGGAAGACCCAGTAGCTGAACGCGTTGAGCCGCGGAAAGGCGACGTCGCGCGCGCCGATCTGGAGCGGGACGATGTAGTTGAAGAATGCGGCCGACAGCGGCATGATCGCGAGGAAGATCATGGTCGTGCCGTGCATCGTGAATAGCTGGTTGTACACCTCCGCCGACACGACGTGCATGTTCGGCCGCGCGAGCTGCCAGCGAATGATTCCCGCCTCGACGCCGCCGACGAGGAAGAAGAAGAGCGACGAGAAGAAGTAGAGCGTCCCGATCCGCTTGTGGTCGACCGTCGTGAGCCAGCTCCAGACGCCGCTCTCGCCGACGTAGCTGTCGACCGGCGCGAATGCCGGGGCGGTAGCCGTAGTTGCCATTTCGTCAGTGTCTCCGTGAGTCAGCGATTATTTCAGCGCCTGCAGGTAGGCGACGATGTCGGCGATCTGCTCGTCCGACAGGCCCTGCTTCAGGTTCGCCTTGAGGATCGGATCGTACTGGCCCTTACCGAGCGTGAGCATCAGCACGCCCGGCTTCATCCACCGCGCGTTCTTGATCCAGCGCGACAGGTGCTTCGTGTCGTTCGGATAGATCCCGCCGGCGATGGTGGTGCGCGACCCGACGTGGGTGAGGTTCGGCCCGATCTGCCCCATCATGCTCGGATTGCCAGCGATCGTGTGGCAGCCGGCGCACCCGCCCTGAAACGATGTGAGCAGCTGGCGGCCGCGGTCGGGATCGCCCTTGAGCGCGTCGTTGAACTGCACGTCGGGAAGGGGCGTCTGCGGGACGGCGAAGGCGGGAATCTTGTCGCGCGGGAAGGCGATGAACTCGCCCGCCTGCGCCGGCGGGGTCTGGGCGTTCATCGCCGCCATGTCGTGGCCGGCCATGCCGGGCGTCGCCGGCACGGGGACGGTCGGACCGCCGGCGTGCGGTGACGATGCCGGCACGGCGAGCGCGGCCGCGACGGCCGTCGTCGCGGCGGGCTGCGCCGGCGCCGCCACGGCACCGAACGCGGCCGGCGTCTGCTGATGCGCCGCCCAGGAAGCGAAGTCCGCCGGCGTCACCGTGAACACCTTGAACCGCATGTTCGCGTGCGACGTGCCGCAGTACTCCGCGCACATCCCGTTCAGCGCCTGCTCCCCGATCGAGTCAGGGGTGAACCAGAGGAAGTTCGTATGGTTCGTGACGAGGTCGCGCTTGCCGCCGAGCCGTGGAATGGAGAACGAGTGGATGACGTCCTGGCTCTTGAGCGAGAAGTTCACCTTCCGCCCGACCGGGAGATACAGCTCGTTGGCGGTGACGATCTTGTACTGCGGATACCGGAACTCCCACCACCACTGGTGGCCGATCACTTCGACCTGGAGCGCGTCGGCGGTCGCCTTTGCCTGGGTGCGGAAGATCGTGCGCACCGTCGGCACGGCGATGAAGGCGAGGATGAGCGCCGGCGTCGCCGTCCATGCGATCTCGAGGGTGGTGTTGCCGTGCACGTGCTCGGGGCGATCGTCGTCGCTGCGCCGGCGGAATCGCCAGATGACGTAGAGCAGCAGCCCTTCGACGAAGATGAATACGAACGTCCCCAGCCAGAGGATGATTCGGAAGAGGAAGCCGATTTCGCGATTGTACTCCGTGCTCGAGGTGAAGACGGAGTTGGGATAGGCTGCGGTGCTGCACGCAGCGAAGGCGACCGCGAAGAGGGCCGGCAGCGCAGCCGCGAACAGCCGGCGCAGTCGGGGGGTCACGTGCATGCGGAGTCCTTGGTCCGGCTGGTTCGATGGTGGCGCGCCCGCGCGAGACAATGCGCTCGACGGGGAACGAACAACGTCGGAAAGTATGGGTCACTCGGGGTGAAAGCAACGCGAATCGGACGCGGGGCGTCGTGCTGTAGGATTTTTCCCCACAGCGTGATGCGTGCCGCTCAGCGCTCCGATGCCGGGTCGGTCGAGGACTGCGCCTCTTCCGTCACGGTGTGGTTGTCCTTCACCCGAACGATGGCGATCTCGATCGCCTGGCGCATCGAGCCCACTCCCTCGCGAAGCTGACGCACCTTGGTCGTCTCGCTGCCGCCGCGACCGGCGACGAGGTTGAGCGCCGCCGCCTGATCGGAGATGAGCCCGAACTGACCCTTGAGGAGTCCGACGAGCGGCGTCAGGGCGCGCTTCACCTGCATGCCGTAAAGCGAAGTCGGCTGGTTGCGCTTCAGCGCCAGGGCGAAGGTCTCGACGACACCGTGCAGCTTCTGCAACTGCGTGAGGGCCTCGTCGAGCGTCTTCATCTTCTGGACGCCGGCGCTGTCGAGCTTGGAGGGAGCCATTCAGTAAACGTAGGTGCGTAGGTGGGCAGGTGGGTAGGTGCGGACGACGAGGCACACCGGGC
>JBIOHU010000039.1:0-16626 GCA_044449225.1 Gemmatimonadales bacterium | reverse complement strand
GGTGGGACCTCCCCTTGGTGGGATCGCCGAACGCACGATGATCGCCGGCGAAGCGCCGAACACGCCCGACAACATGATCGCCTGGCTGCGAGATCCGCAGTCGATCGAGCCCAACACGGCGATGCCGAACCTGCACGTCGACGACCGGACGGCGCGCGACATGGCGGCCTATCTGTATTCCCTGCGCTGAGAGCTGACCAACGATGCGAGGTTATCCGATGCGAGATGGACGGCAGAAGGGGGAGCGGAGAGTGCGGCGGTGGACGGTGCCGGCGGCGGCCGTCGCGCTGCTGATCGCCGCCTGCACGAAGGAGCCGAAGCAGGCGGCCACCGTGGCCAACAGGCCCGCGGCCGTGCTCCCGGGAGGCGCGGTGATGCTTCCCGATGCGGCGGGCGGCGCGAAGCCGGGCGAATGGTTCCTTCCCGGACGCGACTACGGGAACACGCGCTACAGCACCCTCGCCGAGATCAACACGGCGAACGTGAAGGACCTGAAGGTGGTGACGACGATGTCCACCGGCCTGCTGCACGGGCACGAGGGACAGCCGCTCGTCGTCGGGACGACGATGTACGTCGTCACCCCCTTCCCGAACCTGCTCTACGCCATCGACCTGACCAAGCCGGGCGGCGCGCTCAAGTGGACCTATGCCCCCAACCCGGACCGGCGGGCGATCGGCATCGCCTGCTGCGACATCGTCAATCGCGGCGCATCGTACGCCGGCGGGAAGATCGTCTACAACACCCTCGACGCCCAGACCGTCGCGGTCGACGCCGCGTCGGGGAAGGAGGTGTGGAAGACCCGCGTCGGCGACATCAATGTCGGCGAGACCAACACCATGGCGCCGCTCGTCGTCGGCGACAAGGTCTACGTCGGAAACGCCGGCGGAGAGCTGGGCGTGCGCGGCTATCTCGCGGCGCTCGACCTCGGCAGTGGCAGGATCCTCTGGAAGGCATACTCCACCGGCAGCGACGCCGACGTGCGGCTCGGACCGGATTTCCACCCCTTCTATCAGAAGGACCAGGGGAAGGATCTCGGCCTGAAGACCTGGAGCGGCGAGCAGTGGAAGCTCGGCGGCGGCACGGTGTGGGGATGGGTCTCGTATGACCCTGAGTCGAAGCTGATCTTCTACGGCACCGGCAATCCAGGCGTCTGGAATCCCGATCTGCGACCGGGCGACAACAAGTGGTCGATCACCCTGTTCGCGCGCGACGCCGAGACGGGGAATGCGAAGTGGGCGTACCAGTTCGTCGCGCACGACGCATGGGACTACGACGAGATCATGGAGAACGTGCTCGTCGACATGCCGGTGAACGGGCAGATGCGGAAGCTGCTCATCCATCCGGGACGCACCGGCTTCGTCTACACCTTCGACCGCACCAACGGGCAGCTCATCAACGCGGCGACGTACCAGCCGACCAACTGGGCGACGAGCATCGATCTCGCGAGCGGGCGCCCGAATGAAGATCCGACCAAGCGGTCGCACGCCGGTACGGTGACGCGGGACATCTGCCCTTCCTCGACGGGAGCGAAGGACCAGCAGCCGTCGGCCTTTTCGCCGCGCACGGGGCTGCTCTACATTCCGGCGCACGACGTCTGCATGAACTACGAGGGAGTCGAGGCGAACTACATCGCCGGCACGCCGTACCTCGGCGCGAGCGTGAAGATGTTCGCCGGCCCGAGCGGCCACCGCGGCGAGCTCGTGGCGTGGGATCCGGTGAAGGCGCAGAAAGTCTGCAGCGTGAACGAGGACCTCCCGCTGTGGAGCGGCGTGCTGGCGACGGCGGGCGACGTCGCCTTCTACGGCACGATGGACGGGTGGTTCAAGGCCATCGACGCCCGAACCTGCACCGTGCTGTACCAGTTCAAGGTGGCGTCGGGCATCGTCGGCAATCCGATCGCCTACACCGGGCCGGACGGGAAGGAGTACATCGCCGTCTACGCCGGCATCGGCGGCTGGATGGGCGCGGTCGCCTTTCCCGACATCTCCACCGACGATCCGTACACGGCGCTCGGCGTCGCCGGCGCGGTGCCGGACCTCAAGTCCAAGACGGCGATGGGCGGAGTGCTGTATGTCTTCTCGCTCTGACCGGCTGCCGCGCCGGCTGATGGTGGGAACGGCACTGCTCGTCGCCGCGCTCGCGCCGGCCTGCGCCCGCGAGAAGCGCGAGCCGCCGCCGGCGGCCACTGTCGCGGCGGGGGGAGCGACGTTCATCGATCCGAAGGTCGCCGAGCGCGCGGCGATGATGGGGCCGACCTTCGTCGACGCCGTGAAGCTCCCGACTCCCCACTCGACGTGGCAGACCGAGCATGTGCTTCGGGTCTGCGCCGATCCGAACAACCTCCCCTTCTCCAACCGGGCGGGGGAGGGAATCGAGAACCGGCTCGCCGAGATGATCGCGCACGACATCGGGGCCCGGGTGGCGTACACCTGGTGGCCGCAGCGCCGCGGCTTCGTGCGGCAGACGCTCGGTCACGGCGAGTGCGACGTGATGCTCGGCGCGCCGTCGGACTACGAGCGCCTGGAGTCCACGACGCCGTACTACCGGTCCACGTACGTGTTCGTGACGCGGCGCGACCGCAACCTGCGCATCCATTCGTTCGACGATCCGCGGCTGCGCACGCTGCGCATCGGGTTGCACGCGATCGGCGACGACTATTCCAACGGGCCGGCGGCCGAGGCGCTGGCGAAGCGCGGCATCACCGGGCACCTCGTCGGCTACAGCATCTACGGCGATTACAGCAAGGCGGATCCGCCGGCCGAGCTGCTGCGCGCCGTCGCTCGCGGCGACGTGGACGTGGCGATCGCCTGGGGGCCGCTGGCGGGCTACTACGCGCGGAAGGTAAATGCGGATCTGGTCATCGACCGGGTGACGCCGGACAGCGAGCCGCCCGGCATCCGGTTCGCATATGACATCTCCGCCGGAGTGCGCCGAGGCGATACCGCGACGCGGGCGATGCTGGAGCGCAGCCTCGCGCGACATCAGGGCGACATCCGGAAGCTGCTGCTGGAGTTCGGGGTGCCGCTCGCCGAGCGGACCGTCGCATACCGGACCGAGGAGGCTGCACGATGACTCACCGACGGATGGGAGCGCGGCGAAAAGCGGGAAGCCTGATGACGCTGGCGTCGCTCGTCGTCTGGACCGCCGCCTGCGACTCGGGCTCGACCCAGCTCGCCGCCGCCGGCGCGCAGCCGGCGAGCACGTTCTACATCGGGCCGCAGCCGGGCCCCGACCAGCCGCTGGCGCGGGCGGTGAATCCGTACGCCGGCCACAAGGAGGTGCTCGCCGACGGCCGGCAGTTGTTCAACCGGATGAACTGCAGCGGCTGTCACGGCGATCATGGCGGCGGGGGCATGGGGCCGAGTCTTCGCGACAGCCTGTGGTACTACGGCGGCGACGACGCGGCGATCTTCGCGTCGATCACCGAGGGCCGGGACATGGGGATGCCGGCCTGGGGCTCCAAGCTCCCGCGCGACCAGATCTGGAAGATCGTGACGTACATCAAGTCGATGAGGACGCCGAATGAGCCGGACCCACCGCGCTGAGCGACTGGGTGCCGCGCTGGCCCCGCTGCTGCTGGCGGGATGCGATGCGCGGATGTCGATGTTTCGGCCCGCGAGCCCCGAGGCGGCTCGGATCTCCCGGCTGACCTGGTTTCTCGTCGTCGCCGCCGCGGTGGTGTACGTCGTGGTGATCGCCTTCCTCGTGGCGGCGATCCTGCGGCGGCGGCGCGCCGACGCTCGCGCCGTCGACCTCGCACCGACGGGAAGCCGCGCGGTGATCGTCGGCGGGGCGGTGATCCCGGGAATCATCCTCGTCGCGATCTTCGTCCTCGGACTCGGCGCGATGCGGACATATCCGACCGCCGACGGAGCGCGGCTGCTGACCTACGAGGTGACGGGCCATCAGTGGTGGTGGGACGTCGTGTACCGGGACCCGACGCTCGGCGCCAGCTTCCGCACGGCGAACGAGATCCACGTGCCGGTCGGACAGCCGGTGCAGCTCACGCTCGTGTCGGCGGACGTGATCCACAGCTTCTGGGTGCCACAGCTCCAGGGAAAGATCGACCTCATACCCGGCGACACGAACTCCATCCGGTTCGTGGCGAGCAAACCGGGGCGGTATCGCGGACAGTGTGCGGAGTACTGTGGCACCCAGCACGCGCACATGGCGCTGGTCGTCGTCGCCGAAGACTCGGCGACTTTCCGAAGCTGGGTCGCGGCGCAGCGTCAGGCTTCTGTGGCGCCGGCGGACTCCGAGGCGCTACTCGGCCAGCGTCTCGTCGTCGGCGGGCCCTGCGCGCTCTGCCACACGATCGGCGGTACCTCCGCCAACGCCACCGTCGGACCCGACCTCACCCACGTCGGATCGCGTCTGACGCTGGCGGCGGGTGAGCTGCCGAACGGCCCGGCGACGATGGAAGCATGGATCACGAATGCGCAGTCGCTGAAACCGGGCGCGCAGATGCCGTCGATCACGCAGTTCAACGGACGCGAGCTACGCGCGATGGCGACCTATCTCGAGTCACTCAAGTAGAGGGAGGATGGCGATGCGAGGACGGACGAACGGGATGATTCGATTGGGCGCGTTGGCGGCATGCGCGGGGGCGCTCGCGGCCGTCGGCGCGTGCAACGGCGCCGCTCGCGGCAACGGTGCCGACTCGGCGCGCACGGCCGACGCGAGCGGCAACGTGTCCGGGGAGTGCTCGGCATTGCCGGCGGCGAACGACCTGAAGCGGTTGCTGGCGATGGCACCCGACTCGGACGAGGCGGGCGGGCTGTTCCATGGCCGCGCGGAGTGGGCGGCGCTGGTGAGTCGCGACGGGACCGTCTGCGCGATCGTGCCGCCGAACGACTCGACGGGGGGACGGTGGCCGGGCAGCCGCAACATCGCGCGGGCGAAGGCGTTCACGGCGAACGGATTCAGCACCGATACGCTCGCCCTCTCCACGGCGCGCCTGTACACGCTCACCCAGCCGGGGCACTCGCTGTGGGGCGTGGCGCAGCCTGAGCCGTTCAACGCCGACTGCCTCGACGCGAAACACGACACCGGAGTCTGCGGCGAAGCGATCGCCTTCGGCGGCGGGGTACCGCTGTACCGGAATGGGCGCATCGTCGGCGGCTTGGGGGTGAGCGGCGACACGCCATGCGCCGACCACGAGATCGCGAAACGGATCAGGCACTTCGCGTCGCTCGACCCGAAGGCGGGGATGCTCGTGGACGACATCACTTACTCGGTCTCCGATCATCCGAGCATCTATACGCATCCGCTCTGTCCGAACACCTGGCGGAACAACATGAAGATCGGCGACGAGCCGGCGGCGGTGGGCTATTAGCGGGTTGAGCGCGACGACGCTCGTCGCCGTCGGAGCGCTCGTCGCGGCGCCCTGCGTCCTGCCCGCGCAGGGAAGGGAAACGGGGGCGCGCCGCGCCCCGGGAACCATCGTCGTCAGCAACGAAGGGGGAAACTCGCTCACCCTCATCGACGCGGCGACGCTGACGGTGACGGCGACGATTCCCGTCGGCCGGCGGCCGCGAGGGATCGCTCTCGCTCCGGATGGCAACCGGGTGTATGTCGCGCTCGGAGTCGACGACGCGGTCGCCGTCGTCGATCTGCGGCAGCGGCGGGTGGTGGACCGGATTCCGGTGGGAAAGGACCCGGAACAGGTCTGCGTGTCGCCCGATGGCAGCACGATTTTCGTCTCGAACGAGGCGATCGCCGCGACGACGGCAGTGGAGGTCGGCTCGCACCGTGTTCTCTTCCGCACGGCGGTTGGCAAGGAGCCGGAGGGGGTGGCCGTCTCCCCCGATGGGACGACGCTGGTGGTGACCGCCGAGTCGGACTCGAGCGTCGAGGTGGTCGACGCGCACAGTGGGGCGCTGCGGGCGACGATCCGCGTCGGGGAGCGGCCGCGCTTCGCCGCCTTCTCTCGCGACGGCCGCCGGATCGCGTTGACGACGGAGAACGGAGGAACCCTTCACCTGATCGACCCGTCGGCCCATTCAGTCGTGGCGACGTTGCGGATCGGCGACGGGACGACGAAGCCGACCGGCGTGTCCTGGTCGCCAGACGGGGGAACGATCTGGTTCGCGAACGGTCGGGCGAACGAAGTGATGATCGTCGACGTGGCGACGCGGAACGTGACGGCGACGATTCCAGTCGGCGCGCGGCCGTGGGGGCTCGCGCTGTCGCCCGATGGACGCACGGTGTACACCGCCGACGGACGCTCGAATGCCGTCTCGGTGATCGACGTCCCGTCGCGGAGCCGTTCCGACTCGGTGGTCGTGGGCGAGCGTCCATATGGAGTGATCGTCGCGCCGTGAGCGCACCGACCGCCGGCCCGCGGTTTGCCCCGGGCCGGCCGGCCGGATATCTTCGGGACGGTCGCTCCACCTCCTCCGACCCCGCATCGCGCTCATGCTGAGCCGCCTTCTCCCGCGCGACGAGCAGTTCTTCGATCTCTTCAATCAGCTTGCCGAGCATCTCAAGACCTCGGCGCAGCTGCTCGACAAGCTGTTCGCCCAGCCCGAGAACACGACCGACCTGGTGCGGCAGATCAAGGACGTCGAGCACCTCGCGGACCAGCTCACTCACTCGATCAACGTCCGGATCGACAAGAGCTTCATCACGCCGATCGACCGCGAGGACATCCATCTGCTGGCGTCGCGGCTGGATGACGTCATCGACCGGCTGGACGGTACGGCGCGACGGGTGGTGATGCTGCACATCGACGAGGTGCGCGAGCCGGCGAAGCGGATGGCGCACGTCATCCGGCAGGCGTCGGACCTGATCGCCAAGGCGGTGGTCGCGATCAAGAAGCCGAGCGAGGTGAGCCGGTACGCGTCGCAGATCAAGCAGCTCGAGGAGGAGGGCGACGCGTTGTACCACGAAGCGGTGGGCGCTCTCTTCACCGGCAAGCCGGATCCGATCGAGGTGATCCGCTGGAAGGAGGTCTACGAGACGCTCGAGCTGGCGATCGACCAGTGCATGGGCGTCGCGAACGCGGTGCACAGCATCTCCATCAAGAACGCCTGAGAAGGCTCACGTGGTCTGGTACGTCGTCGCGATCATCGCGTTCGCCTTCCTCTTCGACTTCAGCAACGGCTTCCACGACTCGGCGAATTCCATCGCGACGATCGTGGGGACGCGGGTGCTCAGTCCGCTCGCCGCGGTCGGCTGGGCCGCTTTCTTCAACTTCGCAGCGCTCTTCACCGGCGGGGTGGCGGTGGCGAAGGCGGTCGGCGGCGGCATGGTCGAGCAGAGCTTCGTCGATCCGAACGTGATCTTCGGCGCGCTGCTCGGGGCGATCCTCTGGAACATGATCACCTGGTACTACGGCATTCCCTCCAGCTCGTCGCACGCGCTGATCGGAGGCTACGCCGGCTCGGCGATGGCGAAGGGAGGAACGGCGGCGATCCTGTGGGGACCGAAGTGGGTGCAGACGCTGTCGTTCATCGTCATCTCGCCGCTCGTCGGCTTCCTCGCCGGCTACATCCTCATGCTGGCCTGCTACTGGATCTTCCGCCACTTCAACGCGGCGCGGGTGGATCGCGTCTTCCGGCCGGCACAGCTTCTGAGCTCCGCCGCGCTGTCGTACTCGCACGGCGGCAACGACGCGCAGAAGACGATGGGCATCATCCTCGGCCTCCTCGTGGCGTCGAAGGGGTACTTCGCGGGTCAGACCGGCTGGCTGCACCACCTCTACGTCGCCGACTTCTCGACGATCCCCCGCTGGGTGGAGATCGGTGCGTACAGCGCGATTTCGCTTGGCACCCTGTTCGGCGGCTGGCGGATCGTGCATACGATGGGCTCGCGGATCACGAAGCTACGCCCGATGGGCGGCTTCGCCGCCGAGACGGGCGGCGCCCTGGCGATCCAGCTCGCCACCCACTGGGGCATTCCGGTGAGCACGACTCACACGATCACCGGCTCGATCGTCGGGGTCGGCGCGACGAGCCGGCTCTCGGCCGTGCGGTGGGGGATCGCGGGGCGGATCGTCTGGGCGTGGGTGCTGACGATCCCGGCGGCGGGGGTAATGGCGGCGATTTCGTATGCGGTGCTGGCACGGGTGGTGGTGTTACCGTAAGCCTTCGGGTAGGTGTTGGCGGGTAGGTGGGTAGGTGGCTAGGAATCGGAAGGGGCACACCGGAACGGCCCGGTGTGCCCTTCGACATTCCTACCTCTCACGTCTCACGTCTCACGTCTCACGCGCGCCTCGCGCGCTCCGTCTCGATTCTGTCACAGTCAGCTCATGCCGGATGCGAATGTGCTCCGATCTGGTGATCGTTCGTCACCACCACTCTTCATCGGAGACACATGCATCGCTCGCTCATCCCGCTCGCTGCGCTGGCGCTCGCCGCCGCCGCGTGCAGTGACGCCTCGAAGAAACCAGACAGCTCGGCCGTCGCCGCGTCGACGGCGTCATCCGGCGTCGCGCTCACCGGCGCCGGCGCGACCTTTCCGTATCCGCTCTACAGCAAGTGGTTCGATGCGTACGCCGCGAAGACCGGAGTGAAGATCAACTACCAGTCGATCGGGTCGGGGGGTGGGATCCGGCAGCTGTCCGAGCAGACGGTGGACTTCGGCGCGACCGACGCACCGATGAGCGACGCCGAGCTGGCGAAGGCGAAGGGAGGTCCGATCCTCCATTTCCCCACGGCGCTCGGCGCGGTGGTCATCACCTACAATCTGCCGGCGGTCACGGCGCCGCTCGCCCTCACCGGCGACGTCATCGCGGCGATCTACCAGGGTGCGATCACCCGTTGGAACGATCCGCGAATTGCCGCCCTCAACGGCGGGATCGCGCTGCCGGCGACGGACATCCTCGTCGTCCACCGGTCGGACGGCTCGGGGACGAGCTACGTGTTCACCGACTATCTCTCCGCCGTCAGCCCCGCGTGGGCGGCGAAGCCGGGGAAGGGAAAGGAAGTCCAGTGGCCGGTCGGGCTCGGCGCGAAGGGCAATGAAGGGGTCGCTGGCCAGGTACGGCAGTCGCCGGGAGCGATCGGCTACGTCGAGCTGGCCTACGCGACCCAGAACCACATGGCGACGGCTCGCCTGAAGAACGCCAGCGGCGAGCTCGTCGCGCCGACCATCGAGTCGGTGACCGCGGCCGCGGCCGGCGCGGCGGCGAAGCTGCCGGCGAACACCGACTACCGCGTGTCGATCGTCAACGCGCCGGGCGCCGGCGTCTATCCGATCTCGTCGTTCACCTGGATCATCGTCTACGCGAAGCAGTCGGACGCCGCGAAGAAGCAGACGCTGGTGGACTTCCTCCGCTGGGCGCTCACCGGCGGCCAGGCGATGGAAGCCCCGCTCGACTACGCGCCGCTACCGGAGGCGATGAGGACGAAGCTCGTTGAGCGTCTGGGCACGATTATGTAGGTGGGTAGGTGCTTCGCGTAGGTGCGTAGGTGCGTAGGTGCGTAGGTGGGTAGGAATTCGGAACGGGGCACACCGGAACGACCCGGTGTGCTCCTTCTTCGTGGTCACGTCTCACGTCTCACGCTTCACGTCTCACGCGCGGTACGCGCATTCCGCGCCGCATGCTTGATGTTCCTGCCCTCGGCGAGGAACACCGCGTCCTCGCCGATGTTCGTCGCCAGGTCGGCGACCCGCTCGATGTTCCGGCTCACGTTGAGGTATTCCACCGACGGCGTGATGGTGCGCGGGTCGGCCATCATGTGAGTCAGCAGGATCCGGAACACCGACTCGTGCATCGAGTCGATCTGATCGTCGCGGGCGCAGACGTCGCGGCCAAGATCGCCGTCGCCGCGGAGGAAGGCGTCGATGGCGTCGCCGAGCATGGCGCGCGCGCGGCGCGCCATGTCCGCGATCGCCGGATCGGGAGTGAACGCGGTACGCTGCGAGACGAGCCGCTGTGCCGCCTCGGCGATGTTCACCGCGTGATCGCCGACCCGCTCGAGGTCGCTCGTCACCTTGATCGTGGCGACGATGAACCGGAGGTCGCGGGCCATCGGCTGCTGCAGGGCGAGCAGCTCCAGCGCCGCCGACTCGAGCTCCACCTCCATCGCGTCGAGATCGCGGTCGGCGTCGATCACCGCCTGCGCCTTGTCGGGGTCCTTGGCGAGCAGCGCCTCGACCGACAGCTCGACGAGCGCCTCGGCGCGCTCCGACATGGCGAGAAGGCGTCGGTTGAGCGCCGTGAGCTGGTCGTGAAAATGGCGGAATGGTACGTCGGTCGGGGTCATCCGAATCTCCCGGTGATGTAGGCTTCGGTGCGCTCCTCGCGCGGGCTCGTGAACAGCCGCTGCGTCTCCTCCATCTCGACCAGACGGCCGAGGTAGAAGAACGCCGTGCGATCGGAGATGCGCGCTGCCTGCTGCAGGTTGTGCGTGACGATGACGATCGTGAGGTCGCGCTTCAGCTCGTACACGAGCTCCTCGATCTTCTGGGTTGCGAGCGGATCGAGCGCCGAGGCCGGCTCGTCGAGCAGCAGGACCTCAGGCTCGTTCGCCAGCGCGCGGGCGATGCAGAGGCGCTGCTGCTGGCCGCCGCTGAGGGTGAGGGCGCTCTGCCGCAGCCGGTCCTTGACCTCGTCCCAGAGCGCGGCGCGGCGGAGCGCCGATTCCACGATCGCGTCGAGATCGCGGCGCGCGGGCGCAACGTTGATCCGCGGCCCGTACGCCACGTTGTCGTAGATGGATTTCGGGAAGGGATTCCAGCGCTGGAAGACCATCCCGACTCTCTGCCGCAGCGTCACGACGTCCATCCCCCTCCGGTAGATGTCCTCGCCATCGAGCCTGATCGCACCCGATGCGTGGGCACCGGGGATCAGCTCGTTCAGTCGGTTGATCGAGCGGAGAAAGGTGGACTTGCCGCACCCCGATGGCCCGATCAGCGCCGTGACGGCGTGCGGCGCGATGGTGAGATCGATGCCGAACAGCGCCTGGCGCCTGCCGTACCAGAAATCGAACCGCTCGACGTCGATGCAGCCGGCGAACTCGGAATCGGGCGCCATCGCCGCCAACGGGAGGGCGCTCATCCGAAGCGGCCGGTGATGTAGGCCTCGGTGCGTGAGTCGGAGGGAGTCGTGAACATCATCGGCGTCGGCGCTGCCTCGACCATCTCTCCCGACAGCATGAACACGGTGCGGTCGGACACCCGCGCGGCCTGCTGCATGTTGTGGGTGACGATGACGACGGTCATCGACTGCCGCAGGTCGTAGACCAACTCCTCCACTTTCTGGGCGCTGAGCGGGTCGAGCGACGCCGTCGGCTCGTCGAGGAGCAGGACGTCGGGCTCGGTGGCGAGGGCGCGGGCGATGCACAGCCGCTGCTGCTGCCCGCCGGAGATGCCGGTGGCGCTCGACTTCAACCGATCCTTCACCTCGTCCCACAGCGCCGCCTGTCGGAGTGCACGCTCGACGATCGCATCGACTTGCGATCGGGCGAGCCTCGTCGCTGCAACCCGCAGCCCGGCAGCGACGTTGTCGCGAATGGACATCGTCGGGAAGGGGGTCGGCCGCTGAAAGACCATGCCAATGTGACGGCGCAGCGCGATCGGATCCACGCCATCGGCGTAGATGCTCTGGTCGTGGTAGCGCACTGCGCCCTCGACCCGCGCGCCGACGACGGTCTCGTGCATCCGGTTGAGGCAGCGCAGCAGCGTCGACTTGCCGCACCCCGATGGGCCGATGATCGCCGTCACCTCGCGCGCCGCCACGTCGAGCGACACGTCGCGCACGGCCGGCGTGTCGCCGAAGTACGCGCTGAGGGACTCGGTGCACAGGACGAGCGACGCGACGGCGGACGCCGGCGCCGCCTCGCGCAGCGACACGAGCTCAGTCATGACCGCCCCCGTGATGCGATCGCGTCGCCAGCCGGGCGACAAGGCTGATGAGGAGCACCAGTGTGATCAGGACGACCGCACCCGCCCACGCCTGGGCGTGCCACTCGTCGTATGGGCTGATCGCGTAGGTGAAGATCTGTAGCGGGAGCGCGGCGATCGGCTGCGTCGGGTCGGTCGACCAGAACTGATTGCCGAACGCGGTGAAGAGCAGCGGTGCGGTCTCGCCCGCGACGCGCGCCACGGCGACGAGGACGCCGGTGACGATGCCGCCGAGCGCGGTACGGAGCACGATCTGGAGCGAGGTGCGCCAGCGCGGATAGCCCAGCGCGAGCGCCGCCTCGCGCAGCGACCGCGGCACGGTGCGCACCATCTCCTCGGTCGTCCGGCTGACGAGGGGAATCATCATCGCGCCGATCGCCGCGCCACCGGCCAGCGCGGAGAAGTGGCCGATCGGCCGCACGAGGAACTGCCAGGCGAAGATCCCCATCACGATCGAGGGCAGGCCGTTGAGCACGTCGGCGAGGAAGCGCACGACGTCGGCCAGCTTCGTCCCCTGCTGCTCGGCGAGAAAGAGTCCGGCGCCGATGCCGACCGGCAGGCCGACGAGCGACGCGATGCCGATCAGCATCAGCGTCCCGACGATCGCGTTCGCCATCCCGCCTCCCGATTCGCCGACCGGAGCGGGCATGCGGGTGAAGAAGTCGAGCGAGAGCGTGCCCGCGCCCTGCTTCAACAGATACGCGAGGATGACGAGCAGTGGGACGACGGCGATCGCCGCGGCGATGCAGGTGAGCGAGACCATGACGATGCTGGCGCTCCGTCGGCGGAGCAGCCGGCGTGGCGACACTCGATGCGCGGCGCGCGCCGGCAGCGCGACGGCACTCATCGGCTGACGCCGCCCACACGCCGCACGAGCAGCCGTGCCGCGGCGTTGACGATGAGGGTGATGACGAGGAGCACGAACCCCACCGCCATCAGTGCCGAGAGGTGGATGTCCGACGTTGCCTCGGAAAACTCGTTGGCGATCAGGGACGCCATGGTGTATCCGGGAGCGAACAGCGACACCGAGAGCTCGTGGCGATTGCCGATCAGCATCGTGACGGCCATCGTCTCGCCGAGAGCGCGCCCGAGGCCGAGGATGACGCCGCCGATGAGACCGACTCGCGCGTAGGGCACGACCGCACCGGTGATCGCCTCCCATCGCGTTGCCCCCAGGGCGAGCGCCGCCTCGCGCTGCGAGCGCGGGACGGCCAGCAGCACCTCGCGCGACACCGCGGCGATGTAGGGCAGCACCATGATCGCGAGGATCAGTCCCGCCGCGAGCACGCTCGGCCCGTACGCCGGCCCCGCGAACAAGGGAGTGACGCCGAGGTGGAGTGTGTCACGGAGGAAGGGCATCACCGGGGAGCGGAGGAGCGGGACGAGGACGAACACGCCCCACAGCCCGAACACCACGCTCGGCACGGCGGCGAGCAGGTCGATGAGGAAGGAGATCGGCTGTCGCAGCCACGTCGGCGAGAACTCGGAGAGAAAGATGGCGCTGCCGAGGGCGAGCGGCGTGGCGATGGCGAGGGCGATGATCGAGGTGAGCAGCGTGCCGACGATCGCCGGCGCCGCGCCGAACCGTCCCTGGACCGGATCCCACTCGCTCGAGGTGAGGAAGTCGAGTCCGAACTGCCGCAGCGCCGGCCAGCCGGCGCGCCCGACCTCGAGAAAGATCAGCAACAGGAGGGCGGGGATGCAGAGCGCGAAGAACAGGATCGTCGCACGATAGACACGGTCGGCGACGGCCGATCCCTGGATGGATGGCCGTCGCCGCGCGCGAGCATCGCTGGAAGGGTGCGTCATTCTCAGATGAACCTCGCCGGAGGCCGTACCGAACGGGCCGGCGGGATGTAACGGTTGGGTCACGACGGCCCGACCGCGCCGCTCCGGCGCGGCGTTACACGACCGAGATGGAGTCTTCCCCGAATCGTGATCCGGTGGGGGGAGCTTGACCTCGTCCTGCCGCGCGTGACAGTTCACCACGTGCAGGCGTCCCTCTCTCTCCCCCGAAACACATCCCTCGATGACTCGTGCTCGACTCTCCCAGCTCGCGGCGGTCGCGCTGACGCTCTGCGCCGGCGGCGCCACCCTCGCGGCCCAGCAGACGACGCCGGCCCAGCCGTCTGCAGCGGCGCCAGAAGCCAAGCCGACGCTCGACTTCTCCGGCGTGATCTTCGGCAACTACCAGTACAACACCGGACCGGCCAATCACGACGCGAACTCGTTCAATCTCGACCGCGCCTACCTGACTTTCCGAATTCCGGCGGGCGAGCGCACGAGCATTCGCGTCACCACCGACGTCTTCCAGGATGCCGCGGCCGGCTCCAACGCGTACACGGTGCGGGCCAAGTACGCCTATCTCCAGTACGACGTGCCGAAGTTTGCCGATGGCGCGGCGCTGCTGGCGCGGATCGGCATCCTGCAGACGGTGGAGATCGACCACGAGGAGTCGTTCTGGCCGCGCTATCTGACGAACAGCGGTGTCGAGCGCGCAGGCTTCTTCTCGTCGGCCGACGTCGGCATCGCCTCGCAGTTGACGCTGCCGGACAAATTCGGCGAGGTGTACGCCGTGATCAGCAACGGGCCCGGCTACGCCAGCAAGGAGACCGACCGCTTCAAGGACTACCAGGCGCGGCTGTCGCTCACCCCGCTGCTCGGGAGCACGAGCGTGCCGGCGCTGCTCCGCACCTTTACCCTGACCGGCTGGGCGTATCGCGGCTCGATCGGAAGCAAGTTCGCCGCCGGCGGCGTCGGTCAGATCGGACCGATCGGGGAGGCGATGCCGCGCGATCGCTACGGCGTGCTGGTCGGGATCAAGGACCCGCGGCTCACCGTCGCCGGCGAGTACGGCCGCGCCACGTCGGGCACGGAGAGCGGCGCGAACACCGTCGCCGCGCCGCGAGTGCGGACGGACGTGGATGCCAATTTCCTGTACGGCTTCGCCGTCGTGCGTCCGTTCGCGTTCGTGAACGCGTCGGGTAAGTCGCGCTTCGCCGTGATCGGACGCTACGACCACTACAAACCTCTCGCCAACCTCGCCGACTACGACTACCACTTCCTGGTCGGCGGCCTGTCGTACGACATCTCGTCCAAGGCGACGCTCGCTCTCGATTATCAGGAGCAACTGCCGTCGTCGGGGACCGTCCTGCCGTCGACAACGGCCACCGGCACGGTCGCGATTCCGCCGGCGAGCCTGAAGACATTCTTCGCTCACTTCGTCGTGAACTTCTGATCGTTCCCCTCCACGCGTCAGTCACTTCTGAACAGGGATGTCGCATGCGTCGCATCATTTGAGCGTTCGTGGCCGTCGCCTGCGTGGTCGTCGGCGATGCCGCGCCGCTCGCCGCGGGGGGCTCGGTGCTCCATGTGCCGACCGCCATGCGCGTGATGGCCGTCACCTACAATCTGCCCGCGGCGGTCCAGCCGGTCCCAATAGTCATGTGGCCTGAGCCCCTCTTTCGACTGAGGTACGGCCTCACACACACACGTTCCGACAGCTCCCCCTCCAGTCGCCCGCCGGAGTCCGGAACCGGCTCGACTGTCTGCCGAGCCAGCGGCGGGACCTCATCAGGCGACAAACAGGAGCTCCGGGACGACTGAGTGCGTCTCCGAGATGACGGAGTGCAACTCCGAGATGACCGAGTGCAACTCCGAGATGACCGAGTGCAACTCCAAGATGACCGAGTGCAACTCCGAGATGACGGAGTGCAACTCCGAGATGACGGAGTGCAACTCCAAGATGACCGAGTGCGGCTCCGAGATGACCGAGTGCGGCTCCGAGATGACGGAGTGCAACTCCAAGATGACGGAGTGCAACTCCGAGATGACGAAGTGCAACTCCGAGATGACGGAGTGCAACTCCAAGATGACGGAGTGCAACTCCAAGATGACGGAGTGCAGCTCCGAGATGACGGAGTGCAACTCCAAGATGACGGAGTGCAGCTCCGAGATGACGGAGTGCAACTCCAAGATGACGGAGTGCAACTCCAAGATGACGTGTTCGAACTCCAAGGCGACTCGATCGAGCTCCAAAATGACGCCGTGAGTCTCGAAATTGACCACTTTGGAGGACGAGATGACGACTCGGCGCGTAGATCCGACATTTTGTTCCACGCGGCGCATCGACACGGTGCTCGAGACAACGTCGAGGAGCTCCGACCTCGCAGCTTTGAGCTCCTAGGTAGCAGCTTCGGTGCGTAGGTGCGTAGGTGCGGCACGACGAGCGCACACCGGGCAGTTCCGGTGTGCCCCATCCGAATTCCTACCCACCTACCCACCTACCCACCTACTCAGTTAGGAAACAAGACACTGATCGTCGTCCCTCTCCCCGGCGCGCTGGCGGCCTCGACACGTCCTCCATGCGCGTCGACGAGATGCCGGACGATGGCGAGGCCGAGACCCGTGCCTCCCTGCTCGCGCGAGCGGCCGGGATCGACGCGGTAGAAGCGCTCGAAGATCCGCGGCAGATGCTCGGCGGCGATGCCGATGCCCGTGTCACGGACATCGAGCCAGAGGCCACCGTCGCCGAGGCGGGAGCGCACCGTGACGCTTCCCTTCGTCGTGTAGCGCACGGCGTTCTCGACGAGGTTGGCGAGCACCTGACGGAACGCCGTCGGGTCGGCGTGAGCGGTCGCCGCGCCTGGCGGTATGTCGGCGATCAGACGAACCTCCCTCGCGGCCGCCGGCTCGCGGACGGCTGCGAAGACGTCGCGAACTACCTCGGCGACGTCCGCTCGCCCGATCGTCGGCCGCCAGCCCCCGCTCTCGATG
>JBIOHU010000038.1:0-17229 GCA_044449225.1 Gemmatimonadales bacterium | reverse complement strand
CGACGTACCGAACGGCGGTCGACCTACCGAACGGCGGTCGATTATCTGGACAGGATCTCGTCGAACAGCGCCAATGCCCGCGGGTCTCCGCTCTGGCCGAGCCAGAAGAGGGCCTGGCGGCGCAGATAGGCGTCGTGATTCGTCCGCGCGACCTGGATGAGAGGCGGGATGCCCTCGTGATCGCGGAGCTGTGACAGCGCGAACACGGCCGAGCCGCGCGCATCGTGCTCCCGATCGGGCGACTCGTCGTCGTCCGGCGCGGCGAGGTCGTTCTCGTGGCCGTCGAGCTTCGCCGCGGCGAAGCGACTCGACCAGAACGCGGCGTTGGTGCGCGTCGACCGGTCGCGCGTCGCGCTGTCGCGGGCGATGGCGAGCAGGGCGCGCCAGGGATAGCTGCTGTCGGCGAGGACCGCCGGGAGGAGGGCGCGCTCGGCCACCCGCCCGCTCGCGGTGCGCGCCAGGTCGATGAAATACGCCGACGCCGCGGCCGCCGGCACGACGCCGAGCTCGGTCGCGGGCGCGTCGGCGGTTCGGGAGCGACGCGGACCCACTGTGGTGTGGATGTCGCTCACGGCGCCGTCCTCCATCCGGATCCGCACGCGCACCGGGCCCGGCCTGCAAAAAGAATCGAATTCGCCGTCGTCGACGTCGCCGTACGTCGAGTGGCCGATGCGCAGACGACGGGCCCCGTCGCCGCACACGCCGGCCCGCGCCGTGTAGAGAAACTCCACGTCGCCCTGCCGCACGGCGGCGACCCGCCGGACGAGCTCCTGTGCGGCGAGCGCCGGCACCAACGCCATCGCCGCCGCGACGATCACCGTCCATTTCGTGAGTCGTGGCATGATCTCCTCCGTCAGCGAGTCACGATGTCGGCGATCATCTTCGTCACGCGCGGATCGTGCTTTTGCGCCAGCCAGAACAGCGCCTTGGCGCGCATCGCGTGGTCGGGATCGGCGCGGGCGACCTTCATCAACGCCTCGGTCGCCGAGTCCTCGCTCCGCTGCGAGATCACGAAGATGATATGCTCGCGAAGCCGCGGATCGCTCACCGATCCGTAGAGCGTGGTGAAGTCGGTGATGCGGGCGTGACCCTGGCCGGCCCAGAACACCGCCTTCCGCCGCAGCTCGATCGGCTGGCGATCGTCGCGCGCGCGATCGAGCAGCCAGCTGACACTCGCGTCGTCGTCGCTCTGAGCGACCGCCATGAGGATGCGGTCTTTCAGTCGCTCGCTCGACAACCGGCCGAAGGCGGCGCGGAGGAAGGCTCCGTCGGCGGGCGTCTGGTATTCACCCTGACCGAGCGCGAAGATCGCGCTGCCGCGCACCGCGTCCGATTCCTCGTCGTCGTCGATCACGGCGCGCACGAGCGCTCGCGCCTTCGGGTCGTCGGTCTGGCCGAGCCAGAACACCGCCGCCTTGCGAACCGGTTCCGCTCCGTGGCGAGCCAGCTCCATCAGCGCGCTCGCGCCGGCCTCGTCGTCGAGCATCGCCAGCGCCCCCACGGCCGCGCTGGCGAGACCGTCACCCGGGCCGGCGTCGGCGGCGCTCGACCGGTCCGACGCGCCGGCTCGCGCGAGCTCCACGAGTGGCGCGACGTCGGAGGCATCGCCGACGACTCCGACGAAATGCAGGGCGCGTCGCCGCGTGTCGCCAGGGGCCGACTCGTCGCGCGCGAGGCGCAGCAGGTCGGGGGCGATGTTCGCGCTGTCGGCGAGCGCCGCAGCGAGCAGCGGATTCCGGTAGGAGGAGCCGGCGATGTCGGGGGCGAGCGACACGAAGTACGCCGCCGCATCGGCCGCCTTCACCGTGCCGAGGTCGAGCGCCTGGGCCGACGCCGGCCACGCACCGCCGACGTATGACCGCACGCCGGCGACGCGATGCCGGAGCACCGTGAGCGCCACCCGCGCCGGCCCGTGCACGCACCGGATCCCGGACCAGGCGCCGTACGACTCCGTCGAGCCGCCGACGTTCATCAGCTTGCCGACGGCGACCACGTTTCTGCCGTCGCCGCACGCGTCAGGACGCGACGCGTAGCTCATCCACACCTCGCCGTCCGGGGCCGCGGCGACCCGCGCGGCGATTGCCGAGCCGCTCTGCGCGCCGAGCATCGGCGCGGTCGCGACGACCAGCAGCGCGATCGTCGATCCGGTTCTGGTCATCGCCGTCACCCGCCGTTGATGATGTCGACGAGTAGCTGCTTGACGCGGGGATCATGGCTCTGGCCGAGCCAGAAGATCGCCTTCCTTCGCATCTCGACGTCGGGGTCGCGCCGGGCGATCTCGATCAGCTTGTCCACCGCCGCGGGGTCCTTCTGCTGCGACAGCACCCAGACGAGCTGCCCCTTCACCTCGGCCTCGGTCACCTTGCCGTAGAGCGACACGAGATCGGCCGTCGTCACGCCGGCCTGGCCGGCGCTGAAGATGGCCTGCTTCCGGATTCCGACCGAGTATTTCGAATCGGCGGCGATCTCCATCAGCCAGCGGTCGTTCCCTTCGTTCCGCATCTGGGAGAGCGAGAAGAGAATCCGCTGCGCCACCTCGTCCTGTGCCGGCGTCTTGGCCGCCGCGTACCTCGCGAACAGTCCGCGCAGGTACGCCGCGTTCTCCGGTGAATGCTTTTGGCCGAGCCAGAAGACCGCCTTCTCTCGCAGGCTCGCCGGAGCCGATTCGTCCTCCGCCACCGCACGCACCGCCTTCGACCCGCGGTCACCCTGCTGCTGCATGAGAGCGAAGATCGCCTGCTCGCGCAACTGCTCGCTCGTCGTCCCCGACGCAATCAGTCCTTCCAGCGCCCCGGCGGCGCGATCGCTGTTCACCTGACCGAGCCAGAAGATCGCCTTCTTCTTCACTTCCTCGTCGGGGTCGTTCCGAATTGCGTCGAGCAGGATGTTCTCGGTCTCCGTGGAGCGCTTCTGGGACACCAGGAAGAGCGCCTTTTCCCGGAGCGACGCCGAGCAGGCGTCGCGGCGCGCCAGCACCTGCTTCAGGATCGGCATCGCCTGATCCGCGTCCATCTGGAGGAGGGCATTCATCGCCGCGACTCGTTCGTCGTCGTCGTCGGCACGCCGGCCGCTGCGGGTGCAGGGCTGCGGCTTGGCCGACGCTTCCTCGGCGACGCGAGCCGCCGCGGCGCCGTCGCCGGCACGCGCGAGCGCTCCACGCACGCGCACGGCGAGCGCATCGGCGTCACCACGCGTCGCCGCCTTGGGGTAGCGTGCCCGTTGCGCGTCGAGCGCGGCGAGCGCCGCGCGCAGCTCGCTCGTCTCGCCGATGGAGTAATGAGCGTACGCTTCCCAGTAGAGAGCGTCGGCGGCGTACGCCGAGGCCGGATACCGCTCGACGATGCGAGCGAAGGAGCTCGCGGCGAGGCGGTAGTCGCCGCGGTTGAGCGCTTCGCGGGCTGCCCGGTACAACGAGTCGGCGGGGTCTTCGGCGCGCCACGGCGAGCGAGGCGAGGTGGCGAACTCCGGCTGGTCGAGGGGAAGCGCCGCGGCTCGCGGCACGAAGTCGACGGTGCCGCGGGCCGGCGGCTGGATCGCTCCCGTGGTGGCGAGGGCCATCGTCGCGGCGAGAAGGAATCGAATCGTCATGGTCGTGATCCCGGGTTGAGCAGGAGTGAGTGCGATCAGGAGGCCGCGGCACCCGCGGGAAGCGCGGATCGGAGGCGGGGCAGCAGATCGCGGTCGCGCATCGCGCGCTCGATCAGATCGCGCTCGCCCGCCTGGAGCGGAGCGCCGGACAGCTGGACGATCTGAGCGAGGACCAGCTCCAGATCGGTGAACAGGGCACGGAGCTGCGGATCGTTCGCCGCGGGTGAATCGAGCAGGAGTCGCGTGCTCGTGAGCACGTCGCGCGCCCACCGGCCAGCCTGCTGCATCGATTCGTCGTCGCGGTGCTGTTGGTCTTCACTACGGTAGGCGGTGAGGAGCGCTTCCGCCTGGATGAGCGTCTGGCGCGCGGCGACACGATAGAGCAGCCGCGCATCAGCCGGATCAGCCGGCGCCGACGGCTCGGTGCGGCGGACCGCCGACGCGATGCGGGGCGGCGATGTCGGGACGCTCCCCATCGACCGCGCGCGCTTCGCCGCTGCGCCCGCGTCCGGCGAACCGGTCGTGACCGCCACCGTCTCCGTGGCGAGAGGGTGCCCGCCGGTGCGCACACCCGCCGCGACGCTCGCCGTCGGGCGACCCGATGAGGCTTCGCGCTCGAGCACGGCACCGAGCACCAGCGCCGCGGCGAGCGCCGCCGTCCAGAGGAGTGGCGTCCGGCGCATCCGGCGCCGCGGGTCGATCTCCACGACCCGCGCCGCCTGCAGCGTCGGCGCGATCGCCTTCCACATCGCCTCGCGCGGGACCTCGCCGACGGGCCGATTGTAGTCTCGCGCGAGCTCGCGCAGCCGGTCGTCCATCGGGTCGTCCTCCCGCGCATTCCAGTCAGTCATGAACCCATTCTCCTGCAAAGTCGGCGAGCGATTGCCGAAGCTTCGCCCGCGCTCGTGAGAGCTGTGCCTTGGACGTTCCCGCCGTGATCTCGAGCGCCCCACCGATCTCCTCGTGCGTGTAGCCCTCGACGTCGTGCAGCAGGAACACCGTGCGATATCCATCCGGCAGGGCGTCGATCGCGCTCGCCAACCGGTCCTTCAGGTCCGGCTCGGCGTGGCGGGTCGGCGACGGGACCATCGATGCCTCGTCCAGCACCGCCTCGCGGAGGTCCAACCGCTTCGTCCGGCGCAATCCGTTCAGGATCACCGAGATGGCGATCGTGTGAAGCCAGGATCCGAATGCCGCATCGCCGCGATAATCGTTCAATCTTGAAAACGCCCGAATGAACACGTCCTGCGTGAAGTCCTGGGCGAGGTCGTGCCGCCCGCTCATCCGATAAGCGAGCCAGAACACGCGGTCGACGTGCGCGTCGTACAGCGCGCGGCCGGCCGCCTCGTCCCCCGCGCGAGCGCGGTCCGTCAGTTCCCGTTCGTTCACTTACCTGCCGTCCATCCGCAGTCCTCTGCCCCGGGGCTGGAGACCGTGTGGGCCGTTGGGCGGTTGCTGCCGGAAGTCATCCTCGACTCTCGGCGCCTCAAAGACACGATGATCCGGGAAAGGGTTGCACGGAAAAGGCGCCGCGTCGAGTACTCGACGCGGCGCCATGGGGAGGGATCTTCCGTGGCCCGGGGTGCTGGTCCCCTGCGGTGCTACAAGATCGTCGTCCGGACGCGGGCCCCGGCCGGTGCGACGACCGGCCGCAGCGTGTCGCCGTCGACGTCGATCCGGACGGTGGGGATCCGGATCGTCTCGAGCGAGGCCGGCAGATCGCGCAGCACCTGGTCGATCTGCGGTCGGACGCGCTCGAGCTGGAGCCCTGCCTCGTGGAGCGCGCGTTCGATCTGCGGACCGATCTCGACGTGCATGGAGGTCATCGGCCATTCCATCACGCGTGGCATCGGCGGCATGGGCGGCATCGTCCGCATCGGGGCCATCGGGGCCATCGGGGCCATCGCCGGCATCCGCGGCCACCCTCCACCCAGGATCATCATCGCGCCGCTTCTCCTCGGCAGGTCGCCGGCGCGCGCCACCTTGAGGTGCACGTCGCGGAACCGGCCGTCGGAATACACGTTGAGGGTCACGTCGCTTCCCGGCTTGAGCTTCGCGATCTCGCGCTGGAGCCGCTGCGCCTTGGCATTGCCTGCCCACGCGTCGCCCGCGTCTTCGTGCGCCACGCGGAGACTGACCCCGCCGATGGCGGCGATCCGGTTCCCCTCGACGAGCCCCGCCGCTGCGGCCGGCGTCGAGTCGGGCACGGAGATCACCAGCACGCCGAGCGTGTCGCGCCGGCTGCCATTGCTGGCGATGCCGAATCCGAGGGCGGGCCGATCATCCTGGTTCCGTTCGGAGCGCGCGACGCTGAACAGCTCGCCGCGACGAAAGAGCGAATCGGAATCCGCCGTCTTCACCTTCATCGTCTGCGTCCGGCCGTCGTGCCGGACGCGAAGCTCGACCTCCTCGCCAGGCTTGACCTTGCCCAGCTCTCGCGTCAACCGGTGCGTCAGAGCACCGGACATCTCCATGTCCTCGACATCGGCGGCATCGGCGCGAAGGTTGACTCCGTTGATCGCCGAGATGCGGTCGCCTTCCTCCAGGCCGGCACGCTCGGCGGGACTGTTCGGCGTGATCGACGTGACGAGCAGGCCAAGTGTGTCGCGCGTCGTGCCGGTGGCGGTGGTGCCGACGCCGAGTGCGGCACGGCTTTCGTTGCCAAAGGCGATGCGGACGCCCGGCGTGCGAGTGATCACGGTCTCCCGCTGGCGCGACTGCGCCGCGGCTGGCAGCGCGGCGCCGGCGGCGACCGCGGCGACGGTGAGTACGGTGGTGATGCGCATGGAATCCTCGGGGCAGTGGTTCGGTTACCCGGTCAGACACGGTCGACCGGGTAAAGGGTTTTCCCTGCCTGTCTCCACTGTCGTCGGGAATCCGTCATATTTGAGCAATGGCAACCACGACCGCCCCCCCCGAGCACGGTGGCGCCCCTCTCCCGGATATCGACTCCTTCCATCACCACTGGCAGGATGAAGCCGACGCCGCCTTCCTCTATCGACTCCTGGCCTCTGCCGAGCCGGATGCCGCGAAGAGCGACGTCTATCGCCGCCTCGCCGAGGTGGAAGACCGGCACGTGGAGATCTGGGCCGACCTGCTGGAGAGAAACGGACGGAGGCCGGGTGCGTTTCGCCCATCCGGTCGCACGCGCCTGCTCGCCTTTCTCGGGCGTCGGTTCGGCCCCGGCTTCCTGCTGCCGACGCTCCTCGCCGAAGAGGGTCGCGAGGTCAAGGCGTATCTCGACATGCATCGCACCACTGGGCGGGGCGTGGCGGGCCGCGAGGAGGCACTGGTGCTGGCGAAGGAATCGGCCGAGCACGCATCGACGCTGACCGGCATGGCCGGCCGCACCGGCGAGCCCTGGCACCGCACCGGTGCCGGCGGATTCCTCCGCAACGTGGTTTACGGCTTCAACGACGGACTGACGGCGAATTTCGGCCTCGTCGCCGGCGTGCTCGGTGCGAGCTCACTTGCCGCCGGTGAGCAGTATCACCACGTGATCGTCGCCGGCATCGCCGGCCTCATCGCCGATGCGCTCTCGATGGGCTCGAGCGGATATCTCGCCGCGCAGAGCGAACGCGAGGTGTACGCGCACGAGATCGCCATGGAGCGCGACGAGATCGCGATGATGCCGGAGATCGAACGTGACGAGCTCGCGCTGATCTACGAGGCGAAGGGGATGGATCGCGACTCGGCCTACCGCATCGCTACGCAGGTGATGGCCGACCCGGAGCGGATGCTCGCCGAACAAGTGCAGGAAGAGCTCGGCATCTCGGAGTCGGCCACGTCGCCGCTGCGCGAGGGATGGATCACCGGATTCGCGACGGCGATCGGCGCGCTGATTCCGGTGCTCCCCTTCTTTATGTTCAACGGACGCACGGCGGTGATCGCGTCATTCGCGATCGCCATGCTCTCGCACTGGCTCGTCGGTGCGGCGCGCTCCGTGTTCACCGGCCGCGGCGTGTTCCGTTCGGGACTCGACATGTTCGTCGTCGGGCTCGGAGTCGCGGCAGTGGGGTATTTCGTCGGCGAGTGGATCGGCACCCTGCTCTAGCCGCGTTGTCCGCTCTCGTCGCTCACACTAACCTTCGCGTCATGCAACTTCGCCCATCCGCCCTGATTCTCGCGCTGAGCGTCTCTCTCGCCGGCGTCGCCTCCGCCCAGGCCTCCGGGCCCGGCACCGCTGCGGTCGGCAACATGTACACGCCGATCTTCGGTGGTACCGCCGGAATCGCGATCCCGATCGGCCGGCTCGCCGACGACCACGCCGCCGGCTACACGGTCGGCGGACTCGTGGAATACGGCGTCACCGGTCAACCGTACGCGTTGCGCGGCGAAATACTCTACCAGCGGTTCAATCTCAAGTCGGGGCATGTCGGTCGCGACGTGAATCTCACCTCGCTTGGCGCGACGATCGTCTACAAGATGCAGGACACCCCGACGAACACCTTCCTCACCGGCGGCATCGCGATCTACAACGCGACGGACGCCGGCACGCGTCCGGGCGCCAACATCGGCACCGGCGTGGAGATCCCGCTCACCGGCTTCTCCGCCACCGGCGAGGCACGGGTGCACATCATGTTCGCGGACGGACGGCCGATCATCACGCTGCCGTTGACGGTGGGGATCCGGTTTTGACTCGTAGGTGAGTAGGTGGGTAGGTGGGAGAACGACGAAGGGCACACCGGGCGGTTCCGGTGTGCCCGTTCCTGATCCCTCCCCACCTACGCACCTACCCACCTACCACATTAATCAGTCTCCCCCGCACGAAGATCACTTTCTTCACCTCGCCGGTGATGAATTTCGCGATCGTCGGGTCCCGCCGCAGCGCGGCCATCGCCTCGTCCTGCGTCGCCGTCTTCGACACCGTGATCGTACCGCGGGTCTTGCCGTTCACCTGCACGGCCATCGTCACCGTGTCGTCGGTGACCAGCGCCTCGTCAAAGCTCGGCCAGGTCGAGTCGAAGACGCTTTCGGTCTCGCCGAGCTGCTGCCACAGCTCCTCGGCGACATGGGGCGCGAATGGGCTCACGAGCTGGACGAGAGGCTTCACCTCCTCGAGGCGCGGCCGGCGTTCGCCGGCGCGGAGAGTGTTCATGTACTCCATCATCGCCGGGATCGCCGTGTTGTAGCTCAGCCGCACGATGTCGTCGCCGACCTTCCTGATCGTCCGGTGCAGCTTCCGCCGCACCTCGGGATCCGCCGGCGCATCGACGTCGACGTCGTGCACCGACTTCCAGAGCCGATCGAGGAAGCGCTTCACCCCCGCGATCCCCTGCTCCTGGAAGTCGCCCCCTTCCTCGTAAGGGCCGAGGAACATGAGGTAGGTTCGGAAGGCGTCGGCACCCCACTCGTTGATGTACTTGTCGGGGTTCACGACGTTGCCCTTGCTCTTCGACATCTTCGCTCCGTCGCGCACGATCAGTCCGTGAGCGCGAAAGCGGGTGAACGGTTCGTCGAAGCCGATGTGGCCCGCATCCTTGAGCACCATCGTCACGAACCGCGCGTAGAGGAGGTGCAGGACGGCGTGCTCATTGCCGCCGATGTAGCTCGCGACGGGGAGCCACCGCTTCGTCAGGGCCTGGTCGAACGGCACGTCGTGGCGGTCCGAGCTCGGGTAGCGGAGGAAATACCACGCGCTGTCGAGAAACGTGTCGCTGACGTCCGTCTCGCGGCGGGCCCGCTTACCGCAGGTCGGGCAGGGTGTGTGATACCACTCCTCGTGGCGGGCGAGCGGGCTCACTCCGGAGTCGTCGGGGCGGAAGTCGTCGATCTGTGGAAGCAGGACGGGCAGCTCCGACTCCGGCACCGGCACCGTACCGCAGTCGTCGCAGTAGATGATCGGGATCGGTGGACCCCAGTATCGCTGCCGCGAGATGCACCAGTCGTGCAACCGGTAGTTCACCACCGGCTTCGCGGCGTGCCGCGCCGCGAGCTCGGCGACGATCGCCGCGCCCCCCTCGACGACGGACATCCCGTCGAAGCGGTCGGAGTTCACCAGACGACATCCGGCCGTGTCGGTGAACGCTGCCAGGTCGACATCGACCGGCTGCCCGGCGGATGACGCCGCGCCAGCGAGCGGCGCGACGACCTGCACGATGGGCAGGTCGTAGGTGCGCGCGAAGTCGTGATCGCGCTCGTCGTGGCCCGGCACGGCCATGATCGCGCCCGTGCCGTACTCCATGAGCACGTAATCGGCAATCCAGATCGGGATCGGCCGGCTCGTCGCCGGATTCGTCGCGTACGCCCCGGTGAAGACACCCGTCTTCTCCTTCGACGTCTTGCGAGTCACGAGGTCCTGTTTGCCGGACCGCGCGACGTAGGCCTCCACCGTCGGGCGCTGCTCGTCGCGCGTGACGGCCGGCACGAGCGGATGTTCGGGCGCCAGCACCAGATAAGTGGCGCCGAAGACCGTGTCCGGCCGCGTCGTGAACACCCGCACCGTCGGCGAGGCCGCGAGCACCTCGCCCGTGTTGCCCCCAACCGTCGTGGACCTGTCGTTCGGCGACCTGTCCACCACGGGGAACGACAGCTCCGCGCCGACCGACTTTCCGATCCAGTTTCGCTGCGCCGTCTTCGTACTCTCCGACCAGTCGAGCGAGTCGATGTTGGCGAGCAGTCGCCCCGCATAATCGGTGATGCGGAAGAACCACTGCTCGAGGAACCGCTGCTCCACCATCGTTCCGCACCGCTCGCATGCCCCGCCGATCACCTGCTCGTTGGCGAGCACGGTCTTGTCGAAGGGACACCAGTTCACCGCCGCCTTCTTCTTGTAGGCGAGCCCCTGCTCGTACAGCTGCAGGAAGACCCACTGGGTCCACTTGTAGTACGACGGATCGGTGGTCGAGAGCTCGTGCCGCCAGTCGACCATCAAGCCGGCGCGCTTCAGCTGACGCCGGAAGTTCTCGATGTTGCGCGGAATCAGCTCGGCGGGGTGGATTCCGACCTTGATCGCGAAGTTCTCGGAGTGGATGCCGAAGGCGTCGTAGCCGATCGGCTCGAAGACGGTGTGCCCCTGGAGCCTCTGGAATCGTCCATGGATGTCGTTCCCGGTGAAGGCGAAGAGGTTGCCGACGTGCAGCCCCTCCGCGCTCGGGTATGGGAACATCATCAGGGCGTAGTACGGCCGCGGACCATGCTCGAGGTCGGCGTCGTTGGTTCCATTCGCCTCCCACCGCGCCTGCCACTTCCGTTCGACGGCGGCCGGCTCGTAGCCGGGCGTCTCCTCGATGGCGGGCGTTGGGGTCGTGGGCGGCACTGCAGGCTGGGTCATCGGGTCGATCGGTCGGCGCTCGGTCACGCGCTGGGGGCCGGATTGGCCGACCCGAGCGGAAGTGGTTCTGTGTTCGCAATTTAGTCTGATGGGGAGGGCATTCAAGCACGCGCGCCGCCGCGCGATGCGCCCAGCCCCATCGGTCGCTCGTCCTGGCTCGTCACCAACGCATGACCTCAACTACGATCCCAAATCCGACCGCCGTGCGCCGCCGCCGGGGCGCTTCCTCGCTGCATCGCCGTTTTCTCCTCTGGGTCGGATTCGGCGGGGCAACCGCGATTCTCCTGCTCGCCTGGGGTGCCGAAGCGGCGTTCACCGTGGTCGCCGCGCGCGATGGAGGGCTGCACGATGCGCGGACCGGCATCCTGATCGGCGTCGCCGTGCTGGCGGCTGCGCTCGCCGTGCTGCTCGGGCTGCTGCACTCCTTTCTCGCCGGGCGCTTCTCACGGCCGGCGATGGAGCTCGCCGATGCGGCCGAGCTGGTGGCGGCGGGCGATTTCTCGGTCCGACTCCGGCGACATGCCGCGGACGACGAGATGGGGCGGCTCGGCCGGGCCGTCGGGGCGATGATCGTCGAGCTGCGCCGCCTCGCCGGCGCCATCGCCGGCTCGTCGCGCGAGACGACGGCGATGTCGCTCGATATCACGGCCAGCTCCGAGCAGATGGCCGCCGCGGCGGGGGAGATTGCCAACACGGCCAGCGATCTGTCGGCCCAGGCCACGGGGATGGCCGGCACCATTACTTCCCTGGCGAAAACCGCTACCGAGCTCCGCGGGCTCTCCGAGACTCTCTGCGCCGGCGCCCACGAGGGGGTGGAGCGAAACAGGACCCTTCGCACCCTCGCCCTGGAGAATCGCGCCGGACTGGATGTCAGCGCGGCCTCGCTCGTCACGCTGGGAGAGGATGTCCAGGCCAGCGCAGCGGCCGTCGAGGCGCTCGACGAGGCGTCGCGAGAGATCCGCTCCTTCGTCACGCTCGTACGCAAGCTCGCTCGCCAATCGAAGCTCCTCGCCCTCAACGCGGCCATGGAAGCCGCCCGCGCCGGCGAGCACGGAGAGGGTTTCGCCGTCGTGGCGAGCGAGGTGCGACGATTGGCGGCCATGTCCTCCGATGCCGCCGAGCGCACCGAGGAAATCGTCACCGGGGTGCTGAGCGGGATCGAGCAATCGCGCGCCTCGGCCGGACGCGCCGTCGAGACGGCAGACACCGTCCGCACCGCCACGACGCGCGCCTCGGAGTCGTTCGCCGAGATCGAGCGCGCCGTCGCCGGCGCGGAGAGCTGGACGACAGCCGTCGAGGAGACCGCGTCGGCGACGAGCCGGTTGGTCCTCGACATGACCGAGCGCCTCGAGTCCCTTTCCGTCGGCACGGAGTCCTTCGCCGCGGCGATGGAGGAAGTCGCCGCGTCGAGCCAGCAGCAGAGCGCGAGCACCCAGGAAATCGCCGCGGCCGCGAACTCCCTCGCCGCCGCCGCGGAGCGGCTGACGAAGCTGGTCGCGGGGCTGAAGGTCGAGGCACCGGAAGGCGGCGACGGGCCGGCGCGCGTGACACGCGCGCCTTCGGCGCGCCGCGTGGCGGCTGCGCCGCCGTCGCTGGCTTACGGGACGCTCGCTGCGCTCGCTGACGGGTAACCCGTCAGGCGCGTTTCACGCGACCCGGCCCGTCACCGCCGGCTACCGTTTCACCATCGTGCCGCTGATCGCCCGGTTCGTCGGCCGCTCGCTTCGCCTGAAGAGGAAGGCGGAAGTCACGTGGCGAGCTCCGTCGGCGTCGCAAACGGCGAAGCGGCTTCCCTCGTACGCGCAGGCGCCGGCAAACTCTCCCTTCCTGTTGACGGCGTAGAAGTCGAGGTCGAAGTACGGACGTCCGCGCTCGTCGAGCAGACGGCGCTCGGTGAGCGCGATCACCCGCTCCATGACTTTCATCAGCGCCGCCTCCGGTGCCATCCCCTGCCTCATGAATTCCACGGCGAGGAAGGCGCCGCAGACCTTGATGTTCGCCTCGCCCCGCCCGGTGGAACCGGCCGCGCCGACCTCGTTGTCGCAATACTGTCCCGCCCCGATGATCGGGCTGTCCCCGACCCGGCCTGGAATCTTCCACGACAGGCCGCTCGTCGTCGTCACCGACGCGAGGTCGCCCGTCGCCGTCACGGCGTTCATGTTGATCGTGCCGTAGGTGTGAGCGATACCCGACTCGTCATAGAAGACGTGGAGACGCTGCCGGTCCCCCTCCTGCCGGAACGCGGGCCGGCGGCTCGAGGTGCGCGGCGGCTTCGTCGGCTCGGCAATCTTCACGTCGTCCTTCCGGTCGAGCCAGGCGTCGTTCGGGTTCTGGTTGGCGCGCCACCGCAGCCAGAGCTGGCGGCTCGCATCGGTGAGCAGATTCTGCGGCTTGAATCCCATCTCGATCGCGAACCGCCGCGCTCCCTCGCCGACGAGCATGATGTGGTCGGTGTAGTCCATCACCGCCTTGGCGACGAGCGACGGCGTGGCGATGTCTTCCAGCGCTCCGACCGCGCCGGCGCGCCGGGACGGGCCGTGCATGACGCTCGCGTCGAGCTGCACGACGCCGTCGGCGTTCGGCAGCCCGCCCAGCCCCACCGACTGATCGTCGGGGTCGAGCTCCTGGATGTTGACGCCGGCGATCGCCGCGTCGAGCGGGTCCGCACCGGCGACGATCCGGTCGTAGGCGACCTTCACTCCGCGGATTCCGTTGTCGCTGGCGATCACGACCGGGCGGCCGGCGAATGGCGCCGTCCGGCGCGGCCTCACCGCTGCCACCCCGATGAGCGGCGCGGCGCCGGCGGTGCGCGGCAATGCCAGTCCCGCCGCGGTGAGGGCGGTGGCGCCGAGGAACTCGCGGCGGGAGACGGACACGGTGACCTCCGGGAGGGGGGACGGATTCGTTGCTCGAGTCGAATTTCGGACTACAACCTATACGGCGGTGACGGGCCGGCGCGCGTGAACCGGACTGCTGGACGGCGGTGACGGGCCGGCCGGCGTGACACGCCGGCCTTCGGGGCGCTGCGTTGCCGCTTCGCGGCTCGCGTGCTTGCGGGGCGGCGTGCTTCGCACGCCTTACGGGAACTGACCTTGATGGCTGTGCAGCTACCCGAAAGCGAGCCGGAGGCGAGCGCCCTGTAAGCATGAGCCGGCGGCGCAGCCGCCGCGCAGCGCCCCCAAGGGCCGCGTTTCACGCGGGCCGGCCCGTGACCGCCGTTCTGCCGTTCGCCTTTCCCTCTCCGTCCGCACTACCTTCCTCCGAATGACGAACGCCGTCCGCGACCACCTGCGCGCCCTCTCCTTCCTCGAAGGGCTCACCGATACGTCGGTTCACCAACTGGCACGGCTCGTCGAGCCGGTCGAGTTCGCCTGTGACGAGGCCCTGTTCGAGGAGGGAGAGCCGCGGCGGCTCCTCGCCCTCGTCGTCTCCGGCGCCGTGGCGATCGAGAAGCGGGAAAAAGGCCGTCCCACCCGGCTCGCCACCCTCGGACCAGGCGAGGCGGTGGGCGAGGGCCTCCTGCTCGACGATTCGACCCACGGCACCAGCGCCCGTGCCATCGTTCAGACCACCTGCTACGTGCTCACCCGCGATCAGGTGGAGGGGATGCTCAAGGAGTCGCCCAGCCTCTATGCGGCGCTGGTCGGCCGCGCGGCGCGGGCGATCTCGCAGCGCCTCTCGGCCGTCGACGCGACGCTCGTGGGTCGAGGGCGTACGCTCGGCTTCGGCGGTGCGCGCACCCGCCGCGAGCACGATCTGCTCGGCGAGCGCGACGTGCCGCACGACGCACTCTACGGAGTACAGACCTTGCGCGCGCTCGAGAACTTCCCGATCACGGGGATGCCGCTCCGGGAGTTTCCGGCGCTCGTCGAGGCCCTCGCCGCGGTGAAGGAAGCGGCGGCGCTCGCCAACGCCGAGCTCGGGCTGATGCCTCGGCAGATCTCCGATCCGATCGTCCGCGCCTGCGGGGAGATCCGGTCCGGCCGACACCACGAGCACTTCCTCGTCGACATGATCCAGGGAGGAGCCGGCACCTCGACCAACATGAACGCGAACGAGGTGATCGCCAACCGCGCCCTCGAACTGTCGGGGCACGAGCGCGGCGACTACCAGCAGGTGCACCCGAACAATCACGTCAACCTGAGTCAGTCCACCAACGACGTCTATCCGACCGCGGTGAAGCTGGCGCTGCACTCGTCGATCGAGCAGCTCCGGATGGCGATGAAGGATCTCGCCGCCAGCTTCCTCGCCAAGGGCGACGAGTTCGCGCCCTACCTGAAGATGGGCCGCACCCAGCTTCAGGATGCGGTGCCGATGACCCTGGGCCAGGAGTTCACCGCCTTCGGCCACACGATGCTCGAGGACGTGGAACGGCTGGGCGAGGCGCAGGCGCTCATCCGCGAGATCAACATGGGCGCGACGGCCATCGGCACCGGGATCAACGCGCCGCCGGGCTACGCGGAGGCGGTCCGCGCCAACCTCTCGCGCATCACCGGGCTTTCCTTGATCACCTCCCCCGATCTCGTCGAGGCCACTGCCGACACCGGGGCGTTCGTGCAGCTGAGCGGCGTGCTCAAGCGATGCGCCGTGAAGCTTTCCAAGATCTGCAACGACCTTCGCCTCCTCAGCTCGGGCCCGCGCGCCGGCTTCGGCGAAATCAACCTTCCGGCGATGCAGCCGGGCTCGTCGATCATGCCCGGCAAAGTGAACCCGGTCATCCCCGAGGTCGTGAACCAGGTGTGCTTCGACGTCATCGGGGGCGACATGACGGTGACGATGGCCGCCGAGGCGGGCCAGCTGCAGCTCAACGTGTTCGAGCCGGTGATCGCCTACCGCCTGCTCGGCGGCATCGCCGAGCTGACGAGCGCCTGCGTCGTGCTGCGGGAGCGGTGCATCAACGGCATTACCGCCAATCCCGACCGGATGCGACAGTTCGTCGAGCAGTCGATCGGCATCGTGACGGCGCTCGTGCCGGTGATCGGCTACGAGATGTCGACCGAGATCGCGCGTGAGGCGCTGGCGAGCGGCCGCGGCGTGTACGACCTCGTGATGGAGCGCGGGCTGCTGACGCGGGCCCAGCTCGACCAGGCGCTGAATCCGGAGGCGATGACGGCTCCGCGCGCCGCCAACTCGGCATCCAGACCGGCACGCGCCACGAAGCGGTAGCCGATGCCACCACGACGGAAGCGGCGCATCGACCCGGCGCTGTTCGAGCTGCCGGTGGAGCGCATCCGCGCCGGCGCCTACAGCGACGTCTACTTCAATCGCGCGCGCGAGGCGCTGCGCGCCGAGGGACGCGAAGCGCGCGTGACCTGGCAGGTGACGGTGAAGCGCGGCGGCTGGCTCGGCGGCATCGACGAGGCCGTCGCACTGCTCCGGCTGTGCAGCGATGACTTCGCCGCGCTCGAGGTGCAAGCGCTATTCGAGGGCGACCGAGTCGAGCCCTGGGACACCGTGGTGCTCGTCGAGGGTGATTACGCGAGCTTCGCCCATCTGGAGACGCTGATTCTCGGCACGCTGTCGCGACGCACCCGGGTGTGCACCAACATGCGCACGCTCGTCGACGCGGCGCGTCCGAAGCCGATCTATTTCTTCGGTGCGCGAAGCGATCACGCCTCGCTCCAGCCGGGCGACGGCCTGAGCGCCCACGTCGGCGGGGCGGCGAGCGTGTCCACCGACGCGCAGGGCGTCTTCACCGGCAGGAAGGGCGTCGGTACGATCCCGCACGCGCTGATCGCCGCGCACGGCGGCGATACGGTCGGCGCGGCGCTCGCCATCGCGGCGGTCACGCCACCCGAGGTGCCACTCATCGCGCTCGTGGACTACGAGAACGACTCGGTGAAGACGAGTCTCGCCGTCGCACGCGCCCTCGAGGGGCGGCTGTGGGGAGTGCGGCTCGACACCTCGGAGTTCATGGTGGACCACGCCGTGATCCCGTCGATGGGAACGTTCGTGCCGACCGGTGTCAATGCGCCGCTCGTCTGGGCGGTCCGCAACGCGCTCGACGCCGAGGGGTTCGGCGACGTGAAGATCGTCGCCAGCGGCGGTTTCACCGTCCAGCGCATCCGCGCCTTCGAGGAGGAGGGAGTGCCGGTGGACGCGTACGGGGTGGGTGCGAGCGTGATGGACGGCCGCTGGGACTTCACCGCCGACGTGGTCCGGCTCGACGGCAGGCCACAGGCGAAGGCCGGGCGCGAGTTCCGGGCGAACGGGAAGCTGGAGCGAGTCAAGTGACATGTGGGTGCATAGTTGGTACCTCGTGTAGGTGGGTAGGTGCTTCGCGTAGGTGGGTAAATGGGTAGGTGGGTAGGTGGGTAGGTGGGTAGGTGAGAAGGGAATCGGTGTGGCACACCGGAACTGCCCGGTGT
>JBIOHU010000037.1:0-17328 GCA_044449225.1 Gemmatimonadales bacterium | reverse complement strand
CTGTTCTCCGAGTGCGGCGATGGGGGGGGGAAGCTACGCGTAGGTGGGTAGGTGGGTAGGTGGGTAGGTGGGTAGGTGGGTAGGTGCGAAACGACGAGGGCACACCGGGCTGATTCGGTGTGCCCTTTCCGAATTCCTACCCACCTACCCACCTACCCACCTACTTACCTACACGCAAACGCGCCGTCAGAACCCGACCGCGCCCTCGATCATGAAGCCCTTGAACTGTCCGCCGCTCCGGATATCGTTGACCGGGAAATCGAGATAGCGCTGGTTCACGAACTCGATCTTCGACAGGACGTTCGGCGTCACGTACCACCCGCCGCCGATCTGCGTGCGGCGCACCGTCACGTTGTTGGCGATGCCCGGCAGCTCGCCCGTCACCAGGTTGTACCTGCCGCCGACGTAGAGTTGGTCGCTCGCGAAGCGGTACAACCCCTCACCGACGTACTGGTGCAGCGTGCGGCGCTGGAGTTCCGCGGCGCCGGCGCCCGTCATCGTCTCCACGTTACCGAAGAATTCGGCCCCGCCGTATTTCACGAATGGATTGACGACGAACGCCGTCACCATGTTGCTCATCTTCGACTGAATGTCGCCAGACCATGCGTTGGCCGTCTCCGTGGAGGTCGTGTTCTCCAGCACGTCGTAGTACCGCGAGCCGGCGCGGGAGCCGCTCGACAGCGTGTTGCTCACCGAACGGTCGGTCTTGTACATCGAGCCGGTGAGCCGCATTCGCAGCTTGTCGGTCAACTGTTCGTCCAGACCGAGCTTGGCGAGGTACGACGGCCCCCGCTTGCCTGGCGCCGTCACCTGGCCGTGCACCTCGCCGCCGGTCATGCCGACCATCGCAATCAGGCCGTCGCTCCGCAGATAGGCCTCGGCGCCGATCTCGGTCGTGAAGTCGTCGATGATGTAGTTGCCGACGAACGGATTGTAGAGCGTGTTTCCGTTGTCGCTGCGACGAAAGTGCGCGTCACCGTAGTTGATCTCGAAGTGGCCAACCTTGAGCGTCGCGTACTCCATGATCTTGTCCAGCAGCGAATTGTCAATCGGGGAGGCATCGATCAGAAAGTAGCCATCCTTGACCCACGACTCCTGATGGTGCCGCGCCGAGAGATAGCTCTCGAGGGCGACGCGGATTCCCCGTGCCAACTGCACGTTCAGCACGAGGTTGGCATTCGCATTGTTGAAGCCGGAGCCGATCGGAATCAGCGAGTTCTGATCCACCCCCAGCACGACCTTCGGCGCGGCGGTGTTCTGATGCGTCAGGTTCTGGAACTGCTGCGTGAACGCGCCGCCCCAGTTGACCTTGAATCCGGTGAAGGGCACCCCCTCGTCCTTGGGCGACTCGTACACGTTCAGCCCGCGTTGGCCGGCTGGCCGCAAGTGCTGGATCTCGACCGGTGGGAGGGCGATGCGCATCGGCTTTGCAAGCGGTTTCGCAGCAGCGCTGTCGGCAGCGAGCGCCGTGTCGGCGCGCGTCGTCGCAACGACGAGCGCCGTGTCCGCACGCGCGGCGGATGCGACGCGGACGGACTGGCCGGCGGCCGGGGAGGCCCCGGCCAGGACGGCGATGAGAAGTAGGCGAGTGGTTGTCATGGTCCTGTCTCCGGTGAGAGCCGGGAATGGCTCGGAATGGGTCAACTCTTGAGCAGCAGGTCGAACTTCACGGTCACCTTGTCGCGGACCTTGATCCGGCCAAACATCAGCGATGGCGCCTTGAGCTTGTAGTCGGACATGGCCAGCTCGTACGCCCCGACGACGCGAATCGCGCCAGACTCGGCCGCGCCCGTCGCCGGAACGGTGATCGTCCGCGTTTCGCCCCCGAGGGAGAGGGTGCCGGTCAGATCGCCGGCCACGCCGTCGGCCGACTTGGTCATCTGGTAGCTCGTGATGCGAAAGGCGATCGTCGGACTCTGCTCGACCTTGAGCGCCGTCCGCATGTGCTCGTTCATCGTGCCGTTGCCACAGTCGAGCTTCGCGGCCGGGACGATCACATTCACCGCCTGGACGGCCTTCTCGCCGGTAAGCAGCTTGTCGACGATGCCCGGGCCGGTCGCGTCGACTGCGGCGGTCACTTCCGACGCCTTGCAGCTGAAGCTCTTGATGCTCGACGTGCCCTCCACCCACAGCCGGCTCTGAGGCTGCAAGGCGAGCTGTTCGCCGTTCTGAGTCCACGCCGCCACGGGCGCGATAAGGGCGAATGCGAGGAGCAGCCTTGGGACGGAACTACCGACGATATCGCGACGAATATTTTGAAGGACGGAGCTCATTTTGACGCCTCTTGGCGGTTCGAGCGCGGTCATCGCGCTCTGCATGAGCAAGGTCGTTTCTTGGGGGCGGCAGAGATGTCGGGCGATACGTGGAACAATCGTTCGTTCCATCGGACGAGGCCGTAAGGACTTCTCCTGACAGTCCGGTTTCAGTGCGTCGTCGCGGCGATGGCGGCGGCGCCCGACGACGCGCAGGCCGCGATCGCCGGCTGGGCCGATGCGAGGGTCATCGTCACCGTGCCGGCATCGGGGATCGTGCTCTCGATCCGCACGGGGCGCCGACAGGGGTCGTCGCTCACCGAGAAGCGAATGACGCCGTCGCCTCGATAGTTGCGCGCGTCGCGCACGCGCATCTCGTACTCGCGGGTGGCGAAGCTTCCCGCGGGCGTGACGACCCGGGAGCGGCCGAGGGAGCGAATGACCGTCGGATTTCGCGCCTCGTCGAAGTGCCGATCGAGCACGATCGAAGAGTCCTTCGCCATGTCGAGGGTCCGGATCAAATAGATGAAGGAGAGCTCGTCGAGCGGAAAGGACGATGCGCTCCTGCCCGCCCGGCCATCCGCTGCCGTCCACCGCTGCGTCAGGGGGTCCATCTCCTCGCGTTCAGAGTGCCGGGCCATGAAGCGCACCTCGTCCTTCGAAAAGCGCAGGGCAGCGAACCTGACCGGATCAAGCCACGAGCTCGACCGGTCCGAAACACGCACGAATCCGATCTTCGTCGTAAAGGAGAAGCGCAGAACCATCGTCGGCACCCCCCGTACGCTCTCTGGCCCTTCGATCCACATCTGGGCATGTCCACGCAATCCTTTTGGCGCCCGAGCCAGGTATTCCAGCCGTTCCCCGATGGCGAAGGGGAGCGTGGGCGCCTGCGCCCGCGCCCGATGCAGCGGCAGGGCCAATGCAGGAACGAGCAGGAACGCCGATTGCAGGCCGGCGGAGAACAGGCGCGATGACATGGTGACCTTGGTTGCGGGAAGCCGCACCTCCAAGTTCGCCGGCCAGACGGATGCTGCCTGTCGGGGGAAAACCTGATCCTCGCCTCCGGATCACCCGACGCGGTGGCACGCCCTACGCATGGTCAGGATTCACCACCCGCATGCGAAGCCGGAACGGGGGAATCCCTCCCTGCGCCGCCTCCGTCCTCGTTCGACCCCTGCGCCGACCCCGCATCGGCGCCTTCGAGGCCCGTCATGGAACGACAGCACGCCACCTCAGCGACCGGATACCCGACAGCCACTCGCGTCACCGACCTTCCGCGTCCGATCCTGATGTCGGGAGGGCCATCGCCGGCGGGAAGCGATGCCGATCGCATCCTGCTGCACGCTCGCGCCGTGATCGACGCGCTGTTCGGTCCGCCGGCCCAACGCGAAATGGACGTCCGTTACTGGAACGGCACCGTCGAGCCTGGCCGATCCGGGGCGGCGTTCATGCTGTGCATCAACCGGCGCGGCGCGCTCCGCCGCATGCTCCTTCCCCCGAGCGAGCTGTCGCTCGTCGAGGCGTATCTCTCCGGAGACGTCGATCTCGAGGGCGACGTCGAGGCTGCGACCGACCTCGCCGACGAGATCGCGCGGCGAGTGAAGTCCGCGCGGACGCTGGGAAGGATGGTGCGCCACCTGATCGCCATTCCGGTGATCGACCCGATGCCGCCGGTGCAGATCGCCCGCGCCGAGCATTTCGTCGAGCCCCTCGGCAAGCGTCACGAGCAGGCGCGCGACCGTGCGGCCATCCGCTACCACTACGACGTCGGCAACGACTTCTACCAGCTCTGGCTCGATGAGCGCATGGTTTATTCCTGCGCCTATTTCCACCGCGACGACTACACCCTCGACGAGGCCCAGCGCGCGAAGCTCGACCTCGTCTGCCGCAAACTCCGCCTGCGGCCCGGCGAGCGATTACTCGACGTCGGCTGCGGCTGGGGAGCGCTCATCATGCACGCGGTGCAGAACTACGGCGTCACGGCGCTCGGCATCACCCTCAGCGATGCACAGGCCGCCCTTGCCCGCGAGCGCATCGAGCGGGAAGGGCTCGGCGACCGCTGCCGGGTGGAGATCCGCGACTATCGTGCGCTCGGCGACCTCCGGTTCGACAAGATCAGCAGCATCGGAATGGTGGAGCATGTCGGGGTCGACCATCTGCCGGGGTACTTCGCGGCGCTGCATCGCGCCCTGAATCCCGGTGGTCTCCTTCTGAACCATGGCATCGTCAGCGTCGACGCCGCGCACCGTCGGTCGCAGTTCGACTGGGTCGAGCGGCGGATCTGGAAGCGCGATGCCTTCATCGATCAGTACGTCTTCCCCGACGGCAAGCTGGGCCCCCTGCACGCCGTGATCGCTTCGGCGGAAGCCGAGGGCTTCGAGACCCGCGACGCCGAGAGTCTGCGCGAGCACTACGCCCGCACCCTGCGCAATTGGGTCGCCCGCCTGGTGACGGCCCGGGAGCAGGCGATCGCCATCGCCGGCGAGCGCATCTTCCGGACGTGGCGCCTCTACATGACCGCTTCCGCGCACGCCTTCTCCACCGGCAGCATCAACGTCGTACAGACGCTGTTCGCGAAGCCGGATGAGCGCGGGGACGCACACCTTCCGATGACGCGGGAGGACGTGCTTCGGGGGATGTAAGAACTCGCTGAATAGGTGGGCGGATTCGCCGCAGCTTTCGACCGGCTCGGCGCTACTTCCGCGTGGATCAAGCCAGTTTCCGCCTGGATCCTGGCACGGGTCAGGTGACTCCGGGCGCGTTCCGGTCGCTCGGGCTACGTTCCGGGTGACTCAGGCCAGGTTTCGGGTGATTCCGCCCCGATTCCGGATGGATTAGCCGAGCTTCCGAGTGGGTCAACCCAGCATCCGATCGGTATCGAACCACTCCATGTCCCGCGACAGCTTCATCGCCTTTCGCCGCTCGCTCGGCCCGATCCCACGCCTGGAGCGGATGACCGCAAGAGTCCGAGGCCTCGAGTTCGCCGTTTGGAGCTCGCAGCCCGTGGAGGGGGTGTCGCCACTGCTACTGGTGAACGGCGGGCTGCTCTACGACCACGCGCTGCTCTGGCCCGCGCTCTCCCCGCTGGCCACCCGGCGACAGGTCATTCTGTATGATCAGCGTGGGCGCGGAGCCTCTCAGGCACCAGCCCATCCGCTCTCCGCCCGCCTCGAGGACGACGCCGACGATGTCGGTGCCCTGCGTCGCGCCCTCGGTGTCCGACGCTGGGACCTCCTCGGCCACTCGTGGGGCGGCTTGATCGCGCTCATCGGCGCCTCGCGCGACGCCGCCGGGACGACGCGGGTCGTCACCGTGGATGCCGTCGGCCCGACGAGTGACTGGATGCCGGCACTGCATGCCAACTCCATCGCGCGTGCCGGCGCCGAGGACCGCGCCACCATCGAGCGTGCTTACCCCAGGCTGGTCGACCCGGACCCCGATCTCCATGCCGCGCATAGTCGCGCCGCGTACTCCTCCTGGTTCGCCGATCCGGCCTTCGGCAGCTACTTCACCCCCCCGTCTTCTGCCAGTGTGACGGGGGCCACCATTGCGGCACTTCTTCGGCGCGAAGGGTATGACTTTCGGGAGGAATTACGTGCCCTTTCGGCTACCGTACTCGTCCTTCATGGTGAACAGGACGCGCTCCCCGCGTCGGTCGCTATCGAGCTCAGCGAGCTCCTGCCGCACGCGCGCCACGTCCTCCTGCCTGACGCCGGCCACATGCCGTTCTGGGAGGCGCCCGAGCGCTTCTTCACGGTCGTCGACGACTTCCTCGCCACACCCTCCACAGGGCCTCCTCGACCCAGCCGATAGATGCATCGCCGCTCCCTCCTCCGGGGCATCGTCGCCCCCCTCCTCCTCTCCTTGTTTCCGATCGCCGGTATCCGTGCCCCGCACGGACACACCAGCGTCGCGAGCAGTGAGGGTGTTGTGGACCGACCCTTCTCCACCCGCGCCGTCGAGCGCGAGCGCGAGAAGGCGGAGGTGCGGCGGCGACTCGCTGAGGGCGGCAATGGCACCTACATCAATGAGATGCTGGCCGAGCGCGACAGCGCGCTCGCCCGCTGGCCGGACCGCCGTGGCCGTCCTCTCACGGTCTGGGTCGAGCCCACGTCGACCGTTCCCGATTGGCACGACGCATATGCGGCCGGCGTCCGGAGCGCTGTCCACGAGTGGGACGACCTCGACCTTCCCGTCCGTTTTGCCTTCGTCAGCGACTCTACTCTCGCCGATGTGCACGTGACGTTCATCGACCACTTCGACGAGCCGATCAGCGGCCGCACCAAGTGGGCGCGCGACGACAACTGGTGGATCACCAACGCCGACATCGTGCTCGCGGTGCACCATCGCAGCGGCACCCCGCTCGACGACGACGCCATGCATGCAATGGCGCTCCACGAGCTCGGCCACCTTCTCGGCCTCGACCACACCGAGGACCCGACGAGCATCATGGCGCCCAAGGTGAGGGTGCGCGATCTCTCGGCCGCCGATCGGGCAACCGTCCGGCTTCTTTACACGCTCCCGCCGGGAGGCGTCCGATAGTTCGTCTGCGGGCGGAGGTCGTCCTCGCCAGCGTCCTCGGCGGACTGGCGGTCTTCGTCGTCACTGGCGCCGTACGTACCTCGCGTCTCCGCCAAGCACGCATCGACGCCCAGCTCGCCCGCGACACGATCCTCACCGAAGAGCAGATCGCGCGCGGCATCACCCATATCGGTATCGCGAAGGACGGGCTGAAGCAGTCGGAGCCGCCGGCCGAGCTGCGTCGTCACGCCGGCAACCTGTCGAGCGGCACCTACCTCGCCGACATTCTCGCCGAGCAGGACAGCACGCTGTGGCGGTGGCCCGAACATCTGCGCGATGCAGTGCGCGTGTACATCGAGCCGGAGTCCGAGACGCCGGGTTGGCGGCGCGAGTATCCCGACGTGGCGCGCGAGGTCTTCTCCGAGTGGAGCGAGGCGGGCTTTCCACTGCGATTCACCTTCGTCTACGACTCGGCGAGCTGCGACGTCAGCATCGGTTGGCGGGACAAGTTTCCTCCCGAAGAAGGCCAGCGCATCGGCGTGACCGAGCGGGAACAGACGAGCTCCTACGAGATCTCCCGTGCTCGCGTCTCGGTCGCGACACGCGACAGCGCCGGCCGCCTGCTTTCCCCAACAGTGGTGGCTGGCATCATCCGGCACGAGGTCGGCCACGCGCTCGGCCTCAACCATTCGACCGACCCGACGAGCGTGATGTACCGCGAGGCGGCGACGTCGGAGATCAGCCCGTCGGATCGCGCGACGCTGCGGGCGATCTACCTGATGCCGGGGGGATCGTTGAAAGACGAAAGGCGCTGACGTGAGACTCCTGGAAGGCGCTGACGGGCCGGGCCGCGTGAAACGCGGCCCTTCGGCCGGCCTTTTACGCGCGCCGGCCCCACACCGTATTGCAGCTCGCTTCCTCCGGAACCGTTCTTGCCCCGACGCCCCGCATGGCGCAACGAGCTTCTTCGGCAGGCGAGCCCGGTAGTGAACTGCCCGGCGGCTCTGGCGCGGACGTCGCCATCGTCGGCGGCGGCCCGGCGGGCCTTTCCGCGGCGATCTGGCTCGCCCGCTATCTGCACCGCGTCGTCCTCGTCGACTCCGGTGACCCGCGCAACTGGGAGACGCGTGGAGTGAACGGCTATCTCGGACTTCCCGGAGTGCAGCCGGCACGGCTGCGCGGCGCGGGACGCGACGAGGCGCGCGCGCATGGCGTCGTTCTCCTCGATGCACTCTGCGACACGGTCGTCGCTCTCGACGACGGCTTCCTGCTGACTCTCGCCGACTCGTCGACCGTGCGCGCACGACGCATCCTGCTCGCGATCGGGCTGAAGGACGTCTGGCCGGACATTCCCGGACTCGAGCACGTCTACGGCGCGAATGCCCACGTCTGTCCCGACTGTGATGGCCGCGAGTGCGTCGGCAAGAAGGTCGTCGTGATCGGCAGCGGCCGGAAGGCAGTCGGACTCGCCCTCGATCTTACCACCTGGACGCCTGACATCATCATCTGCACCAATGGCGAGCCGGCGGAGCTGGATCTCCCCGAGTATTGCGCGAACCTCGACGCGTTGAACATCCCGGTCCTCGAGTCGCGCATCACCTGCGTGCGGCACTCCGGCTCGCGCGTTCATTCGCTCGACTTCGAGGATGGTCTCGCGCTCGACACAGACAAGATCTTCTTCGCCATCGGCCAGTATCCGGCCGACGATCTCGGCGCGCAGTTGAAATGCGAGCGCGACGCGGGGGGCCACCTCATCGTGGACGACTCATACCATACGTCGGTGAGGGACTGCTACGCCGCAGGCGATATCGTCCCCGGCCCGCAGCTCGCCATCGCCGCGGCCAGCGACGGCGCCATCGCCGCGATGGCGATCCATAAATCGCTCGTGCCGGAGGGGAGGAAGTTGGAGGCGCTTCGCGTAGGTGGGTAGGTGGGTAGGTGGTAGGTGCGATGGAATTCGGAAGGGGCACACCGGACAGCTCCGGTGTGCCCCGCATCGTTACCCATCTACGCACCTGCCCACCTACATTTAATTCACCAGCGTAACACCGCCTTTCTCGGCCGCCTGTTCCGCACGAGGTCCAGAGCGATCGAATGCTCGCCGTCGTTGGCGACCGATGCCACTTCTGCACGCAGGTCGCCGACCGTGCTGAGCATGCGGCCCGCCGCCTTCACGATCACGTCTCCGTCGCGCAGGCCGGACTCGTACGCCGGCGAGCCGATGGGAGCGTTGGTGACCAGCACCCCCTGCCGCACGCCGAGTGATCGGCCGAGCCCTTCGGTGACGCCGACGAGCTGCGCGCCGGCGATGCCGTTGAAGCCGAGCCCGTAGACGATCGCTGGCATGGGCGGCGTCGCCGACATCGTCGGCATCGGAGGTGCGGGCGTTCGGGGCGGCATCGGTGCCGGCTCGCCCATCGCCGATGACCACAGCCCTCGTGGAGCGCTTGGCGCGCGGGGGAACGTCACCGCGTCCGGCAGCTCGCTCAGCGAACGCGGCGGCGCGACATCCACGTTCATCTCGCGACGCAGCACTATGCGCGACGGCACGTCAGCGATCCTGACTGGAATGTCCCGCGTCCGTCCGTCGCGACGAATGCGCACGATCACACGCTTGTTCGGCGTCATCAACCGCGTGATCGGGATGTCGGTGTCGCGAACGTCGAGACCGTCGTAGGCGATCAGAGTGTCGTTCGGGATCAACCCCGCACGCTCGGCGGGGGAACTCGGCTCAACCGAGACGATGGCCGGATAGTTCAGATAGTGGATGATCTGCTCTCCACCCTCGATCCGCGGTTCGCGCGCCGGACCGGAGATCTCCACACCCAGCCAGCCGCGTGGCTGAATGCCGCGGGACGCCGTCAGCGCGCGCAGCATCGAGGACCGGGCTTCCGCACCCCCCATCGGCGAGAGATGCATCCGCATCCCGCCCGGCGAGTCGCCGCTCATCTCCGCCAGCCGCATCGCCAGCAGGTCGATCTGCTCGACCGTATGGTCGAGCACCATTCCCACCCGCCGACGCTCGGCGACGCTCAACTCCTCCGCGTTGTAGAGATACGACAGCGAGTCGGCGCGTCGCGCGAGCGCGCGAAGTTGACGTTCGGTCGCGCTTCCGAGACTGGAGTCAGCCCGCGGGGTCCGGCGTGCCAGGACGTCGGCGCGCTGAGCGGCGAGCGGGGCCGCAGCGCCGAAGACGACGGTCGCGGAGAGTAGCAGGGAGGGACGACGCAGGCGCACCATGATCAGAAGCTGTTCAGGCGAAGGCTGGCCGGCAGCGCGGTGTTGAGCTGCCGCAGCGTGGCCTCACGCTGCCCGAGCGTCGTGAGGTAGTAGCCGTTGATCACCGGATCGTGGGGCGCGGCGCGCATTGCCTCCCGCGTCGTCGAGATCACCTGATCGAGCGCGGCGAGCCGCGAGCGGTACGCCACCGGACTGCCGATCCCGATCGTCGAGCTGTCGTGCTGGGACAGAAACGCCGCCGCCTGCTGATAGAGCAGTTCGTAGCGTTGCTGCGCCGCGCGCGCATCGGCAACGGTGCGGAAGGAGACGGCGGCCACGGGCAGCACGCTGGCCGTCGCTGAATCCGTCGAGGCGACGTCGCCCGAGATGGCGGCCTGCCCTGGCAATGCCGACGCCCCCGCGCTCGTCCGTCCAAGCATCGCCCCGCCGGCGACGAGCAAGAGCCCCGCTGCGGCCTGCATCGGCCAGCGTGGCGCGCGCCGCAACGGCGAGGGTCGGGTCACGAGGGACGGCGACGTGTTGCGGAGCTCGGCGGCGATGTCGTCCCATCGCGTGAGCGGCAACACGATCGATGACTGCTCCGCGTGCGCCATCGCCACGAGCGACCGATACGCCGCCTGCTCCTGGCGGCAGTCGTCGCAGTGGGCGAGATGTGCCGACTCGTCGGTCGTCGGCAGGTCGTCGCCGAGGGCGGCGAGACGATCAGTAGAGAGGTGCTGCATGTTCGGTAGTCTTGGGTCGAAGCATCGCGGATGACGGTGCGTCGATCAGGTGAGCGAGCAGGATGCGTAATCTGGCGCGTGCCTTGAACAGTTGCGACTTGGAGCCGCCCGCGGTGATGCCGAGCTGCATGGCGATCTCCTCATGCGTGAACCCTTCCACGTCGTGGAGCAGGAAGACGGTGCGCGCGCCAGGAGACAGCTTCGCCGCCGCCGCCTCGATCGTGGAGGCGAGCATGGCCCGCTCGGCCTCCGGTTCCACCGATGCGCTGTCGTCTTCCACTTCCACCTCCAGCGCCGCCAGCCGACGCGTGCGACGCAGCGCATTGAGCGTGCGATTCACCGCGATGCGGTGCGCCCATGTCCCGAACTGCGCGTCACCACGAAAGCCCGGCAGGGCGCGAAAGATCTGGATCCACACTTCCTGCGCGATGTCCGCCGCGAGATCCGGGTCGTGCCCCACCAACCGTCTGACCACGACGTCCACGTGCGGCGCGTGGCGCGTCCAGAGCGCCCTCATCGCCGCCTCGTCGCCGTCGACGGCGCGCTGTACGGTGAGATGTTCGTTCTCCATGACGTCCAACGGATTGGTCACAGCCGGAGTGGAAAGAGTTGCCAATCCGTACGTGGGGGAGGCGACTTTAGCTTCGCGTCGGTGGGTAGGTGCGAAGCTGGGTAGGTGCGTAGGTGGGTAGGTCCGCGGGTGGGTAGGAATCGGAACTCGGCACACCGAAACCGTCCGGTGTGCCCTTCGTCGTTGCAGCCCCCCCCTACCCACCTACGCGCCTACGCATCTACGCGCAAAGCGCGAAGCGCAAAGCGCCCGTGACGCCACACGCTCTTGCTCGTCGCTTGAACGGTCACCATACTAGCCGCCCCGCCTCACCGCCGCCTGGGAACTCGCCATGTGGCGGTATGGTATTCGATTGTGCCGAGCCCGTCCATGGCCTGTCGGGGTCGGCAACCCTCCAACATCTGGCGAGCACGACTTGTGCTTGGCAAACCCTGCTGTGAGGGTCGTTCGGTCTTGTCGGTCGCGAGGTAATTCGAGTTGCTGAACCTGCTGTTCGCCGTCGCCACGGCGGTCCATCCCCTCCCCCTCGTCCGTTTCCCGGACGACGGCCTGCCGAACAAGGCGCCGAGCGCAGTCGGCATGTCCGCCTCCAGACTGGCCACGATCAATCGAGTCGTCGAGCGCGGCATAAAGGCCGGCGGCTATCCGGGCGCCTCGGTCGTCGTCGGGCGCAAGGGCGCGGTGGTGTGGGAGAAGGGCTTCGGACACCTTGGCTGGACCAAGGATGCCAGCAGCGTCACCGCCGATCGCTCGATCTACGATCTCGCCTCGCTCACCAAGGTCGTCGGCACCACGACGGCGCTGATGATTCTCTACGACGAAGGGAAGATCCATCTCGACGACTCCGTGGTGAAGTTCATCCCCGCCTTCACCGGCGGCGACCGGGAATTCGTCACCATCCGCCAACTGCTCGAGCATCGCTCCGGACTTCCCGCCGGCCGCGACCTCTGGCGCATCACTCACTCGCCCGAGGAAGCGCGCGCCGCCGTCATCGCTACGCCGCTCGTCGCGAAGCCGGGAGCGCAGTACGAGTACTCCGATCTCGGCGCCGACCTGCTCGGCTTCGTCGTCGAGGCGGTGAGCGGACAGACGCTCGACCAGTTCCTCGCCACGCGCGTCTTCACGCCGCTCGGGATGAAGGACACCGAGTTCAAACCCGACGCGTCCCTCCGCGGCCGCATCGCACCGACCGAGATCAACCCGCCACGCGGCTACCCGCTCCGCGGCGAGGTCCACGACGAGAATGCGTATGCACTCGGTGGCGTCGCCGGCCACGCGGGTCTGTTCAGCACCGCCAGCGACCTGGCGATCTTCGCGCAGATGATGCTCGACGGCGGAACCTTCAACGGCACCCGCATCGTCACCGACAGCACGGTGCAGCTGTTCACCAGGCGTGCGCCCGGGGCCGGCACCCGTGCCCTCGGCTGGGATACCTGTGACGGCGAGTATGGCTGCGGCGAGTACATGGGCGCCGACGCCTACGGTCATACTGGCTACACCGGCACCTCCCTCTGGATCGACCCCAAACACGAGATGTTCGTCATCCTGCTCACCAATCGCGTGCACGCCGCCACGGCGCGCCGTCCTGCCAAGGTGATCAGCGACGTCCGCGCCGACCTCGCCGATGCGGCGGAGCTGGCGGTCACCGATCTCCAGGGCGGCCTGCTCGACATGCCTCGCTCCTTCCGCGCCGATCGCGCCGTCGGCTGGAACAAGCCGGCGGTGAGCAAGGCGAGGCGCGCCGCCCAGGCGCGGGCCCGCGCCCGCGCCGCGAAGCGGGCCCGCGCAGCGAAAGCGAAGAAGACCAGCGCAAAGAGCTCGAAGCCGAATCACTCGACCGCTAGCCACCACCGGAGCAGCTCGAGATCGAAATCGAGGCGATAGTCCGACTCGTTCGCCGCTCGTTTCACCCGGAACGCCCGCCCTGCGCGGGCGTTCGTCGTTGCGGTGGGCGCCGGTACCGATGATACTCCAACTGTCCCTCACGGAGTGCCGTCACATGCCCGCGGATTCACCGATCCCCGATTCCCATGCCGCTCACATCGCCGCCGGTCCCCAAGCGGATGGTACCGAGTCGGCGCCGTCGCGCGTTGAGCCGGGCAGCGGCGCGGCCTTCACCGACGTGAGCCTCGAGCAGGCGAAGCTGGCGCTGCGCAAGGTCAAGGACCCAGAGCTCAACCTCAACATCATGGACCTCGGCCTCGTCTATGACGTGCGGGTCAGCGGCACCGACGTGGACGTCGACATGTCGCTGACGTCGCCCGGCTGCCCGAGCGGCCCTGAGATCATGAGCGACGCCGAGCGAGCGCTGAAGGCATTGCCGGGCGTCGGAACGGTGACGGTGAACCTGGTCTGGACCCCCTTCTGGACGCCCGATCGGATCGAGCCGAGGGTACGGGCCTACATGGGATTGTAGGGAAAGCGCAGTCTGCCGATTCCCGCCGCGCCGGCCCGTTACTCCCGGTATGGGGACTCGGTGCGTTCTTTCCCTGCCGCCTTCCCCTTCCGGTGCGGCGCGAGCGCCGCCACGAACGCCGCCGCCAGCTCGCCGACCTGCCAGCGCCGTAGCTCGGACACCTCGGCCACCTCGGCCACCGTCGCCGGGTTCCGGCGCGCCACCGCCTCCATCCGGTCGCGCGAGCAGAGGACTCCCGGGTCGAGCTCCAACCGCTTCGCTGCCGCGTCACGCGCCGTCTTGAGTGCCGAGACCCGCGTGTCGAAGTCGGGATCCCGGTCCCATCGCGGGACCTTGGGAAACTTCGGCAGATCCGACTCGGGCACCTCCAGTGCGCGGCGAACGGCGTCGAGCAGCTCCGCGCTTCGTTGCTCGACGATGCCCCGTGGCATCCCTTTGATCTTGGCCAGGTCGTCGCGCGTCGTCGGCTGCGTGCGCGCGACCTCAAAAAGCTGCTCGTTGCCGACAACGCGGAAGGTGGCGCGGTCGAGCTGATGAGCGACGTCGTTCCGCCAGGGGACGAGCTCGCGCAGCACCGCCAGTTCGCGCCGCGAGAGGTCGCGCGCTCCCTTGAGCTTGAGAAAGGCGCTGCCGGGCTCCTCATCCGCCCACCGTGTTCCCTCCAGCAGGCCGAATTCCTCACGCGCCCACTCCATCCGGCCCATCTGGGTCAGCTCCGCTGACATCCGGTCCTTCAACTCGAGTAGGTAGCGTGTGTCCTGGGCGGCGTAGTCGAGCATGTCCGCCGTGAGCGGGCGCATCGACCAGTCGGCGCGCTGGTGCTTCTTGTCGAGCTTCACGCCGAAGAACCGGTCGAGCAGCGCGGCGAGCCCGAAGGCGGAGTAGCCGAGGAGCTGCGCCGCGATGCGCGTGTCGAAGATGTGCCTGATCTTCCACCCGTAGTCCTGCTCCAGCAGCCGAAGATCGTAGTCGGCGTCGTGGAAAACGACCTCGACCTCCCGATCCTCGAGCATCCTGCCCAGCCGCTGAGGTGTCCCGATCGGTATGGGGTCGATCACCGCGTGGCGGTCGCGCGTCGAAAGCTGAAGCAGGTAGATGCGGTCCACGAACCGGTGGAAGCTCGCTCCCTCCGTGTCGATCGCCAATTCCTTGCTCCCCGCGATCTCCGTCGAGAACTGCTCCACGGCGGCTACGGTGTCGAGATAGACGAACTTTGCAGCGGTCGAACGATCGGCCACGCTGGCTCCCATGCTCTGTTGTCGGATCGGCTTCCGCGGTAATGTAGCGCTTCGCACTCTCGCGTCACGCGCCGTTGCGGCACGGTCCTGGCCCTTGCAGGGACCGCCACGCCACGGACATCTCTCGCGCCCCCCGCATGACCGATCCGACTCGCGACCCCGCGCGCGACCTCCAGCGCGGTCCCGACGGGGACCCCGACGCCAACGCCACCAGACCGGTCCGTCGCGGCACCGTCCCGCCGCACGGCGTCGGCCGCGCCGCCAGCCATCACCGGCGCGCCGTGGGCTGGCGGAGCCGCGACATCGTACGGACCGCCGCCCTCGTGCTGGCGATGTACCTCGGTCTGCGCCTCATCTGGTTTGCCAATGCCCTCTTCCTCACCCTCTTCCTCGGCGTGCTGTTCGCCATCGCCGTGTCGGCGGGCGTGGATCGGCTGCAGCGACTGAGGGTGCCGCGAGGGGCCGGGGCGGCGATGATCGTCATCGCCTTCTTCGGCCTCCTCACGGCCTTTGGCGCCTCGACGGCGCCGACGCTCCGCGAACAGGGTGCGGAGCTCAAGTTGAAGCTCCCCGAGGCGATCGACCGCGTGCAGGACTGGGTAAACCAGCGCGAGAGCGGCGTGCTCGGCGTGCTGTTCGGTACCACCCCAATGGGCGCGAAACCGACCGGGACCACCGCTGCACAGACCCCGGCTCCCGCACCGGGCGCTCCCGCTACCGTCGCATCGCCCGCGCCTGAGGGCTCGAGCACGGCCCGTGGAACCGTCCTGGACACCGCCGCTGCCGGGAAATCGCTCGGGAACCGCCTCCAGCTGCCGCTCGATGGAGCCCGCCGCTACCTCTTTCCCTTTGCACGGTCCACCCTCGCCGCTGTCGGTGGTTTCCTGCTCATCGTCTTTCTCAGCATCTACTTCGCCGCCGATCCGGATCTCTATCGCCGCGGTGCGCTCGCCCTCCTTCCGGCGCGCCGACGTCGGCTCGGCGCACAGGTCATGGACCGCGTCGCCGTCGTCCTGCGCAAGTGGCTCGTCACCCAGCTCGTGGCGATGGCGGTCATCGGAAGCGTGAGCACCATCGCGCTGCTCGTTCTTCACGTGAAGGCCGCCTTCCTGCTCGGCATACTCGCCGGCCTGTTCGAGTTCATTCCGACGGTGGGGCCGATCTTCAGCTCCATTCCCGCGATCGCGATGGGATTTCTCGATTCGCCGGAGAAGGCGCTCTTCGTCGCCGTCACCTACATCGGCATCCAGTTCCTCGAGAACCACATCCTCATTCCCCTTCTCATGAAAGGAGGGGTGAACCTGCCGCCGGCTCTCACCGTGCTCACGCAGGCTCTGCTCGCGCTCGTTTTTGGATTCCTCGGACTCATGGTCGCGGTCCCCATGCTCGCCACGGTGATGGTGATCGTGCAGATGCTCTACGTAGAGGCAGGCGCCGAAAGCGGATCGGAGCCCCACGCTGAAGGCGAGGAAGGATTCGATCCGGACCTGGACGAGCCGCTCGGCGTCGTCGCCTCCGCCGGCACCTAGCGCGTGAAGGCGCTGCTCGCCCGCCATCCCCGACTCGTGCATACGCTGTCGCTCGCCGAGCTACGGCTGGGCGAGACGCCGGTCGAGCGCTGGCAGGTCGATGGCGTGACGATGCTGGCCAAACGCGACGACCTGAGCGCGCCGGCGCTTGGCGGCAACAAGGCGCGCGCCCTCGAGGTCCTTCTCGCCGGCGTCGAGCCCTCGCGGTCGCTGCTCACCGTCGGCCCTACCGGCTCGACGCACGCCCTCGCCGTCGCGTGCCACGGCGCCTCGCTCGGCTGGCACACCGAGATCATCACCTGGCCGCAGGAGAGGCACTCCGTCGCCGATGCCACTGCGGCCCGGCTTGCCGCACTCGCCAAAGTGACCCGCGCCCGCTCGGTGGCCGACGCGTACCTGCGGGCGGCCTTGCGTCGGCTGAGGCGACGGGTGCACTGGGTTCCGGCGGGCGGCAGCGTGCCGCTCGGCGCACTCGGACATGTCGACGCGGCACTGGAGCTGGCGGACCAGCTCGCACGCGACGGGATCGCCATGCCCGACGTCATCGTCGTGCCGCTCGGCACCGGCGGCACCGCGGCAGGGCTGCTCGTCGGACTCGCCCTCGCCGGCGCGCCGACGCGCGTCGTCGGCGTACGCGTGGTGCCTCGCCTCGTCGCCAACCACCGGCGGGTGATGCGACTCGCGCGACGCACGCGTCGGCTGCTGGAAACGCTGATCGGTGACACGCTGCCCCCGCTGAACGGCGACCGGTTGATTGTGGATGGGAGCGCCTACGGCGGCGCCTACGCCCGCGAGACACCGGAGGCACGGCGGGCCGCGGTAGCGCTTCGTGCCGCCGG
>JBIOHU010000036.1:0-17950 GCA_044449225.1 Gemmatimonadales bacterium | reverse complement strand
GCGCACGTCGCCGTCGTCAACGCCGGCATCGGGGGGAACGCCGTCGTCCGCGGCGGCCTCGGTCCTACCGCGCTGGCGCGATTCGATCGGGACGTGCTGTCGCAACCCGGCGTCCGCTGGGTGCTGGTGTCGGAAGGGGTCAACGACATCGGCACCTCTCGCACTGATTCGTCGGCCGCCGTGGCGGGGGAGCTCATCGCCGCGTTTCGCGATCTCGCGACGCGCGCGCACGCTCGCGGACTTCGCGTGTACATGGCGACGATCATGCCCTTCGGCCGCTCCTTCTACGACAACCCCCAGCACGAGGCGGCGCGACAGACGGTGAATCGCTGGGTGCGAACGGCCCACTCATTCGATGCCGTGATCGACTTCGACGCGGCGATGCGCGACCCCGACGAGCCATCGCGGGTGCTTCCCGCGGCGGATGGCGGCGACCACCTGCATCCGAACGAACTGGGCTATCGCCTCATGGCCAATGCCGTCGACCTCGGGCTCTTCCGAGCGCAATGATGCTCCGCGCGCCGACTGGAGCCGGCCTCACCAGCGATCGGTCCTGAACGGCGCCGCCGGCAGACCGTCGCCATTGTACAGCGTCGCGCCGCGCGGATCGTTCGCCCAGGCATAACGTATGGCGACGGGGTCACGCACCGCATCGCTCCACACCTCGACCTCGCGACCGACGATCCGCGCCGTGGCCCAGACGAAGCGGTGATCGGCCCCCGCGATGGCGAACGCGCCGACGCTCATCGAGTCGGCAGCGCGCGACCGGAGACCGGACCCGGCGTGATCGAACGCGACGAGAGCGTGCGAGCCGTCGATCCTGAGCGACCGATAGGTTGGCCCCGAGGCGGCCACCGGCCGATGGTAGGTCCCCGCGAGCGCGACGCGCGCCAGCCGTTCACCCACGTCGAGCTTGTCGCGCGGGTGAAGCTCCTCGGCGCCGCCGACGTCGATGGTGATCGCTCGACCGGTATTCGGCAGACGGAGCGCCGCGTCCATCGATTCGCGCTGCAACGCCCACGCGGCGGCAGCAGGGGATGGAGGAACGCTGTCCGGCGGGCCGAAGTTGGGCAACTGCACCCACAGAAACGGAAGCGCCGCCGCGCTGGAGCCCCAGAGCTCACGCCAGCTCTCGATCAGCGACGCGAACTGCGGTGCGTACGCGCGGGCCTGTGCCGCGTCGTTGGCGTTGGATTCTCCCTGATACCAGATCACGCCGCGAATCGCGAAGGGGGCGAGCGGCGCGATCATGGAGTTGTAGGCCACAGCGGGAATCTTGTTGATGCGCTGTCCGTCCGGGACGAGGGCGACCTTGCCGACGCGAAACTTCCACTGTCCGGCCAGCGACTGGGATCGGCCGGCGGCCAGCGTCAGCGTGGCGGCGCCGTTGATGCCGCCACCGCCCCCCCCATCGGTGACGCGAACGGCGACAAGGTTCCGTCCGGCGTGCAGCACGTCGGGCCGTAGACGGTACGAGCGAGGCCGGTCGTAGCCGCTCGTCCGGCCGACCTCGACGCCGTTCACCCAGGTGATGTCGTCGTCATCGATCGCCGCGAACGACAGCGTCGCGCCGCCGCGTGCATCGGCCGAGTCGAGGGTGAAGGATCGGCGATACCAGGCCACGCCGTCCAGCCCCTCCAATCCCTGCGATTCCCAGTATGCCGGCACGGAGATGTCACGCCAACCGGCATCGTCAAGCGATGCAGAGGCCCACGGCGCGCGGCGATCCGACATTCCGGCGTCGGAGTCCGGCAGTGCGCCGAGAGTGGCTCGAAGTGCGGCGCGCAGCGAGTCCACTCGTGCCCCCTCGGCGGCCCGCCGCGCGGCGACGGCACGGTCGGAGAGCCCATTCGCCTGCTGGCTCAGCCAGGTCTCGATCGCGCTGCCGCCCCAGGTGCTGTTGATGATGCCGATCGGCACATGCTCCGAACGGCGAATCGACCGCGCGAAGTAGTAGCCCACGGCGGTGAAGGCGCCGGCGTGCGCACTGTCGGCTGACTCCCAGTCGCCGCCGGTGACGTCGGCCTGCATCGAGTCGGACCAGGCGATGGGGACCTTGAACTGACGGAGCAGGAAATCGTGGGCGCCCGCGATCTGGGTGGACGCATCGCGATCTCGCCTGAGGGGAAACTCCATGTTCGACTGTCCCCCGGCCAGCCACACGTCGCCGACGAGGACATCGCGTACGACGAGATGCCGATCGCCCGATCGCACGTCGAGCGTGAACGGACCGCCAGCGGCAGCCGGGGAGAGCCAGACCTGCCATCGGCCGTCGGGCCCCGCCGTCGCCCGCGCGGCGTGGGAGCGAAAGCGCACGACGACCGCCTCACGCGGGGACGCCCAGCCCCAGATTCGCAGTGGGCGATCGCGCTGCACGACCATGTGGTCGGAGAGGAGCTTCGGCAGTCGAAGCGTTCCGGAGAGTGGAGGAGCGGCTGGACGAATGGCTTGCGCGACCGTCGGTCGCGGCAACGCGGAGACGATCGCCAGCAGCAACGCGAGACAGCGTGTGGCGGAGTGACGAGTCATGAGTGGCGACGGTACGGGATGTCGGGTCCATGGAAATGATTCTCTTGACAGACAAAAGGCCAGCCGTAGAATCGGGGGGCGCAAAGGACTCTTGGATGCCGAGAAAGCGTTTTCCGGTCTGACTTTGTTAGTCTAGCAAACAAACTACGCTCCAGCCTTGTTCCGCTGCACTCCACGTCATCCGGAGGAAAGACCGATGGGACGCACGGTACTGCTGCTCCTTCTCGCCCTCGCCGCGGTGGCGTCGACCGCTGACGCACAGGGGAACGGGCGAATCATCGGACGCGTCGTGAGCGCCGAAGGAGGTACGCCACTTCCAGGTGCCACGGTCGTCATCGTCGGCACCGCGCGCGGCGCCGTCACCGACTCCGCTGGCCGCTTCACCCTCGCCGACGTCCCCGGCGGCCAGCGTCGGATCCAGGCTCGTCGCATCGGCTTCCTCTCCGCGACCCAGACCGTCACGGTCGCGTCCAATCAATCCGTCACGGCGGATTTCAGCCTCGTCGCCTCGCCGATCGTCTTGCAGGAGGTGAAGACCGTCGGCTACGGCACCCAGGCCGCGCGCACCATCACCGGCGCCGTCTCCACCGTCACCGCCGACAAGCTCAAGGACATCCCGACATCCGATCCGATGAAGGCTCTCCAGGGCCGCGTCGCCGGTGTCCAGATCGTGGCCTCGAGCAACGAGCCCGGCGCCGCGATGAACGTCCGCATCCGCGGCGTCCGCTCGCTCACCGCGAGCAACGAACCGCTCTACGTCGTGGACGGGATCCCGATCTCCGGCGGCATCCAGGACTTCAACCCGGCGATCATCGAATCGATCGACGTCCTGAAGGACGCGTCGGCGACGGCGATCTACGGCAGCCGTGGCGCGAACGGCGTCATTCTCGTCACGACGAAGAAGGGAGTCAACGACGGCCGTGTGCACTCGTCCTACACCCTGGACACGTACTACGGCACCCAGCAGCCGGTGCGGCTCATCCCGATGATGAACCTCCAGCAGTACGTGCAGTACATGCAGGACGGCGCAGCGGCGAATGGACAGGACACCAGCCTGGCGAAGATCTTCACCGTCAAGCAACTCTACGCGCTGAACAACAACATCACCACCGACTGGCAGCGCACCGTACTGCGCGACGGCCGCCAGCGCAGCCTCCAGGGTGGGCTTTCCGGATCGAGCCCCGACACGCGTTACGCCCTCTCCGGAAACTACTTCGGCCAGGACGGGATGCTCCCGGGTCAGGGCTACAACCGCGGCTCCGCCTTCGCGTCGGTCGATCACACGGCGCGGCGCCTCCACCTCGGCATCAGCGCGAACGGCTCGCGGATCAACACCGACATGGGAGAGGGAGGGGGCGCGTACGGCTACGCGCTGTCGATGACTCCACTCGGGCAACCCTACAACTATACCAACCCGGATTCGCTCGGCCTCCTCGATCCCCGTCCCGACGACGATCCGCTCAGCATCAACCCCCTGCTCGAGGCGCAGTCGGTGGTGCGGCAGCAGGTGGTCAACCGCGTGTTCGGCTCCGCCTTTGCCGAGCTCCAGCTCGCCGACGGCCTGACCTGGCGAACGAACTTCGGCCCTGACCTCACCCAGCTCGACAACGGCTGCTACAACGGACCGTGGACGCACGGCACCTGCGCCAACCTCGGCGCGAACAGCTCCAATCAGGGCCAGCCGCCGCAGGCGGGCGAATACAACCAGCAGGACTTCGCCTATACTCTCGACAACCTGCTGCATTTCGATCGCAGCGTCGGTGGCATCCACCACTTCGACGTCACGGGCCTGTACAGCATCCAGCACGACCGCTTCACCAAGGACTCGCTCTACTCCACCAACCTTCCGTACAACTCGCAGCTCTGGTACGACCTCGGCTCCGGCACGGCCGGCAATCAGCTCAGCCGGATCTCCGAGTGGTCGCTCGAGTCGTTCATGGGCCGTCTGAACTACACGCTCCTCGATCGCTACTCGATCTCCCTCACCGGCCGCTCCGATGGATCGAGCCGCCTCGCGCCGGGAAACAAGTGGGCCTTCTTCCCCTCGGTCGGACTTGCCTGGCAGATCGGTGACGAGCCGTTCATGCGCCGCTTCTCCTTCGTCAACATGATGAAGCTCCGCGGCAGCTACGGCGTCACCGGCAATACGGCGATTCCGCCGTACGCGACGGAGGGCACGCTCTCCTCCAAGCTCTACACCTTCGGCACGACGCGAGTACGCGGTTACAAGCCCGGCTCGATTCCCAACCCCGATCTCGGCTGGGAGAAGACCGACCAGACCGACGTGGGTCTCGAATACGCGCTATTCGACAACCGCGTCTCCGGCACCGTCGACGCGTACCGGATGAACACCCATGACCTCCTGCTGACGCGGCTCCTCCCCGTCACCTCCGGCTTCACGTCGACGCTCCAGAACGTCGGCTCGACGCGCAACACCGGACTCGAGCTCGGCCTCTCGACCGTGAACGTCGAGAACTGGCGTGGCGTCACCTGGACGAGCGACATCCAGTGGTCGACCAACAAGAACGAGATCACCGCCCTCGCCAGCGGAGCCACCTCCGACGTCGGCAACGTCTGGTTCGTCGGCCATCCAATCAACCTTTGCAATCCGGGCGGCACCTGCCTGGACGCGAACCGGCAGGTCTTCTACGACTACAAGTACGTCGGCGTCTGGCAGTACGCGGACTCGAATCTCATGAAGGCGTTCAACGCCACCGGCAGCACCTTCAAGGCGGGCGACCCGCGCGTCGCCGACGTCAACGGCGACGGCAAGATCGATGCGAACGATCGGACCTTCGTCGGCGACAGCTATCCGGCGTGGGAAGGCAGCCTTTCCAACCGCGTCACGTATGGCGGCTTCGACATCTCGGCGCTCGTGACGGTGAAGTGGAAGTACACCTTCATCGACGGCACGCCGAGGAGCTATTTCGGCCGCTATGGGAACATTGCCGACATGGACTACTGGACGCCGACCAACCCGACGAACAGGAATCCGGCTCCCACCACCGGCGCCACGAACCGTCTGTATTCGGCGACCCGCCTCTATACCGACGGCTCGAACTGGCGCATCCGGAACATCACCGCCGGCTACACCTTCAATCCCCGCATCGCCGGACGGATCGGCGCCAGCAGCCTCCGTCTCTACGGAACGGCGCAGGAGCCGTACATCCATTCCGACTACATCGGCATCGACCCTGAAGTCGGCGGAGCGGTTCCCACGCCGCGCACGCTCCTGATCGGCACGAACATCGTCTGGTAGTCGAGCCCCTCCTCCGACAAACGAGATCATGCACATGCGTCGCATCATTCTTGGCACGGTGTCTCTGGGGCTCGCCGCCGGCTTCGCCGCCTGCGTCAAGCTGGACGAGAACCTCATCACCGGCGTCAGCAGCCAGTACTACTCCACTCCCGACGGACTGAACTCCGCGGTGATCGCCAGCTACTCGCAGCTCCGCAGCTTCTTCGGCCGCGAGCAGCTCATGTCGCTCACCCAGGTCGGCACCGACACCTGGATGGCCGCCGATCAGTCGGGTTCCAACAACAAGGACTTCGACAACTACGGCGGCGGCTTGAACAGCACCGTCGCGCCGCTCGCGAATACCTGGAATCCGGCGTACCAGATGATCAATACCCTGAACGCCGCGCTCGACCGGGGTCCGAACACGGCGGGGATTTCGCCGACGGTGAAGACCACGCTCCTCGGTGAGGCTCACTTCCTCCGCGCCTTCGAGTACTTCACCCTCGTCCAGACCTTCGGCGACGTCACGCTCAACCTGCACGAGAATCAGGGAGTGGTGGACACGGCGTCCCGCGCGCCGGCGGCTGACGTGTACGTGGCGATTCTGGCCGATCTCGACAGCGCCGTGACCATGCTACCCGTCACCCAGAGCGACTTCGGGCGCGCCACGAAGGGTGCCGCCCAGACCCTTCGCTCCAAGGTGTACCTGACCCGCGCCTATCGAGACTACTCGCCGAACAAGCAGGCCGACTTCCAGGCGGCGCTCGCCGACGCCAAGGCCGTCATCGGCTCCGGCACCTACTCCCTCGAGCCGGTCTACGCCGACCTCTGGTGCGTCAAGCGACCGGCGGATCCCAATCGCACCGGCTACTGCGAGAACACCGGCTACAACGGTAACCGGAAGGAGTTCATCTTCACCGTGCAGTTCTCGTACGACCTCACCCAGTACGACGCCGGCGACCAGTACAACTACCTGCACCTGATCTACCTCAGCAACTACGACAACAACGGCATCTGGAAAGGAATGATTCGCGACCTGAACAACGGCCGTCCCTTCCGCCGCGCCATGCCGACCCAGTTCGAGCAGAGCCTGTTCAGCAACCGGTGGATCGGCACGCCGGGTGCGAGCGACGTCCTCGACACGCGCTACGACGGCAGCTTCCAGACGGTGTGGATCGCGAACACCACCGGGCAGAACCCAACCGGGGCCTGTCCCGCCTGCACCAGCGGCGCACCGATCGCCGTCGGCGACACCGCCGCCTTTTTCCCCGGCTATCAGGTCAGCAATGCCTTCCGGCAGAGCAAGCCGTACGTGATCCTCACCGAGTGTCCAGCCGGACAGGCGGACCCCACCGTCTACTGCGGCGACCGCAACAACGCCAACGACGGCTATCTCAACTGGCAGCGTTATCCGTCGCTCAAGAAGTTCCAGGACAACCTCCGCGCGAACCTCACCGCGCAGGAAGGAGGAAAAGTCGAGGTGATCTATCGGCTTGGCGAGGTCTACCTCATCGCCGCTGAAGCGGACGTCCAGCTCGGCAACCTCCAGGAGGCGGCGGACATGATCAACGTGCTCCGCGTTCGCGCCGCCAGCCCGACCCACAAGGGCGACAACAACGTCACCGCCGCCCAGATGACGCTCGACTTCGTCATGGACGAGCGCGAGCGCGAGCTGGCCGGCGAGTTCAATCGCTGGTACGACCTCGTGCGCCCGGGCGCGCAGTACTACGTCGACCGCGTGAAGAAGTACAACCCCCACGCCGCGTCGAACATCGCCCTCAAGCACTGGCTCCGTCCCATCCCGCAGTCGCAGATCGACGGCGTCGTCAACGGGCCGCCGTATCCGCAGAACCCGGGGTACTGATTCCCACCCGCCGGCTGGTGGCATCACGGTCCATCGTGATGCCACCGAGGGCTGGCGAGACCGCACGGAGCGTCGATGCTGCCTTACCAGTCCGCGGAGCTCTCCCCTGAACGTCGTGTCGCGGACCTGCTCGGCCGGATGACGCTCGAGGAGAAGGCCGCGCAGATGATGTGCGTGTGGCAGAAGAAGGCCGAGACGCTCGTCGACGATGGAGGCCGGTTCGACCTCGCCAAAGCGCGAGCGGCGTTCGGTGATGGCCGCGGCATCGGCCAGGTGGGCCGGCCGAGCGACGCCGGCGGGAGCGGGCACGAGCCGGAGAAGGGGCGTGGACCCCGCGCTCAGGCCGAACTGACGAACGACATCCAGCGGTTCTTCGTCGAGGAGAGCCGGCTGGGAATCCCGGTCGTCTTTCACGATGAGTGCCTGCACGGCCACGCCGCCGTCGGCGGCACCAGCTTCCCGCAGCCGATCGCGCTCGCCGCCTCGTTCGATCCGGCGCTCGTCGAGCGGCTCTACGCGATGACGGCGTACGAGGCGCGGAGCCGCGGCGTACACCAGGCGCTCACGCCGGTCGTGGACGTCGCCCGCGATCCGCGGTGGGGGCGCGTCGAAGAGACCTTCGGCGAGGACCCGTATCTCGTCGGGCGGCTCGGCGTCGCCGCCGTGCGAGGCTTCCAGGGCGACGCGACCTTCCGCGACGGCACCCGCCTCATGGCGACGCTGAAGCACTTCGTTGCCCACGGGCAGCCCGAGGCGGGGCAGAACTGCGGACCGGCGAATGTCTCCCTGCGCGAGCTGCGCGAGGTGTTCCTCCCGCCTTTCAAGGCGGCGGTGCAGGAGGGAAGGGCGATCAGTGTCATGCCGTCGTACAACGAGGTGGATGCCGTACCGTCGCACGCGAACCGATGGCTCCTTCGCGACGTCCTGCGCGACGAGTGGGGCTTTCGAGGCTTCACGGTCTCCGATTACTACGCGATCCGGGAGCTGAACGACCGCCCGGACACGCATGGGCACTTCGTCGCCGGCGACCAGGGGGAGGCAGCGGTGCTCGCCGTGCGGGCCGGCGTGAACGTCGAGCTGCCGGAGCCGGACTGCTACCTCGGCCTGCCCCGGCTCGTCAGCGACGGCGTTCTCGACGAGTCGGAGCTCGACGAGCTCGTTGCGCCGCTGTTGTTCTGGAAGTTCAGGCTCGGCCTCTTCGACGATCCCTACGTCGACCCCGCGTCCGCCGAGCGGATCGTCGGGCAGGCGGAGCACCGGGCGCTCGCGCTCGAAGCGGCGCGCGACGCGTTGACGTTGCTGAAGAACGACGGTGATCTCCTCCCCCTCGATCGCGCGACGGTCGGGACGATCGCGGTGATCGGTCCCAACGCCGACCGACCCCTCCTCGGCGGCTATAGCGGCGTGCCGTCCAGCGTCGTCACCGTGCGACAGGGAATCGCCGAGCGGGTCGGCGAGCGCGCGCGAGTGCTGCATGCGACGGGCTGCCGGATCACCATCGGCGGGTCATGGAACGAGGACGCCGTAGTGCCGGCCGATCCGGCGGAGGATCGCACGCTGATCGCCGAAGCGGTGACCGTGGCTCGACAGGCCGACGTCATCGTGCTCGCCATCGGGGGCAACGACCAGACCTCGCGCGAGGCATGGTCCAGGACTCACATGGGCGATCGCGCGAGCCTCGACCTGCTCGGCCGGCAGAACGAGCTGGTGGACGCCATGGTCGCAACCGGCAAGCCGGTGATCGCCTTGCTGTTCAATGGACGACCGCTCGCCGCGACTCACCTCGGCGAGCGGGTTCCGGCCATCCTCGAGTGCTGGTACCCCGGGCAGGAAGCGGGAACCGCGGTGGCCGACGTCCTGTTCGGCGACGTGACGCCGGGCGGCAAACTGCCGATCAGCGTGCCGCGATCGGTCGGCCACATACCCGCGTTCTACAATCACAAGCCGTCGGCGCGGCGCGGCTACCTGTTCGACGACGTGTCCCCGCTCTACCCATTCGGCTTCGGGCTGAGCTACACGACTTTCACGCTGTCGTCGCCGACGCTGGCCGATCCGGTGATCGCGATCGACGGATCGACCACCGTCTCGGTGACGGTGACGAACACCGGGTCGCGCGAAGGGAGCGAAGTCGTGCAGCTCTACGTGCGCGATCTCGTCAGCTCGGTCACGCGGCCGGTGAAGGAGCTCAAGGCGTTCCGGAAGGTCCGGCTCGCGGCCGGCCGCTCGACGACGGTGGAGCTGGCGATCACGCCGGCGTCGCTCGCCTTCCACGACGTCGACATGCGGTACGTCGTCGAGCCGGGCGAGTTCAGGATCATGGTCGGCACCTCCTCACGCGACGCGGACCTCCAGGCAGTGACATTGCGAGTCGAGCCTTGACGACACTCACCGGGAACGGGCGGCATGGCGACTGAGAGCCAGCGGATTTCGGTCAGGGAGAAGCTCGGCTACGGCATCGGCGATGCCGCGGCGAACTTCATCTTCCAGACGATGGTGATCTTCCAGCTCGCCTTCTACACCGACACCTTCGGCATCACGGCGGCGGCGGCAGGCACCCTCTTCCTCGTCGTCCGCGTCTTCGACGCCGCGTTCGACCCGCTGATGGGCGTCATCGCCGACCGAACCAACACGAGGTGGGGAAAGTTCCGCCCGTGGATCCTCTGGACCGCCGTTCCCTTCGGCGTGATGGGCTACCTCGCCTTCACGACGCCGCACTTCGGCCCGTCCGGAAAGCTGATCTACGCATACGTCACGTACATCCTCCTCATGATGGTGTACTCGGCGAACAATCTGCCGTATTCCGCCCTGAGTGGCGTGATGACCGGCGACGTCGTCGAGCGGACCAGCCTCTCGTCGTACCGGATGGTGTTCGCGATGGCGTCGCAGTTCGTCATCCAGGGGCTCGCGTTGCCGATGGTGCATTACTTCGGCAAGGGGAGCGACTCGCGCGGCTATCAGGTGACGATGGGGATCTTCTCCGTCCTCGCCGTGATCTTCTTCGTGATCACCTTTCTCAGCACGAAGGAGCGAGTCCGTCCCGACCCCCAGCAGAAGTCGTCGATCGGTCAGGACTTCCGCGACCTGCTCGGCAACGGACCGTGGATGGCGATGTTCGCGCTGACCATCGTCCTGTTCGTCACCCTCGCCCTGCGCGGCGGGGTGGTGCTGTACTACTTCAAGTACTACGTGCACCGCGAGGAGCTGTTCAGTCTCTTCAACGTCCTCGGCACCGGCGCGACGATCGTCGGCGTGATCCTGTCCAAGTCGGTGGCGGAGCGGATCGGCAAGCGGCGGCTGTTCATCGTCGGGCTGCTGTTCACCGTCGTGTTCACGGCCGCCTTCGTGGCGATTCCGGCGAGCGCCGTGCCGGTGATGATGGCGGTCGAGATGCTGCGCCAGTTCGCCTACGGCTTCACGATCCCCCTCCTCTGGGCGATGATGGCCGATGTCGCCGATTTCTCCGAGTGGAAGAACCACCGGCGGGCGACGGCGATAGTCTTCTCGGCGATCATCTTCGCCCTCAAGGCGGGACTCGGCATCGGTGGGGCGCTAGGCGGCTATCTGCTCACGGCGTATGGCTACGTGCCGAACGCGGTGCAGTCCGCCGAGTCGCTGACCGGCATCCGCTACATGATGAGCATTTTCCCCGCCGCGGCGTTCCTGCTCTGCGCCGTCTGCCTGTACTTCTACCGTATCGACCGGAACCTCGAGCTCGAGATGTCGGGCGACCTGGCGACGCGGCGCGAGCTCTTTACCCACACTCCGCTTGCGGTGTCACCAAGATCGTGATCCGGGATTCGCGTCGCGTCCTCCGCGCCAGCCGGCTCCTGCCGGCAGTCGCGCTGCTTCTCTCGACCGGCGCGGCCGGTGCGCAGGCGTCGCTGAAGGCGGCGTTCGCCGGTGACTTCCGGGTCGGCGCGGCGCTGTCGCCGAAGCAGTTCGACGAGCGTGACGCGGACGAAGTCGCCCTCGTGAAACGGCAGTTCAACACCATCACCCCCGAGAACGTGCTCAAGTGGGAGAGTGTACATCCTCAACCCGGCCGGTACGAATTCGGACCGTCGGACGCCTACGTCGCGTTCGGCACGCGGAACGGGATGTTCGTCGTCGGCCACACTCTCGTCTGGCACAGCCAGACGCCGCGCTGGGTGTTCCAGGATTCCGCGGGCAAACCGTTGACACGGGATGCGCTCCTCGCTCGCCTGCGCGACCACATTCGCACCGTCGTCGGCCGGTACAAGGGGCGGATCGGTGGGTGGGACGTCGTGAACGAAGTAGTGGATGAGGACGGCGCTCTCCGGAAGTCTCCCTGGCAGCGGATCATCGGGGACGACTACATCGCGAAGGCGTTCCAGTTCGCGCACGAGGCCGATCCGGCGGCGCAGCTCTACTACAACGACTACTCGCTGGAGAATCCGGTGAAGCGCGCTGGTGCCGTCGCGCTGGTGAAGTCCCTCCTCGCGCAGGGGGTGCCGATCACCGGCGTCGGGCTTCAGGGCCATCACAAGCTGGACTGGCCCAGCGCGGCGGCGGAAGATTCGACCATCGCCGCCTTTGCCGCGCTCGGCGTGCGGGTGAACGTCTCCGAGCTCGACATCGACGTCCTGCCGCGCGCCACGCGGCAGCAGACGGCCGACGTGGCGGCTCGCGCCGATTCGCGAGCCGGTCTCGATCCGTACGCGGGTGCGCTCCCCGACTCCGTGCAGCGGACGCTCGCCGATCGCTATGCGGCGATGTTCGCCGTCTATCTCAAGCACCGCGACGTGATGGATCGCATCACTTTCTGGGGCGTCACCGATGCCGACAGCTGGCTCAACGACTGGCCGGTCCGCGGGCGGACCAACCATCCGCTCCTGTTCGACCGGCAGGGCCGGCCGAAGCCGGCCTTCGATTCCGTCATCGCGCTAGCCAGGACCGGCGCGTCGATCCCATAGCAACACCTTCAGCTCGACCTGGCTCCTCGTCCTCAATCCCTCCGGCCATGCGTCGTGTCCAGCACTCCCTCTTCCCGCTCGCGCTGGCGATCGGTCTCGCCGGCTGCGCGTCGCCGCGCACGGGCAGCGCGGCACCGAAAGTGGATCGCTCGGTCATCACCCAGGCCGAGCTGCTCGAGCGCCACTTCAACAATGCCTTCGAGGCGGTCGAGGCGCTACGCAGCAACTGGCTCAAGGCGCGCGGCCCCGATAGCTTCAGCTCCCCGAGCATCGTGCTCGTCTATATGGACGAGGTGCGGCTGGGCGACGTGACCACTCTTCGCACCGTCGAGCCGGGGGTGATCGGGAGCATCCAGCATTTCGACGGTCCGAGCGCGACGGCGCGGTGGGGAGTCGGCCACGGGGCCGGTGTGATCCTCATCAACACGGTCCATCAGGTGCCGAACGGCGACTCCTCCCGCGAGATCGAGACACAGATGGTCTCCGAGGGTGAGGTCGGCGTCGCCGGCGGATTCGCGCTCGTTTCGGGTGGTCGCGCGACGCCACTCGTCGTCAGCGCGAGCGACTTCGCCGGGGTGGCTCGTGCCGTGACCGACCTGCGCGCCGACATCGGCCGCGTCTCCGGCGTCCAGCCGCGGGTCGTCCTGGATTCCACGCCGGCGCGCGAGATGGTGATCGTCGGAACGATCGGTCGCAGTTTATTGATCGACCGGCTCGTCGCGGCCAAGCGGCTCGACGTCGCCGCCATCTCGGGAAAGTGGGAGAGCTACGTCAGGGAGGTCGTGACGGATCCGATGCCCGGCGTCGACCAGGCGTTGGTCATCGCCGGCAGTGACAAGCGGGGAACTATCTACGGTGTGTACGACCTGTCGTCGCTCATCGGTGTCTCTCCGTGGTACTGGTGGGCCGACGTGGCGCCCCGCCATCGGAGCGAGCTACTCGTGCCGCCGGCACGAGTGACGGAGGGCGAGCCGGCGGTGAAGTATCGCGGCATCTTCATCAACGACGAAGCCCCGGCGTTCTCCGGCTGGACGCGCGAGAAATTCGGTGGCGTGAATCACCAGGTGTACGCGAAGGTCTTCGAGCTCATCCTGCGGCTCAAGGGCAACTATCTCTGGCCGGCAATGTGGGGCAATGCCTTCGCCGACGACGACAGTCTCGATGCCAAGCTCGCCGACGAGTACGGCATCGTCATGGGCACCTCGCATCACGAGCCGATGACGCGCGCCCAGCAGGAATGGCGGCGCTACGGCAAGGGGCCGTGGAACTACGAGTCGAACGACTCGACGCTCCGCGACTTCTGGCGCAAGGGGATCGAGCGCATGGATGGCCGCGAGAACATCGTCACACTCGGCATGCGCGGCGACGGCGACATGCCGATGACCCAGGGGAGCAACGTCGCGCTGCTGGAGCGCATCGTCGCCGACCAGCGGAAGATTCTCACCGAGGTCACCGGCAAGGACGCGTCGAAGACGCCGACCCTGTGGGCGCTCTACAAGGAAGTCCAGGACTACTACGACAAGGGGATGCGCGTTCCCGACGACGTCACCCTTCTCTTCTCCGACGACAACTGGGGGAACATTCGCCGGCTGCCCTCGCTGGATGAGCGCGAGCGGACCGGCGGCTTCGGCATCTACTACCACTTCGACTACGTCGGCGGGCCGCGCAACTACAAGTGGATCAACACCAACCCGATCGCGCGGGTCTGGGAGCAGATGCACCTCGCGCACGAGTACGGCGCGAACCGCATCTGGATCGTCAACGTCGGCGACCTCAAACCGATGGAGTTTCCGATCCAGTTCTTTCTCGACTACGCCTGGGACCCGTCGAAGCTGACGGCCGACCGGCTCCCGGCGTACACCCGGCAGTGGGCGGCTCAGCAGTTCGGTCCCGAGCACGCCGCGGAGATCGCCGACGTCGTCACGAAAACGCTGAAGTACGCGGGCCGCCGAAAGCCGGAGCTGCTCTCGCCCGACACGTACAGTCTGGCGAACTATGGCGAAGCGGAAACGGTCGTGGCCGACTATCAGGCGCTCGCTCGCGAAGCCGCGCGCCTCGCGGCGCTGATGCCCGCCGATCTGCACGACGCCTTCTACGAGCTGGTTCAGCACCCGGCGCTCGCCGCGGCCAACCTGAACGAGCTGTACGTGACGGCGGCGAAGAACCGCCTCTACGCGATGGAGGGCCGGGCGTCCACCAACGCCCTCGCCGACCGCGTCCGCCAACTCTTCGATCGCGACGCCGCGATCACGGCCTACTACAACGACACGCTCGCCGGAGGGAAATGGTCGCACATGATGGACCAGACGCACATCGGCTACACGAACTGGCAGGAACCGCCGCGCAACGTGATGCCGCGCGTAGACGTGATTCAGGTGCCTATTGCCGCGGAGATGGGAGTTTCGTACGAGGGGCAGGGGGGGGTCGGCCCGCCGCGAGGTCCCCCCTCTGGCGGCCGTCCCCGATTTCAGCTTCCCGAGCTGCCGCAGTTCGATCCGTACTCCCGGCAGAGCCATTTCATCGACGTCTACGACAAGGGGCAACAGCCGTTCCGGTTCGCCGCGTCCGCCGAGCAGCCGTGGGTGAAGCTCTCGGCGACCAACGGCACGGTGGACAGCGCGCAGCGGATCATCGTCAGCGTCGACTGGGATCGCGCGCCGTCGGGCACGAGCCGGGTGCCGATCACCGTGAGCGGCCCGTCGCCACGTCCCTTCGTCGTCCAGGCCATCGTGACGAATCCATCGATGCCGAAGCGCGACGACCTCGACGGCTTCGTCGAGGGAAGCGGCTATGTCTCGATCGAGGCCGAGCACTTCTCCAGCGCCGTCGCGCCGGCACCAATCCGTTGGCTGCGCATCCCCGATCTGGGCCGGACCCTCTCCGCCATGACACCGACACCGGTGACCAGTCCGAGTCAGACTCCGGCGGGCGGATCGCCGCGGCTGGAGTACCGGATGTTCCTCTTCGACAGCGGCGCCGTGAAGGTGACGGCGTTCCTCTCGCCGACATTGAACTTCACCGGCTCGCCGCACGGCCTTCGCTACGCCATCTCGTTCGACGACGAGGCGCCGCAGATCGTGAACATGACTGCCGACAGCAGTCTCAAGGCATGGGAGCAGTCGGTGAGCGACAACGTGACGACGATGGTCACCACGCACCAGATCGCTCATCCGGGAGAGCACCTGCTCAGTTTCTGGATGGTGGACCCGGGCATCGTGCTGCAGAAGCTGGTCGTCGATGCCGGCGGCGTGAGGCCGAGCTACCTCGGTCCGCCGGAGAGCGTGCACGCCGTGAAGCAGGTGAGTCGCCGATGATGGCGCGCGTGCTCGTGCTCGCCCTGGTCACGACGGTTGCCGCCTGCGCGACGCCCGCACCGGCGCCCACTCCCCGAGCCGCCGAATCGACCGCGCGCTTCGACTGGTTCGAGTACACCGGCAGCGACTCCGTGTACTCGCAGATTCGCTCCTCTCCCGACCTCTACCTGAATCCCATCCTCGCGGGGTTCTATCCCGACCCAAGCATCGTGCGCGTCGGCGAGGACTTCTACATCGTCAATTCCAGCTTCGCCTACTTTCCCGGCGTGCCGATCTTCCACAGTCGCGATCTCGTTCACTGGACGCAGATCGGCAGCGTCCTCGATCGGCCGTCGCAGCTGAATCTCGACAGCGCCGGCATTTCGCGCGGGATCTTCGCCCCGGTGATCCGCCAGCATGGCGATCGCTTCTACATGATCACCACCATCGCCGATCGCGGCGGCAACTTCTTCGTCACGGCGACGAACCCCGCCGGCCCCTGGTCGGATCCCGTCTGGCTGCCGGGCATCGACGGCATCGACCCGTCGTTCTTCTTCGACGACGACGGGAAAGGCTACGTCGTGAACAACGGACCGCCAATCGGCCCTCCGCTGTACACCGGACACCGCGCGATCTGGATGCAGCAGTTCGACGTCGCGACCGAACGGATGGTGGGGCCGCGCCGCCTGATCGTCAACGGCGGTGTGGACCTGGCGAAGCACCCGATCTGGATCGAGGCGCCGCACATCTTCCGCAAGGACGGCCGCTACTATCTGATCTGCGCCGAGGGTGGCACCGCTGACCAGCACTCGGAGGTCGTGTTCCGCAGCGACTCCGTGTGGGGGCCCTACGTCCCGTACGAGCGGAATCCCATCCTCACCCAGCGCCAACTCGATCCGCATCGCGCGAACGCGATCGGCACCGCCGGCCATGCTGATTTCGTCGAGACCCAGAATGGCGAATGGTGGGCCGTGTTTCTCGCGACGCGCGAGTATGCCGACAACGTCTACAACACCGGCCGCGAGACCTTTCTCCTGCCGGTGAAGTGGGTCGATGGATGGCCCGTGATCCTCACCGGCGACGAGACGGTACCGTACGCCCACACCAGGCCGAACCTTCCCATCGAACCGGCGCCGGAAGTCCCGACGAGCGGCAACTTCACCATCCGCGACGAGTTCGACCGCGACTCGCTCGCCCCGTACTGGGAGATCATGCGTACGCCGCGTGAGCGGTGGTACGATCTCACCTCGTCGCGGGGCTCGCTCACGCTGCGCCCGCGACCGGTCGGCTTCGGCCCGCAAGGCCAGCCGTCGTTCATCGGCCGGCGCCAGCAGCACCTGTACGCCACCGCCACCACCGCGATGCGCTATCGACCGATAGTCGACGGCGACCGGGCCGGCCTCGTCGCCTTCCAGAACGACGAACACTACTATCTGTTGGCCCTCGCGCGAGTGGACGGCGCGATCCGCGTCCAGTTGGAGAAGCACGACGGCCCCTCACGGAGCGAGGTGGCAGCGGTGGTCGCGTCGGCTCCCGTGAACGCGCCGGCCGGCCAGCCGGTCTATCTGCGCATCGTGGCGCGCGGACCGCGGTACGACTTTCTCTGGGCGACGACGCCAGGCGAGTTCCGGACGCTCGTCCACGATGCCGACGGGACCATCCTCAGCACGCGAAAGGCGGGCGGATTCGTCGGCACGATGTTCGGGCTGTACGCCTACACGCCGGCCGCGCCCTAGCCATGGTTACCGTCGAGCCGTTCGGCGTCCTACCGGACGGCCGGCCGATCGAGCAGTACACGCTCGAGAGCCCGGCCGGAATGGAAGTCACTTTCCTCGCCCTCGGCGGCATCATCCGAAGCGTGAAGGTGCCGGACCGCCGCGGCCTCGTCGCCGACGTGACGCCGGGCTACGACACCGTCGAGGAGTATCTCGGCGACATCCACTTCCACGGCGCGCTGATCGGTCGGTACGCCAATCGCATCGCGGGCGGGCGCTTCGTCCTCGACGGGCGTGAGTACCTGATCACGACCAACGACGGGAGCAATCACCTGCACGGAGGGCGCGTCGGCTTTCACGGCGCCCTCTGGGACGTC
>JBIOHU010000035.1:0-17963 GCA_044449225.1 Gemmatimonadales bacterium | reverse complement strand
ATGCTCGAGGTCTATCGGCGCAAGCCCGCCCCCCCCGACTGGCCGCGGCCGGAGGGCATCGTCACTCGCGAGATCGATCCTGCCACGGGCTTGCTCGCCGGACCGGGATGCTCGGGCTCGGTGACCGAATATTTCGTCGCTGGTACCGATCCCACCCAGCAGTGCACGCCCGGCTACGGCGTGCCCGGCGTGGGCCTCGACACGTCGTTCGGCGCGCAGCCGTATGGAACTCCGCCAGCTGGCGCGCCGCCCTACGGCACGCCGGCCGCCGGCACGCCCATTCCTCGTCCGTCTACTCCTGCCGACACCGGCTTCGGTCGCCCGCGTTCCGCCACGCCCCTGCCAAGGCGCTTTCCGGCCGACTCGCTGCGCCAGCGGCGGGACACCACCAACCCGTTCCGGCTCCCACCTTCGCCAGCTCGATGAGCGCCTGGCGTCCGACCGACTGCCACGCCCACACCCGCCACTCCGACGGCAAGCTCACCGTCGCCGAACTGGTCGCGCGCGCCGCGACGCTGGGCACGCGCCCGAGCGTCACCGATCACATCTCGCGCGACTCGCCGACGACGCTGAATTCGCCCGCTGCCGTCGTCGCCTACCTCGATGACCTCGACCGCTACGACGTTCTGCGCGGCGGCGAGTTCTGCTGGCACGACGATCTCTGGCGCGAGCTGCCTCCCGACACGGTGCGTCGATTCACCCATCGCCTCGGCTCGCTGCATGCCGTTCGTTTGCGCGATGGGCGCTACGTGCGCGTATTCTCCGCTCACTTGCCCGAGGGTCTCACGCCCATGGCGTACATGGATGCGCACGTCGCATCGCTCGAGACGCTGGCGGGCGAGATGCCCGTCGACATCCTCGCGCATCCGACCATCGCTCCCCCGCCGCTGCGCGAAATCGGCCTCGAGTCGCTCTGGAGCGAGGCGCTCGAGGAGCGCGCCATTCGGGCGCTGCAGAAGGCCGGCATCGCCTTCGAGATCTCGGCCCGCTACCCGCCCCACGAACGCATCGTGCGTCGCGCCGCCGCCGGAGGGCTTCGCCTCTCTCTCGGATCCGACGGTCACTCGGCCGCACAGGTCGCGGACGTCTCCTCGCCGCTCGCGATGGCCCGGCTCGTCGGCATTCCCGACGCCGAGCTCTACGATCCGGAGCGCCATGGCTCCCGCACCGGCGCGTTCGACGTCTCCGATCGCGCGGGGCGTCGGTGACCGCCGTCACCCTGTGACCTCGCGCCTGTTCGCACAGTCGCTCCCAAGACGCAGGCAGTCTCTTGTTGAGGGTGCCACACGTCCGTAGCTTCCGGTAGCGGTGTTGGGAGGAATATGTGATACTCGGCTGTCTTGCCTTGAACGCGTCGTTCGAGCCCCTGACCATGGTCCCCATGCGTCGGGCGCTGCGTCTCGTCATAGACGGTAAGGCCGAGATCGTCGAGGCCGAGCAGGATCGCGTCGTGCGCTCCGAACGACTGACGATGCCACGGCCCGCCGTCATCCGCCTCACGAAGTTCATTCACGTGCCGCGCCGCTTCCGACGGCAGGTGACGAACACCTTCCTGTTCGCGCGCGATCACTACCGCTGCCAGTACTGCGGGCGCCCGTCGATCGAGCTGAAGCCGCGCGAGGCGCTGACGCGCGACCACGTGATCCCGATCTCCCGTGGCGGCTCCAACGACTGGACCAACGTCGTGACGGCCTGCTCGCCCTGCAACACCCACAAGGGCAATCGTCTGCCACACGAGATCGGCATGCATCCGCTCACGCATCCCGTCGAGCCGCACTTCGTCCATCTATCGTGGGCCGTCCGCCGGCTGACCCAGACGCAGGCCCGCTACATCAAGACCTTCTACGGCGACGCGATTCTCGCCCAGCTCGAGGCGCTCGAGCATCGATCCCAGCCGCATCGGCCCCTGCACGAGGAGCATTCGGGCGCCGCGGCCGACTGATCGCGCTCATTTTCCGGCGCGGAACGTCACGCTCCGCGCCGTGTAGTGCTGCCGCTCCCCGCCGAGCATCCGCAGCATCAGCGTCCGCACTCCGCTCCCGAGCGCTGACGCCGCGGTGCCTCCCGACCGAGCGCCGCGCAGCCACCGTTCCAGCTGATCCATGTCGCTCACCGACAGCGCCTCGATATCGAGGGTGAAGCTGTAGTAGTAACGCGCGCCGGTCCGCTCAGGGAGCAACTGGGCGCGCAACGGCCGTTCGAGCAGCGCCTGTGCCGTCGACAGCGTCGCGAACGTACCCAGATCCTCCACTCGCCCCCGCTGCCGCCGCACGACGCGATAGCGCTGCGCCGAAGGGTCGTACTGAATGATCAGCTCCCATTCCTGCTGGCCCTCGAGGTCGTTGAACAATCCGCCGACACGCCAGAGCTCGAGCCGGAATTTCAGGGATGACGGAAAGCCGCTCCGCACGAGATCGCGCATGTCCGGATCGGCGAACAGGTTCGTCGTCGTCACGATCGGCGAGCCGATCCCGCCCGCCGGCGGCGTCACGTCCAGCGTCAGGCGACGCTGTGCGGTCGCGGCGCCCGCGCCGGTGACGAGGAGCGCGAGGCCGAGCAGCGCGACGCGGGCCACCGTGAGCACCGGCTAGAAGCGGTGCCGGACGCGCACGAACACGTTCATTGGCTCCTTCGGGTCCGACAGGGCCTTCGCGACGTAGAGGCCGAGCAGATCGAAGTCGAGCCCGGCGCCGATGTCCGTGCGGTACGACGACAGCGACGGAAGGTCGTGCCGCTCCAGATTCAGGGGATTGCCGGGCGCGTTCACCAGCCACCCGCGCCCAGCATCCGCGAAGAAGACCCACGATCCGTCGGCACGGAATCGGCCAGCGCGCTCATTCGTGAACGAGAGGTGGAGATCGTTCCGGTACTCGAGCTGCGCGAGCGCGATGCGCTCGCACTGCGCCGGTCGGCCAGGGAGGATCGTGCCCGCGTCGCAGGTGCCGACGTCGGGCGATCCGCCGGAGCGGAAGTCGAAGCCGGGCACCGTGCCCGGTCCGTCGATCGATAGTCGCCGCTCGAGCGGCAGCGGATCGCCGCTCATCCACCCTGCCAGCACGCCGCGCAGGTTCAGCGACGCGTTCGGCGCCAGACGGTTGTACCGTCGCACGTCGAGAAATCCGCGCTGATAGCGCGTCGGTCCGGTGGTCGTCTCGCGAACGTCCGGCGAGGTCGGACCTGCCTCCGTGATGGTTCCCGCTCCGCGCTCGAACTGCGCGAGGACATACCAGCCCGCCCACGGATTGAAGACGTCGTTGCGTGTGTCGATCCGCAGCGTGGCGTCGGCGATGTGGAATCGCGCCGCGTCGAGCACCGGATTCGGCCGCCAGGACCGGTCGCCGTCGAACAGCGTCGGCGGATTGCGCGACTCGCGCGACCGCCACCGCTCGTCGGAATACGACAGGGTGAAGTCGGCCTCGTCGCTCGCATGCAGCGCGGCGAACAGCTGTCCACCATGTCTCCCGTAGTAGTCGCGATAGTCGCGGCGAAAAAAGAATGAGGCGAGCCCGACCTCGGCGTCGCTCAGCTGCCATTGCTCGACCCCTTCCACCAGCTCGAACAGTTGGCCGCCCACCGTGACGCCGATTCGGCGGCCGACGCGCACCTCGCCTCGTACGAGATGCCCCACGTCGGGTGTCGCCGAGGTGAAACTGCTCCCCGTGCGAAGGATCGCATCGGCATTGAGTCGCAGGTGTCCCCACCCCTGGCCGCGGTAGAGCACCGGTCCGACTTTCACCGGCAGTCCCTCGACCCGATTGTAAGGTCCGGCGGTCGCCAGCTCGAGCCGGTTCGAATTCGGTTTGGCACCGAGCTCGAACCGCCGCCACCACTGGTCCACCGCGTGGCCGGCAACCTCCTGGGCCACCAGCCGGTCTCCGTCGCGCGTGTAGCGCAGCGGCGGATGGTAGACGCGAAGCTCGCCGCCGATCGTCGCTTCCTCGCTCCCCTCGATCTCGCCGCCCACCACGAGCAGATCGCCGTCGATCCGGGCGCCCTTGCGCAGCAGCACGTCGGCGTTGATCGCCAACAGCCGTCCCGTGATCCGTCCGGCCACGATCACCGGACCGTCGAGCACCGCCACATCGCCGCGCACGATGCTGTCCACCGGTATCTCCAGCCGCTCCGTGGATCGCAACGTCGTCGTCGCGTTGAAGAGGGCGACGGCCTCGCGCGCCACGTCGCGCGGCAACTGGTTCATCTCGACCGTGTCCGTGGCCTGTGCGCCGGCGCGGAGCGGGAAGACCGCGATGGCAGCCGCGATGGCGAGCCGTCGCATTCCGCTCGCGCCTCCCGCCGATGCACGGCGCGACCTCGCGGCTCGCGCCCTCATTCGTCGCCGACCGGGATGCCGAGTCGGCGCATGCGGCGATACAGGTTGGCCCGGTCGGTCTTCAGCCGGCGCGAGGCCTCGGCGACGTTGCCGCCCGCGGCGGACAGCGCCCGCACGATGAGCGTGCGCTCGTGCCCGTCGAGGGTGTCGGTGAGCGAGGCGTCGAGCAGCGACGGATCGGGCAGCGGCGCCTCGGCGCGGCGCCCACCGTCCAGCGGCAGCACCGCCTGGACATCGCGCTCGTCCACGTCGGCGCCGGCGTGGAGGATCGCCAGCCTTTCCACGATGTTCGCCAGCTCGCGCACGTTGCCGGGCCACCGGTAGCGAGCCAGCAACCCGAGCGCCCCTGCCGTCCACTGCGGCGGCCGTCGCCCGGTGCGCGCCTGGTGGAGCAGGGAGAAATGCTTCACCAGCGCTGGGATGTCGTCCGGCCGCTCGCGGAGCGGCGGGATCGGTAGCGGGATGACGTTCAACCGGAACAGCAAGTCCTCGCGAAAGCTGCCGTCAGCCACGGCGCGAGTCAGGTCGCGGTTCGTCGCGCTCACGATGCGCACGTCGACCCGGATCGGCTTGCCGCCTCCGACGCGCTCGATCTCCCGCGCTTCGATCGCTCGCAGGAGCTTCGCCTGTGCCTCGGCGCCCAGATCTCCGACCTCGTCGAGAAACAGCGTGCCCGTGTGTGCGAGCTCGAACCGGCCGATGCGTCGGTCGGTCGCGCCCGTGAACGCGCCTTTTTCGTGCCCGAACATCTCGCTCTCCACCAGGTCGCGCGGAATCGCCGCGCAGTTCACGCGCACGAACGGCCGATCCTTCCGAGCGCTGCCGAAGTGGATCGCGGAAGCCACGAGCTCCTTGCCCGTTCCCGATTCGCCGGTGATGAGAACCCGCGCGTCGGTCGGCGCCACGCGGGCGATCATCTCTCGCACGCGCCCCATCGCCGGGCTGCTGCCGATCATCTCGCCGGCCAGCCCGAGGTCCTCGCGCAGCGCCCGCGCTTCGCGGCGCACCCGCCGCAGCTCCAGCGCCGATGCCAGCGCCAGTAGCACTCCCTCCGGCGAGAGCGGCTTCTCGAGGAAGTTGAACGCTCCGAGCTTCGTCGCCTTCACCGCATCGCTCAACCCCGCCTTGCCGCTCATCATGATCACCGGAACGTCCGGTACCACCTCGCGCAACCGGGCGAGCGTCGCCAATCCGTCCAGCTCACCGGGGATCATCAGGTCGAGCAGCACCACGTCGGGACAGCTCTCCGCCACCCGAGCTATCCCCACCGCGCCCTCCGCGGCATCGCGCACTTCGTACCCCTCGCTGGCGAGGAGGGCGCCCACCATCCGACGGATGTTCGGCTCGTCGTCGACGATCAGGACGCTCGACATCGTCCGGTCGGAATCGGCTCGTCAACCGCCATCGGTCGTCGTCTCCTCGGTGATTGCCGGCACTTCCGGCAGAAGCAATCTGATGGTCGTACCGTCGTCGGGCGCGCTCTCGGCCGACACGGTCCCCCCGTGCGCCACGATCGTCTGTCGCACGATCGCCAGCCCCAGTCCTGTACCTCCCGCCTTGTGTGTCACGTAGGGCTCCCAGATGCGCTCGAGGCGCGCTGCGGGAATGCCGCACCCGGCGTCGTGAACCGCCACTTCCACCATCCGACTCTCCCTCCGGGGCGCCGGCGGGCGACGCACCGTCACCGTGATCGGCGACGCGGGCGGGCTCGCCTCCACCGCGTTGAGCAGCACGTTCGTCAACGCGCGTCCGAGCGCATCGACGTGACCGGGTACCATCGGCACGTCGTCATCCACGAGGATGACGACCGGCCTCTCCCGCGGTACCGCGCTGCGCGTGCATTCCCGCACCAGCTCCGCGAGGTCCACCGGTGCCTGCGGTCCCTCGGGCAGCCGGCCGAACAGCGCGAAGCTGCGCGCCATCTCTTCCAGCCGCTTCGACTCGATCTCCAGCACGTCGATTGTCTCGTGCAGCGACTCCGGCGCCTCGCGCCGTAGCCGCGCGATCGCAAACCGGATCGGGGTCAGCGGATTCTTCAGCTCGTGCGCCACCTGTCGCGCCGACTCTCGCAACGCCGTGGCGCGCTCCGCCTCCAGCGCCCGCGCGCGGCCCAGCCGCAGCTCCGTTGCCATGTCGCGCATGCGGTTGCGCAGGACGACGAACTCCGGCGCTCCCTTCCGCGGCGGGCCCTCCGGCAGTGGCTCGCCGCGTCCGATCATCGCCGTCCATCCCACCAGCTCGCTCAGCGGACGGCTCAGGTTGCGGCTCAGGTGGCCGGCGACTCGCGACGCCACCAGTCCCATGAACAGCGCCGCGGCAAGGGCGAGCAAGGCGGCGAGCACCGGCGCGCGCCGCGTCATCAGGAACTCCATCTGCCGACCGTGCAGCAGCCCCTCGTCCAGCGCGCGCTGATGCTCGGCCAGCAGAGCGAGCTGCTCCGCGCTGAGGGACGCGGTCCGCGCCGCGCTCATCGCGCGCGCCCCCGTTTCGGCAATGCGCTCCATCGCCGGCATCGTGCCGAGCAGCGGCAGCGCACGCACGACCGTCAACTCCCATGCCGCGGTAAGAACGAGCGTGGGAATGAGCGCGAAGCCAAGCAGAATGAGAAAGAGACGGGCGCGAAAACCGACCTGCTTCAAGGGCACTCCGTGCGGGCGCGCTGGAGGGGACGCTCCGGGGTAAGATACAGGTCGTCCGGAGGGCTCGGAACCAACGCCCGAGCGATGCGGGCGATCGGGCGCCGCTGCCGCCCGGCGGGTCCGACCTTACGCATCTCCTTACGACACTATAGATTACATGCTTGGCCATCCCTGAAGGCGCGAGCAGTTCGCCCGCGGCGACGGAGGTGACCAGGTCACGACGGTGTCGGCGTGATCGGTGCCGCCCTCTCAGACTGCGCGTCGCGCAGTGGGGCGAGCCGGTGAACGTACACACCGAGCACTGCTTCTCACGCCGCCGCCGCAATCGCCGATCGAGCTTCGATCGGCCGGCCGGCGCTGATGAGAGCACGGGCGCCGCGCAACTCGCTCGCCCGCTCACACGCCATGCGTCTGGTGACGCAAGGGACAGCATGAATCCACGCTCCACGCGGAATGGACCGTCGCGCTCCGGCGCCGCGCTCATCCACCGCGGACCCCAGGCGCTCAGCGCGCCACACGCCGCCTCGGCCAACTACGTGCCGCCGATGCACGCTCCGAATGCGGCCCTCCTCATCGACTTCGACAACGTCACGATGGGGATTCGCTCCGACCTCGGCAAGGAGCTCCGGACACTCCTCGGCTCCGACATCATCAAGGGCAAGGTCGCCGTCCAGCGCGCCTACGCTGACTGGCGTCGCTACCCGCAGTACATCGTCCCGCTCGCCGAATCCTCGATCGACATGATCATGGCCCCGGCGTACGGCTCGTCGAAGAAGAACGCCACCGACATCCGGCTCGCCGTGGATGCCATGGAGCTCGTCTTCACCCGTTCCGAGATCGGCACCTACATCCTGCTCTCCGGCGACAGCGACTTCGCCAGCCTCGTCACGAAGCTCAAGGAGTACGGCAAGTACGTCATCGGCGTCGGCATCCGCGAATCGTCGAGCGATCTGCTCGTGATGAACTGCGATGAGTACTACAGCTACAACGCCCTCGCCGGCCTCGTGAAGAACAACGAGGACGAGCCGGCGAAGAAGTGGGACCCGTGGGAACTCGTCACGGAGGCCGTTCAGCGCATGAAGCGCAACGGAGACGTGATGCGCTCCGACCGCCTCAAGCAGGTCATGCAGGAGATCGACAATTCGTTCGACGAGAAGGATCTCGGGATGGCGAAGTTCTCCCGGTTCGTCCAGGACGCCGTGCATCGCGGCCTGCTCTCGGCGACGAAGCTCGAAAATGGACAGCTCGAGATCGGCCTCCCCAGCGGCGCCACGGGCGACGCGCGCGCGGCCGAGACGGCTGCGGCCGACGAGACGGCGCGCACCGAGCCGGTGGTCGCTGCCGACGGCAAGCGGGAAGGAGGACGCAGTCGTCGCGGCCGCCGTGGTCGTGGACGCGACCGCGAAGACCGCCCGCGCGCGGCCGGCGCCGAGACGCCCGACGTGGGCGATGATGCCACCGCGCCGCCGACGGCGCCGGAAGGCATTCCACTCTCCATCGAGTCCGCGGCGCCTGCCGAGCCGACGCCGCACCGCGGTCGCGAGCGGACTCCCCGTCCGCCTCGTCCCGAGGCGGCCCCGCGCGCCGACGCCGGCGTGCAGATCGGCGCCAGTGGCGAACGCCTGACGCGTGACGAGGCTTATGACCTCGTGCGGCGTTCGGTTGCCGCGTTGACCACGGGCGACGAGTCCGTGCGGGCCGGCGAGGTTCGCGCCAAGGCGCGGGAGCTGCTCGGCCGCGATAGCGAAAGCCTCAGCGACCGCAACTTCCCACGCATTCTCAAGGATGCGCACGACGGCGATGTGATCGATCTGCGCCGTCGGGGCGACGACTTCGAGATCGCTCGCGCCGCCGACGCGGAATCCGTCTCCGCACAGCTCGCGAAGACGGCGGCCGCCAACGCGCCGGCGGTTGCCAGCATTCCGGCAGCGCCGCGGGGCATGGGTCCTCGCGGCGGCGGTCGTGGGCGCCCGGGCCGTTCGGGCACTCCCCCCGCCGGCCTCCTCAGCATCGGCGTCGTCGGACCAGCACGGAGTGCCGTCGTCGCCCCGCCAACGCCCGTCCCCGCCGTCGTCGAACCGTCCATCGCCTCGGCGGCTGTCGCGGCGGAGGCACCGGCCGACGTGTCGTCGACGAACGGACGCAAGACACGCGGCCGCAAGCCGGTCGCGAAGCGGAGCGCGTCGGTTGCCGATGCGCCGGTGGCAAAGGTCGCGGCCAGGAAGACGGCGGCGAAGAAGTCGCCCGCGGCGAAGAAAACGCGAGCCAGAAAGCCGACGGCTCGCGCCGAAGCATGATCGGGGACGCCGCGCCTCCTGCGCGGCGTTCTCGTCTCGGGCACGCGATTCCGGCGCGATTCTACGATCGCCCCACCGAGCTCGTCGCACGTGAGCTGCTCGGCGCGGTGCTGGTGTGCACCACGCCGAGCGGCGTCACGACAGGCCGCATCGTCGAGACCGAGGCGTATCTCGGTCCGGACGATCCGGCCTGTCATGCCGCCGCCGGCCTGACTCGACGCACGACTCATCTCTTTGGTCCGCCGGGACGTGCCTACGTCTATCTGATCTACGGCATGTACTGGTGCTTCAATGCAGTCACGCGCGAGCGAGGACATGGCGCGGCGGTCCTCGTCCGCGCCGTTGCTCCCATTCGCGGCATCGACCTCATGCGCGAGCGACGAGCCAGGGTGCGGGTGGATCGTGAACTCACCAACGGACCCGGCAAGCTCTGTCTGGCCATGGGCATCGACGGCCGTTTGAACGGCGTCTCCCTTCAGGAGGGCGCTGTCGTCATACGCACCGGCACCCAGATCGCCGATGCCGACGTCGACGTCACGCCGAGGATCGGCATCACCCAGGCCGCCGAATGGCCGCTGCGCTACCTGGTGCGCGACGACCCATTCGTGTCGCCGACGCCGCGGCGGATGACGAGGACGGCGTATCGGGGGGCGCTTCGCGTAGGTGGGTAGCTGCGTAGGCGCGTAGGTGGGTAGCAACTCGGGAGGGGCACACCGGAACAGCCGGTGTGCCCCTCGTCGTGTTGTCATACCTGTCCGCCTATGCCTGTACCCGATGCGGGCTGCGCTCCGGGCGTAGGCCTATCGGACGACAAGTCCGTCCTGCGCGGCTCGCGCCGCTTCCTGCGAGGTATGAATCGTCATCTCGTTCTCGAAAGTGGTCAACTACGAGCGCGACTGCCTCATCTGAAAGTCCCACTGCGTCATGTCGGAGCTGCACTCCGTCATCTCGGAGCTGCACTCGGTCATCTCGGAGCTGCACTTCGTCAGCTTGGAGCTGCACTGCGTCGTCCGGGAGTCGCACTTCGTCATCCGGGAGCCGCACGGCGTCGCCTGCGACTGCTACTCCGTCATCTGAAAACCGTACTGCGTCGCCCGCGAGGCCGCCTTCATGCCTTCGTGGAGCCCTCCGGAGGGGCGATTCCGAGCCCGCCTGGTCGCGGTGCGGGTGCCACAGCCATCTCGGCGGACCGAAACACGAAAAGGGCACACCGGGCTGTTCCGGTGTGCCCTTCCGAATTCCTACCCACCTACCGGCCTACGCACCTACCGACCTACGCGTGAGGCGCGAGCGCCTCACGCCGCTGCGTCACCTCGCGCGATCGATCGAGCTGCCGATGTTGTACCGGATGCCGCCCTCGATCGTGTACTGGATTCCAACCTTTGGGCGCGGATTGTGGAGGAAGAACTCGTTGTGCAGGAAGGTGCCCGTGCCCTGCGCGAATACCGAGAACGCCGGCAGTCGCTTCTGCACGCCGGCGATCAGGAAGGGCGCGAACGACACCCGCTTGCTCTGCACGCTGTCCGTCGCGGCATTGAGCTGCGCGTTGTTGGCGAACGGCGATGTCGACCCGACGCTGCCGATGCGATTCATTCCCATCCCGAGCCCCACGTACGGGTGCAGGGTCGGACTCTGCATCGGGAAGCCGACGGCCGCCGCCGAGATGCGCTGGAGGTTGTTCAGCGTCACCACGCGGTCCTGCAGCCCCGTCGTGCCGATCTCCTTGAAGGCGCCTGTCGATGAGAAGAACGCCTGATCCACCGTCACGTACAGACCCCCATGGGTCCGCGTGATCATCCAGTCGATGCCGGCGAGCGGCGCGACCGCATTGTCCGTCGTGTAGTTCGTGGAGTAGACGAGAGCTCCGCCCTTGGCTCCCCAGAACCACGCATCCTTGAACTGCCGTCCTTCCTGTGCCGCGCTCGGCTGTGCGAGCAAGGCGGCAAAGCTGGTCGCCGCCGCGAGGACACGGAGGAGTCGCATATCAGAAAGCCTCGAGAAGAGAGATCGTGCCCGATCGCCTGCAATTGCGGGCTCATGCCTGGGACGAGGAGGGCGCCCCAGGGGTCACGAACGGGCGGCCTGGCCGGTGGAACGGCCGGTGCGTAACCTGACCCTACGGTGCGCTCGCCGGACCGATCCGGGCGACCTGTCACCAGCCGGCGGAGAGTCGCCTTGTCGTCCATCCTGCCCGACACCCCGCGCTTCGAGACCCCCGTCTACGGCACGGTCTTCGCCGAGCGTGCCTCCGTCGTGCGCCGCCTCCGGGAGGGGGACCCCCTCATTCTCGTCCCCGATCCTCCCGGGGTGGATGAGCCCAGCGTGTGGGTCCACGCGCCAGGCGGCGACGTCGTCGGGCACCTTTCTCCCGACGTCAACGCCTGGATGGCGCCGCGCATGCTCGACGGCGCGCGTTACGCCGCCCAGGTCAGCCGCGTCGAGCCCGGGACAGTGAGCTGGAAGCGGCTCGTGATCGCCGTACGGCGAGTCGGCCGCTGATCGGCGTCAGATCAGCTTCAACTTCCGTCCGACCCGCCCGAACGCCGCCAGCGCCTCGTCGAGGTCTGCCCTCGTGTGCGCGGCCGAGATCTGGCAACGGATCCGCGCCTGCCCTTGCGGGACGACGGGGAATCCGAAGCCCGTCACGAACACTCCTTCCGCGAGAAGCAGGTCGCTCATCTGGATCGCCGCCGCCGTCTCACCGACGATGATCGGGATGATCGGCGTCTCACCCGCCAGCGGCTTGAACCCCGCTTCGATGAGGCGCTCGCGGAAATAGCGTGAGTTGTCGCGCAGCAATTGGACCCGCTCCGGATGCTGCTCGATGAACTCCACCGATGCCAGCGCGCTCGCTGCGACGGTCGGCGGCAGGGCGTTCGAGAAAAGCTGCGGCCTCGAGCGCTGGGTGAGGTAGTCGCACAGCGCGGCCGAACCGGCGACGAACCCGCCCGCCGCGCCTCCGAGCGCCTTGCCAAGCGTCGACGTGATGACGTCGACCTCGCCGAGCATGCCAAAATGCTCCGGTGTGCCTCGCCCCGTCTTCCCCAGCACTCCCGTCGCGTGCGAGTCGTCGATCACCAGCACGGCGTCGTGGTCGCGGCAGATCTGCAGGAGATCGGGCAGGGGGGCGATCGAGCCTTCCATCGAGAAGACCCCGTCGCTCCAGACGATGCGGCGCTTCGCCGACCGCGCGTTGGCGAGTCTGGCGCGCAGATCGTCGAGATCGGCGTGCTTGTACACCGCGGTCTGACACTTCGTGATCGACTTCGCGAGCCGGATCGAGTCGATGATCGACGCATGGTTCAGCGCGTCCGACACCACGAAGTCGCCTTCCTCCACCACCGTCGCCGTCAGGCCTTCGTTCGCGTTCCATGCCGAGACGTACGACATCGACGCCGCCGTTCCGACGAATCGCGCCAGCGCCGCCTCCAGCGCGCGATGGATGACGAACGTTCCGCAGATGAACCGTACGCTGCCGGTGCCCGCCCCGTACTGCTCCAGCCCCGCGATGCCCGCCTTCACCACCGCCGGCTCGGCCGACAGCCCGAGGTAGTTGTTCGACGACAGGATGAGCACCTCGCCCCGGCCTTCCATCCGCACCCGCGCGTTCTGCGGAGACTCCAGATAGTTGAGGTGCTTGAACACCCGATCGTCGCGGAGCTGCTGAAGTCTGGACTCGAGATCGGCGGTGAACGCGCTGTTGAGTGACATGTCTGAAGGAAGGAGTCGGGATGGTCCGATGCGAGCGCACCGAAACCGTGTTGGGGACGAAACCCCGCCCGGGGCCAGCGGCCGGTCGAGCCGTCGTTACCCGATCTCGAAGACCACCTTGCCCGCCTCGCCGCCCTTGATCGCGGCGATCGCGTCGTCGAACCGCTCGAGCGGGAATCGGTGAGTGATCACCGGCGTCGGATCGAACTGGCCCGACCGGAGGAACTGCGTCATCTGGATCCAGGTGTCGTACATCTTTCGTCCGACGACACCGTAGACGGTGACGCCCTTGAAGATGATCTCCGTCGCAAAATCCACCTCGATCGGCTTGGCTGGAATGCCGAGCATCTGGATTCGGCCGCCGACCCGCACGAACGCGAACGCCTGGTGGATCGCGCTCGGCACTCCGGACATCTCCAGCACCACGTCCACCCCCAACCCTTGCGTCGCGACGCGCACGGCGTGCTCGGCTTCGGCCGGCGTCACGGCGTCGTGCGCACCCATCGTTCGCGCCAGCGCGAGCCGCGTCCGATTCACGTCACTCGCGATGATCCGCGAGGCGCCGGCGGCGCGACAGATGCCGACGGCGAAGATGCCGATCGGTCCGCAGCCGGTGATCAGCACCGTCTTGCCCGGCATCTCCGTTCCCACGAGCGCGGTGTGGAACGCGTTCCCCATCGGGTCATGGATGCCGCCGATCTCGTACGAGACGGCGTCGTCGAGGTGCCACACGTTCGTCGCCGGCATGGCGATGTAGTCGGCGAAGCAGCCGTCGCGGTCGACGCCGATGATCCTCGTGTTGGGGCACACGTGCGCATTACCGGTGCGGCAGAGGTGGCAGCGGCCGCAGACGATGTGTCCCTCCGCCGTCACCCGGTCGCCCGCGGCCACGTCGGTGACGAGTCGGCCGACCTCTTCGACGTCGCCGGCGAATTCGTGCCCCACCGTGAACGGCGGCGTGCAGCGTCCCTGCGCCCACGCGTCCCATTCGTAGATGTGCACGTCGGTGCCGCACACACCGGCGCGCCGCACCCTGATCAGCACTTCGTCGTCGCGGATCTGCGGACGCGGCACGTCGCGCAGCACGAATCCGGGACCTGCCTTCTCCTTCACCAGCGCTCTCACAGGCGCCTCGCTCTCGAGTCGGATACGTCGTCTCGCCTCGACACGAGGCGTGTTCGAAACCAAACCGCTCGACGCGGCGGACGGAAGTCCGTCGACGCGCGCGCGCGCGATTCACTATTGCGTGGCATTTCGCGCGTTCCTATATTCGCGCGAGTTGCAACGGATCGCTGTGTGCTCGACCGGGTGCGCACCGCACGAACACGATCGACGAGGGTATTGCGTGGGTTCTTCCCGCCGCGAGTTCGTCAGGACGACTTCAGTTGCCGCCGCCGCGATCGCCGGACTCGCCGCGGTTCCCGCCGCCGCCCGCGCCGCCGCCCTCCGCGCGACCCCCTCGTCGCCGACCTTCCTCGGCGATCCCGACTTCAAGGAACTCGCCCACGTCGCCCTCGACGCCGCTCGCTCGGCCGGTGCGACGTATGCCGACGTCCGCTTCTCCCGGAATCGCTCGCAGTCGGTGTTCACGCGCGAGCAGCGCGTGCAGGGCATGGTCGACAACGAGACCGAGGGCTTCGGCGTCCGCGCGCTCGTCGGGGGTGCCTGGGGCTTCGCCGCGAGCCGCGAGATCACTCGGGAGGAGATCGCGCGCGTCGCCCGCCAGGCGGCGCTTCAGGCGCGAGCGAACAGTGTCACTCTCGTCCGCCCCGTCACCCTCGCTCCGGTTTCGCCGACGCCAGACGGCGTCTGGCGCACGCCGATCGAGATCGATCCGTTCACGATTCCCGTCGAGGAGAAGGTCGGCGTGCTCCTCGCCGCCAATGCCGCGGCTCTCAAGGGCGGCGCGCGATTCGTGAACTCGAGCATGTTCTTCCTCCGCGAGGAGAAGACCTTCGCCTCCTCGGACGGGTCCTACATCGTCCAGACGATCTATCGCACCCAGCCGCGAATGACGGTGACGGCGGTGTCGTCGGACATGACCGACTTCCAGACGCGCTCGACGAACGAGATTGCGCCGATGGGGCGAGGCTACGAGCACGTCCGTGACGCCAAGCTCGTCGAGACCGCGCCGCGCTGGGCCGCCGAGGCGGTGCAGAAGATCAGCGCGAAGCCCGTCGACGTCGGCCGTTACGATCTCGTGCTCCACCCGTCGCATCTCTGGCTCACCGTTCACGAGTCGGTCGCGCATCCGACCGAGCTCGATCGCGCGCTCGGGTTCGAGGCCAACTACGCCGGCACGAGCTTCGTCGCCCCTCCCGAACAGGTGCTCGGTAAGCTCCGGTTCGGCTCGCCCCTCATGAACATCCGTGGCGATCGCTCGCAGGCCGGCTCCCTCTCGGCCGTCGGCTGGGACGACGAAGGAGTGAAGCCGGAGAGCTTCGACATCATCCGGAACGGCATCTTCGTCGACTACCAGACGACCCGCGAGCAGGCACCATACCTCGCCGACTACTATCGGCAGAGCGGTCGGCCCGTTCGCTCCCACGGCTGCTCGTACGCCGAGAGCTGGTCCGACGTCCAGTTCCAGCGCATGCCGAACGTCTCGCTGCTCCCGGGCACAAAGGACATCGGTTGGGACGACCTCATCGCGGCGACCGATCGCGGGATCGCCATCATCGGCGACGGTAGCTTCTCGATCGACCAGCAGCGGTACAATGCCCAGTTCGGCGGACAGCTCTTCTACGAGATCAGGGGCGGCAAGATCACCGGCATGCTCAAGGACGTCGCCTACCAGATGCGCACCCCGGACTTCTGGGGCGCGCTCGACATGATCGGCGGAGCGTCGAGCTACCATCTCGGCGGCGCCTTCAACGACGCGAAGGGACAGCCGAGCCAGGTGAACGCCGTGACGCATGGCTGCGTGCCGAGCCGCTTCCACGACATCAACGTGATCAACACCAGACGCAAGGCGTGAGCGAGCTCCGGCACCTCGCCCAATCGGCGCGCTATCTCTCGCGCGAGGAGTGCGAGGCGATCGCCAAGCGGGCGCTCGCCTTCGTCACCTCCACGGACGGCGCGCGGGTCAACATCGCCAGCGCCAGCCAGGGCAACACGCGCTTCGCCGTCAATCAGGTCTCCACCGGCGGCGACAGCTATGACACGTCCGTCACCATCACGGCCCACGTCGGCCGCCGCAGCGCGTCGAGCACCACCAACCAGCTCGACGACGCGTCGCTGCAGCACGCCGTTCAGACGGCCGAGCGCCTGGCGCGGCTGTCGCCGGAAGATCCGGAATTCCTCCCGGAGCTCGATCCGCAGGAATACCAGCCGGGGCGAAATTGGTCCGAAGCCACCGCCGCGCTCGATCCGCAGGGACGGGCGGATGCCGTTCGCGCCATCACCGCGCCGGCCTCGCAGGCGAAGCTGGTGTCGACCGGCTTTCTCGACGCACGCGCCGGCGGGAACGCGGTCGCCAATACGAACGGGTTGTTCGCCTACACGCGGGGCACCGCCACCGCGCTCACCACCACCGTGCGGACGCCCGACGGCGCCGGCTCCGGCTGGGCGGGCGAGTCGCACTATGACTGGTCGCGCATCGATCCAGCGGCGCTCGGTGCGCGCGCGGCGGAGAAAGCGCGAGCCTCCCGCGCCGCGGTCGCCATCGAGCCCGGACGCTACACCGTCGTCTTCGAGCCGACGGCGGTGGGCAATCTCATCCAGTTCATCGCCCGGGCGCTCAACGCGCGCAGTGCCGACGAGGGACGGTCGTTCTTCTCGAAGCCAGGCGGGGGAAACAAGATCGACACGAAGGTCGTCGACGAGCGCGTCACGATCCTCTCCGATCCGTTCGACCCCGATGTCGCCGGTTCCCCCTTCACGAGCGAGGGGTTGCCGACCCGCCGGAGCGTCTGGATCGACAAGGGAGTCGTGACGACTCTCGACTACGATCGTTACTGGGCTCAGAAGAAGGGCGTTGCTCCGACGGCGAGCGGTGGGTCGTTGAAGATGAGTGGCGGGTCGAGCACGATGGAGGAGATGATCGCATCCACGACGCGTGGTCTGCTCGTCACTCGCTTCTGGTATCTGCGGCCGGTCGACCAGCGAACGATCCTCTACACCGGACTCACGCGCGACGGAACGTTTCTGATCGAAAACGGGAAAATCACCCGCGCGGTCAAGAATTTGCGGTTTAACGACTCGCCAGTCTTCATGTTGAACAACCTCGAGGCGCTCGGCATGCCGGTTCGGGTGAGCGCGAGCGAGGATGGCGGACCGGGACAGGCGATCATGGTGCCACCGTTGAAAGTCAGGGATTTCAACTTCACAAGCTTGAGCGATGCGGTGTAAGTCGGCTGCATCGCCGTGTCTTCACGGTCTCGCCATGAGATCGTGCAGCGGCGGGAAAGCGCTACGGTGCTGACCGCTGGCTCGTACGAACCACCGGGGGTTCGATCGGGCGTTCCACTCCTTCAATGGAGAGATTACCATGGCGGCAAAGAAGAGCGCGCGTAAGAGCGCCAAGAAGGGATCGGCCCGCAAGAAGTCGTCGGCGAAGAAGGCCGGTGCGAAGAAGGGTGCTCGTCGGAAGACGGCGAAGCGTGGCGCGAAGAAGTCCGCCCGCAAGTCGTCCAAGAAGTAAGTTCGTCGTCGTAAACGGAGAAGCCGGCGCCAACGCGCCGGCTTCTTTCGTTTCCGCCACTCCCGTCGCTGCTACCTCGAGTATCGCGCCAGCGCCAGCTCGAGGATCCGCCCCACCAGCGCTCCGTGCGCGAGCCCCGCCGCCGCCGCCGCACGGGAGAACTCTCCCGTCCGCTCGAGATAGCAGTTCGGATTCACTTCGATCACGTAGACCTCCTCGTCGGCCGAGACTCGCAGATCCACGCGGGCGTAGTCGCGGAGCCGCAGCGCGCCGAACGCCTCGAGCGCGACCGCCTGCATCCGCTCCACCAGCGCCGGCGAGAGTCCGGTCGGAAACACCGACGT
>JBIOHU010000034.1:0-18031 GCA_044449225.1 Gemmatimonadales bacterium | reverse complement strand
GTGCTGGTGCCTCGATCGTCCGCCGGCGCGGATACCTCACGCGGGGCCAGGCGATGGTTCTTCTTGGGGCGCGGCGATGATTCTCGCCTCGTGCACCCGTCGCAGACGGGCCACTGGGATTGCCGCGAATCGTTGCTCGCCAGTCGGACGCGGAACGCGGTCGGACCGTCGGATGCCAGAGTATCGCCAATGCGAGCGATTCGCGCAACCCACGGCCCGAGGTGCGAAGTTCGTGCCGGTCCAGGATCCCGGACCGATACCCCCGGGGCGGACGGAGGTTGTGCCCTTTCTCCTCGCCGGCTCGACATCCCGGTCGCTCACCCCGGGCGGGCCGAGCCCGGCTGCCGGGTCGTCCCCGGCCGAGTAGCTTTCGCTCATGCTCTCCACTCCCTCGAACCCCGCCGAATCCCTCGCCGCCGCCGTGGAGGAGTACCATCGGCAGAACGACGTCGGAGCCCTGCTCGACCGGGTGAACGCCATCGCGCGGACGAGCGATCCCGACCTCCTGCTCGCCGCCTCGGCGCCGTATCACGACCTGCCCGAGGTGGTGATTCCCGTCTACGAGCGCGTCGTCGCCGCGCGGCCGGACGACGCGCAGGCGATGGTGGTGCTGGCGAACGCCTACTGGCTCACCGGCCGTGGCGCCGACGTCGTCGGCCAGTTGGCGACGCGCGCCATCGCCGTCGACGACGGCAATCGCGGCGCCTGGCACCTCTGGGCCCTCGCGGAATCGGATCCGCGAGCACGCCTGGAGCGATGGCAGCGGGTGTCCGGGCGCTTTCCCGCCGACCAGCTCGCCCGTGCAGCGCTGGCCGACAATGCCACCAGCCTCGCCGGCGCCGAGCACGATCCCGACGCGCTCGACCTCGCGGTGCGGACGTACGAAGGACTGTGGGCGGAAGCGAGCCGCGCCGACGAGCGGCGTGCCCTCGAGGAGACGATCACGAAGCTCAAGGGCTGGGTGCTGTGAGCGTGTCCCCGCCGCACGATCACGCCCGCGACGACAGCGCCGCCGCCGGCGCGCTGGCCGAGTTCCGGCAGTTCCGCGAGCGAATGAACGCCGAGATCCTCGGCGAGAACAACCTCGTGATCAACCGCTTCTTCGCCCTCGACGGCCGCACCTACGAAGCTGGCGCGCTGGACGTGAAGACGAAGGAGCTGCTTGGCCTCGTCGCGTCGCTCGTGCTGCGCTGCGACGACTGCGTGACCTATCACCTGGTGCGGTGTCGCGAGGAAGGGGTGACGCGGGCCGAGCTGTTCGAGGCGGCGTCGGTCGGGTTGATCGTGGGCGGCTCGATCGTCATCCCGCATCTGCGCCGCGCGGTGGAGCGGTGGGGGGAACTGGAACAGCAGGTGAGAGGTGAAGAGTGAGAGGTGAATGGTCAACGGTGTTGATGATTCACGGCTCACGTCTCACGTCTCACAGGTAGTTACGCGCTTCTCCCCCGCGAGTCGCGATGCTGCGTCGGGGCAACGCGGTCGATCGCCTTGATCATTTCCTTCAGCTCGAACGGCTTGCAGAGGAGCGGGCACTTGCACCAGGTCACGAGCTGGACGCCGCGCTCGGAGATGTCGCCGGTCATGAAGATCGTCTGATGGCGGAGGTGCGGATGCGTGGCGGCGGCGAGCTCGAACACCACGTCGCCGCGGGTGTCGGGGATGCGGAGGTCGATGAGCAGGACGTCGACGTGTTCGCTGGCGAGCAGGGCGAGCGCGCTGTCGCCCGACTGGGCGGACAGCGTGTCGTAGCCGGCCCGCCGCAGGGCGATCGTCAGCGCCTTGCAGATGGACGGCTCGTCGTCGACCACCAGAACCCGCACCCTCTCCTCGTTCATCGGTTCCTCGGTTTCGCTCATCGTTCGGTCACCCTCGCTCCGCATCCTCGCGGCATCGGCGTCATACCGGCTCGACGGCGTCCTCCTCTGTCGCATCCGCGCGCCGAAGGTGCTCGACGAGCAGGTGCACGAACTCCGATGGACCCACGTCGCGCCGGACCGCTTTCGGCGCGAGCCCTGTCCACTCCCGCAACTGCTCGCTCAGGTGCTGCGGCTCGGCGTACCCGAGCTTGAGCGACACTTCCTTCAGGCGACTGGCCGGCTCCCGCAGAAACGTGTAGGCCCGCAGCAGCCGCGCGCAGACGATCAGATGACGGGGCGGCAGCCCCGCCGGCGTGAGATGGCGGTAGAGGGTGCGGGGGGTCATCCCCGCCATCGCCGCCAGCTCCGGAATGTTCTTCGCACGCGAGGGCGAACGGACGAGCTGTTCGATCGCGCGGGCGAGCACCACCGGCAGCATCGCGAGAGGCGCCGCCAGGTCCTGCAACAGCAGTTCGGCCATCGGATGGACCGGGACGCGCTCGATGAGCTCGAGGAAGCGTCGCGGCTCGTCGTCGAACCGGTTCAACACCACATGCTGCACTCCAACCCTCGCGAGGCGCACCACGAGCCGCATCGCGTGCGGGGTCAGCGTGGTGTAGACGATCACCGGCAGCGACCGGTGTCGCGCGATGATCTCCTCGAGCTCCTCGGCGAGCGATCCTTCGCGCGCCGACGGGTCCAGCACCAGCAGGTCCGCGTCCTCCACGCCGAGCATCGCGTGCAGCTCTGCCGGGTCCGCCGCCGTGCTGAGGGAATGGGCATTCCCGAGCACGATCCGGAGATGGCTGAGCAGGTGGCGGGGAAGGTAGGCGACGACGTGCAAGGGGCGCGCGTTTGAAGAATGTCGCAAAAAGCCGGTTTTTTGTCACAAAATGCCGGTTTACGCGCCGCATCGCGACCCTACGTTCGGGGCAGTCGTTCGAAGTCAACGCCCGCCCCTACCGGAGCCGCCCATGTCCCGCCGCCAACTGTCCCTGCTTGTCGTCGCTATTGCCTCCCTGGTTATCACTGCGTGCGGCGTCTCGACGACCGCTCCGCGGCACGATGATACGACTGCGATCGTCGTCAGCGGCAGCGATGGCTGATTGGCCGCGCGGGTTTACATCGTGATTGTGACCTTGCGGCGCAATTCACTAAGGCTCTCTGCCACATCTCGCAGCTGGTCGGGAACGGGAAGCTCTTCGGGGGTCGCGCAACGAGGCGCGGCCCTTTCCAATCGCTGTAGGGCGTCATCGCTCTGAAACACGATCTGGTTGTATCCGTATCGTGATGCGATCGAGCGTGCTCGTTCCAACGAGCCATGTGCCGCCTTCGGCTCGCCGAGAGATTCGTATCCGATCCCAGCGTGCAGGTGCAACTCGGCCTCGAGATTGGGCGGCAGAGGCGAGGCAATCAGGTTCCGACGGAATCGCTCGAATAGCGGCATCGATCCCTCAGTCGCCGCGATTTCCATCAAGTTGATTGTCGCGACCCAGCGCTGATACTGCTCCTGCGCTGTTGCCTCGATTACGGTGTAGGCATCGCGAGCCGCGCTTCGGGCGCCAAGCATGTAGAACGAGCCTGCGATATCGGTCAGGAGACGGTCGCGGTTCTTTGCGTCCGTTGTCATCTCCAACGCCGTGTACGCCAGGCGCACGGCGTGATCGTAGCTTCCACGCAGGTGCGCTACGGCTGCGCGATCCTGGAGCGCCATCGCATGCACGTCCTTGAGCTCGTGCTTCCTGGCACTCTCGATGGTGTCGTCGAGCAGTGTTTCAGCTTGGGGCATATTGCCTCGCGCCATCGCAATCTTTGCGGTACCGATCTGAGCGCGCAGCACGCCGAAAAGGTCGTCTACCTCGAGTGCGATCCTGCTCGCCGCTTCGTAGCTCGCGACCGCTGCATCGAGTTCGCCAACGCTGCGCTCGCAGAATGCGCGGCGAAGATAGGCCGTAATCGCCACGTCGCTCTCCTCGACCGGATGGACGTGCGCGATGATCGTCTCGTAGACGTCCGCTGCCAGCGCCCACTTCGCGTCGAGATCCAGCGACCGAGCATACGCCATCAGCCGAGGCGCGATCGCGTGCATCTCGTTCGCGGGAGACGACTTCAACGCCGCCACGACGCTCCGCAGCACCGCGCGCGCCGGCATCCCCGACGGCATCTCCTCGATCGCCGCCTCCACCGACCGGATCCCCCAGCCGTCGGCCGCCACCGCCGCCGACCCTTCCTCGATCCAGGCGTCCACCAGGCGCAGCACCACCAGCCCGCCGCTCACCGCGCGCCAGGAGGGGTTGCCATCCTCGAGTGCCGCAAGCTCGGCGAAAAACGGAAGGTGCCGCGTGCTTCCTGTCTGATCCATCACCGATGACCTCCGGACGGTGGGCGGCATCCGTGGACGCACTGATGCCAACCATACTGAGCCACCACGATCGCGGATCGCCGACGAACTCTCAAGAGGGATTTTGTGACAGAAATACCCCTGTTTTGTGACATTATCCACATTCACTGTCGTCTGGCACGACAGTGTGTGGATAAGATGACAGAATGTCCGAAACCTGTGAGCTGAATCACTCGACGGGATTTTTGCGTAGGCCATTCACCGCGCTCGGCCCTCCGGGAGATCGCGACCTGGAGTGGCGATGATTCTTCGCAGGTTGCTGGAGCGCCTCAATTCGGGGTCAACGAGATTTTTCGTCGTCTCCCATCGATCATTTCGCCTTCCGCGGTGGAATAGTTAGTAGGGGGAGCTACGACGGACTTTCCTCGACCAGGGGCGGGGATGCCATGATGTCAACGTCAGGGCAGATGGCAGGGCAAAGGATCAACGGCAGCGCTACTCACCGCACCGGCTTGCTCAGAGCGCCCGGTGCCCAAGCTGAACTCGTGCCGCCACCGAACGAGCGGCGACCAGCGCCGTCTCGACGGCTACTGCCGCCGGTTGAACGCGGACTGCCACCAACCGAACGCGTGGTGCGACCAACCGAACGTTCACTTGCACCAATTGAACGTTCACCGGCACCGACCGAACGCCTATTGTCACCAGTTGAACGTTCACTGGCACCAACTGAACGCGGACTGCCACCAAACGAACGGCCACTGCGGCCAAATGAACGTTTACTGGCACCAGCTGAACGATTACTGCCACACTCTGATCGTTGTCTGGCACCGGACGATCGCCTCCCGGCACCACCGGGACGACGTGCGCACCCTATGAATCGGGCGCCGCTCGCGGCTGAACGACCGGACGACTCGCTCCAAACTCGACGATCCCAGACGGATCCGACGCGTTTCCCGACCGGGGCGCGATCGCCGTCGATCGATACATCACGTCCATGAAGGTCATGGAAGGAGAACGGGACCATGCGAACGGTACAAGGGCAGGTGCTGGCGTCGCTGCGGTCGACGCAGACGTTTCTGGATGAGCGGGCAGAGTCGATTCCCGGCGTCGCGGGAACCAGCGTCCGGCGACGGATGGACGCCGCGATCGCCGATCTCGCGAGCCTGATCGCCGACCAGGAGGCGAGCGCGCTGCAGGGGAAGGGAACGACGCAACGACTGCGCGCGCTTCGTCGCGTGCTCGTGCGCGATCATCTGCGGCCGCTGTCGCAGATCGCGCGGGAGGCCGAGTTGGCGCTGCCGGAGCTCGCGCCGTTCCGCATGCCGCGCGGACGGCCGAGCGTCGAGCGCCTGGCGGCGACGGCGCGCGGGATGGCGCTGGCGGCGGAGCCGTACACGGCGCTGTTCGTCGACGCCGGCCTGCGTGAGGGATTCCTCGATCGGCTCGTCGCGGCCGCCGACGCGATGATCGACGCGGTCGGGGAGCGTGCGGTGCATCGCGTCGAACGCCATCGGGCGACGGTGGGAATCGGGGTAGCGCTGCTCCAGAGCCGGCGCGCCGTCCGGGTCTTCGACTCCCTCGTCGCGAGCGCATGGGCCGACGAGCCAGGCCTGCTCGCTGCGTGGCACTCGGCGAAGCGGGTGCGGCGCGTGCCGGCGCGGCGGTCAGCCGAACCAGTCGTGGCCGTCGCGGTGGACCGCGAGGTTACGGTCCCGATGAAGGTCCGGCCCGACCTGTTCCATCGATTCGGCGCCGCACTACGGCCGACCGACCGACAGCCGGCGGCGAGCTACGCGTGAAAAACTGGTGAGACGTGAATTGTGAGAGGTGAATAGTCTACCGCGTCAACCGCAGTCACCTCTCACCATTCACCTCTCACTTGCTTCACCTCACCTCTCACTTGCTTTTGGCCACGAATCGGGTCCGGCTCTGGTCGAGCTTCGTCAGCGTCTGCACGATCTGGTCGCCCACGGCCTGCACTCGCGTGATCGCCTTTGGATCGAACTGGGGATCGTACGGGCTGCGCGCCGGACCGCCCGCCACTTCGAGCACCGCGTCGAACTTGTAGCTGTGGGTCTGGCCGGTCTTCGGATCCGTCCAGCTCCCCTGCCAGGCGAGCTGGCGGTTCTTCGGCCAGAGCCCGTACGGGAGAGCCATCGTCCGGATCCTGTAGCCCGGCACCGCCGAGTCGATGCCCATCGCGTTCCGCGCGATCTGCTCCTGGACCGCGGCATCGGGATACTGATTCAGCTTCATGTGCCAGAGCGTGTGATCGCACAGCTCGAAGCCGTTGTCGGCCAGCCATTTCACTTTCGGGAAGCGCCATTCCTTCTTCTGCCCGTCGTACTTCGGGTTGTCGCCGAAGAAGTTGTGCCCCGCCGCGGCGCCGTTCAGCAGGCAGTACGTCGCGCGGTTCTTCCATCCCGGATGGCTCTTCGCGAAGTCGAGCCAGATGCCCACTCCGCTCGTCGGGTCGATCGTCAGCGTGCCGTTCTTCTCGACGTAGCGGAACTGCGACGGCGACGCATCGTCGTACACGAACACCACCGGCGACATTCCCGGCGGTACGTCGCGGAAATCCTTGTCGAGCATCTGCGCGACGGTGATCGGACGGTAGCCGAGCTTGTACGCGGCCTCCAGATCGGCGCGATAGCTCGCCGCCGTGCGCGTGTAGAGCTCGTTCTTCACGCCGCCGATGACGTGGTACTCGAGCACCGGAATGCGCCCCATCTGGTTCTCCGGAAGCGCGGCCGCTGACGGAGCCGCTGACGGAGACGTCGGCTCCGAGTCGCTCGAGGCGACGGCGACCGAGACGTTGCCCCCCGCGGAATCGCGGGTCGCCGCAGCGGCGGTGGACGATTTGTCGGATCCGGCGCCCCCGGAGCAGGCGGCGCAGAGGATGACGAGAGCGATGAGACGGCGATCCATTTCGGTCCTTCGGGGTCACAGAAAGGTGGAGGAGCGCATCCAGTCCAGGTGCAAGGATAATCGGCTTGCGCCCGGGACAGGCATCGGCGGCGACGGCGGCTGGAAACCTGCTACCCGAGCCGCCGTACCATTACTTGACCCAATCACTCTTCGTGCCACTTCCATCGTTCCGACTCTCCGAGCGACTCGCCCGCTTCCGCCAGCGCTTGCGGACGCCGGCCGAGCCCGCTCGCGTCTGGATGAAGCGCCGCTGGCGCTCCCTGACCGTCGTCGGAGCGCTCTGCGTCGGCGTCATCGCCTTCGATGCGTGGCTTGGGAGCTGTGGCTTCGCCGGCTGCCCGAGCGGCGCCGAGATCCGCGCGTTCAAGCCGGGTGAGGGGGGACGGATCGTCGACCGGAACGATCGCTACCTGGGGCGCATCGCGATCGTCCGTCGCGTGAATGTCCCGTTGTCGGACATCCCTCTGCACGTGCGCGAAGCCTTCCTCGCCACCGAGGATCGTCGCTTCTACGAGCACAATGGCCTCGACTGGCGAGGATTCTTCCGCGCCGCCGTCAGCAACGTCCGCCACATGGGCGTGCGGGAAGGGTTCAGCACGATCACGATGCAGGTGGCGCGCAACTCCTTCCTCGTCAACCAGCGCGACGGCCGCAGCCTCCGACGCAAGCTGATCGAGCTGCGCCTCACGCGCCTCATCGAGGGCGAGCTCACCAAGGATCAGATCCTCGAGCTCTACCTCAACGTCATCTACCTCGGCAATGGCATGAACGGCGTCGAGGCGGCGAGCCGCGACCTGTTCGGCAAGCACGTCAGCGACCTCTCGATCAGCGAGGGTGCGATGCTCGCCGCCCTCCCGAAAGGGCCGAGCGCGTACACGCCGCGGGATCACTTCGAGCGTGGTCTCAAGCGGCGGAATCTGGTGTTGTCGCTGATGGCCGACGCGGGCTATCTGACGTCCGCCCAGGCCGGCCGCGAGGAGCAGGTTCCGCTGCGCATCGCCAACGACGAGTGGCACCCGGACACCGGGAACGAGCCGCTCGCTCTCGACGCGGTGCGGGTGTTCATCGACTCGATCCTTCCCGACGCCCTCAAGGACGGCGACGTGACGGTGTACACGACTCTCGATCTCGCCGCGCAGCAGGCGGCGGATCGCGCGGTGCTCAAGCAGACCACCGTCGTCACGCGTGAGACGCAGTACGCCGGCGGCCGGGTAAAGGACGCGGCGCAGGGCGCGCTCGTCGCGCTCGATCCGCGGACCGGCGACATTCGCGCCCTCGTGGGGGGACGGCGCAGCAAGCGTGGCTTCAACCGCGCCTTCAATGCGCGCCGTCAGCCGGGATCGGCATTCAAGCCGTTCGTATACGCCGCCGCCCTCCGGGCCGGCATGACCCCCGCCACCCTCGTCGACGACGAGCCGGTCGAGGTCGCGCAGGGACGGAAGATCTGGCGTCCGGCGAACTACGGCGACGAGTACACCGGCACGATCACTCTCGCCCGGGCGCTCGCCATCTCGTCCAACGCCGCCGCGGTGCGCGTGAGCCAGACCGCCGGCATCCCCAACGTGATCGACGTCGCTCGGCGCAACGGGATCACCAGCCCATTGCCCGATCTGCCGGCGATCGCGCTCGGCGCGGTGGACGTCACGCCGCTGGAGCTGGTGGCGGCGTACGCGCCATTCGCCAACGGCGGCCTGCGTGTCCATCCGCGGCTCGTGCGCCGGATCGAGGCGGCCGACGGCACGGTGCTCTGGAGCGACGAGATCGCGCCCCCCGACACCGTGATGGACCCGCGCGACGCCTACCAGCTCACGACGATGCTGCGCGGCGTGGTCGACGAGGGCACCGGCCGCGTGCTGCGCGACATGGGAGTCGACGGTCCGGTGGCCGGCAAGACCGGCACGACGAACGACGCCGACGACGTCTGGTTCGTCGGCTACACGCCGTCACTCGTCGCCGGCGTCTGGTTCGGCTACGACACGCCGCGTCCCATCGCCCCGCATGCGTCGGGCGGCCATCTCGCGGCGCCGGCGTGGGCCGACTTCTACCTGAACGGTTGGCACGAGCCCGCGTCGTCCGCCGACGCCTGGCAGCCGCCGCCGGGCATGACGATGCGCGTGATCGATCCCACCACAGGCATGCTCGCCAACGACTGGTGCCCCGAGCGCACGCGCGAGTGGTTCAAGCCGGGCACCGAGCCGACCGAGATCTGCAACGTGCACATGGAGGCGCAACCGGACGACTATCCCCAACCCGGCGTCCTCTCGCCGATGCCCGATCCGGTGAAGCAGGCGACCGAGGGCATCGGCAAAGTGCTGCGGCGGATCTTTCACTTCTGACGCCGGGACGTCTCACCTTTCACGGCTCACGGCTTCTTAAAGTACTCCCAGCCAGGAGCTCTTCCCGGCGTCGAAGCCGGGGAACAGCGCGTCGAGCCGCGAAGCGCCGAGATGCTTCGCCGCCACCTCGGAGAACACCGACCGGAAGTCGGTCGTGAGCGCGAGGTCGCGTCCCTCATAGAGTTGCTCCGGCTCGAGGCCCGGCCACCGTCCGTGCACCTTGTGCCCCTTCACGTCGCCGCCGATGACGAACAGCGCCGACGCATGGCCGTGGTCGGTGCCGCCGTTGCCGTTCTGACGCACCGTGCGGCCGAACTCCGACATCGTCAGGATCGTCACGTCCGACATCCTGTCGCCGAGGTCGGTGACGAGCGCGGCGATGGAGCGCGCGAAGTCGTCGAGCCGCGCCGCGAGCTGACCGGTGGATCCGCCCTGGTTGACGTGGGTGTCCCAGCCGCCCACGTCGGCGAACGCCACTTCGACACCGACGTCCGACTTGATGAGCTGCGCGATCTGACGCAGCCGCTGCCCGAACTGCGAGTTCGGATACTCCGCGCCATGCTGGGGGAGATACTTCTGCGGGTCCGCCGCCTTGAGGATCTTCACCGCCTCGAACATCTCGCCACCAGCCGCGTGAACGACGTCGGCAGAGCCGGTGCGATAGAGCGCCTCGAGCCGGTCCTCCGCCGGACCCGACGCGCGCACGCTGAATTCGTCGACCGAGTTCATGGCGATAGTCGGCGCTGAGCCCTCGAGAATACGCGGAGTCTGCTGCGTCATCGCCACCGCCCGGAAGGGCGACGGCGCCGACTCGTGCGCGCAGCCGGCCTCGCAGGTCCCCTTCGTGGCGAGATAACGATTGAGCCAGCCGTCGCGCGTCCCCTTCTGGTCGGGGGTGCCGGTCTCCATGTAGTCCTGCGCGTCGAAATGCGAGCGCGTGCTGCTCGGACTTCCCACGGCGTGGATCGGCGCGAGGATCCCCATGTCCCACAGCGGCTTCATGGGCGCCAGCGCCGGATGCAGACCGAAGAATCCGTCGAGGTCCACGGCGCCGCCGGCGCCCGCGCCGAGCGTCGGCCGAGGGATGGCGATGGTCGGACGCAGCCGGTAATAGGCCGCTTCGCCGAATGGCACGACGACGTTCAGGGCGTCGGCGGCACCACGCTGAAAGAGACAGATGAGAGTCTTCCCGCGCGCCGCACCGCGGCCCGCCGCTCCCTTCACCAGCTCGGCGCCGAACGCCGTCCGGCGCAGGAAGCTCGGGCTCAGCCCCATCGTCACCAGCGCCATCGCGCCGGACTTCATGAACACTCGGCGATCCATCATCTACCTCGCAGTTGAAGAATCATCCTGCACGATTGCCGTCATCATCGCCGCTGGAACTCCGGCGCGCCGATCGCCAGACCGACGACCTGGGCCAGACCGCTCAACTGCACCGGCCGACCGAGTCCGCCCGCGCCGCCGCCGCCGCGCGGCCCCGCCGCCACCGGGCGTGCCGCCGCTCCCTGCATCGCCGGCGCTTCGCCCACGGTGCGGGAAGAATCGCCGGCTGACGCGCCGAGCTTCGCCACGAGTGGGTTCTCACCGTTCAGCAGCACCTCGCGCGTATCGGGCGAGACGTGGCCGCCGAGGAAGGCATTCACCACCGCGTCCACCTGCTGATCGCGCGACTCGCCGAGCAGACGCTGCCCTTCCGACCACCGCGCCACGCTGGCGTTGGGGAGCCGTCCGCCGGCCAGAGCGAGCCCGAAGTTGATGCGATTGAGGATCGCGCCGCTGTTCATCCATTCCTCGCCGGTCTCCGGCCAGCCGTTCGGCGCCTGATGTCCGAAGATCGGCTGTCCGAGAAACGCCACGACCTGTGCCGACCGGATGGAGGTATCGGGAGCTGCCCCTATGGCGCGCAGCGCCGACGCGACGAGCTCGAACGGGGTCTTCACCTTGCTGCGATACGCCGCGCGGCTGAAGAACTCGGGGCTCGTGACGATCGTCCGCACCACCTCGCGGATGTCGCCGTCGGTGGCGAGAAAGGTCTTCGCCGCGCGGTCCACCAGCGGCTGGGGCGGCGAGTCGCTGACGAAGCGCACGGCGAGCTTGCGGGCGATGAACTGCGCCGTGTGCGGGTCGCGAGCGATGATGTCGAGCACCTCCTCGCCATCCTCGATTCCTCGTCCCGCCGGCAAGCGGTGTCCGAGCACGACCTTTTCACCGGCATCGTGGATCGCCGGACGGAAGACGAACTCGGCGCCTTCGCGAGGGTTCATCGTCCAGCCGGTGAGAGCACGGGCGACCTCGATCACGTCGGCCTGGGTGTAGCCGCCATCCACCCCGAGCGTGTGCAGCTCCATCAGCTCGCGCGCGTAGTTCTCGTTCAGGCCCCCGCGGCGCCGAGGTGGCGCGGGGCGCGCCGCCCGCGCCGCGAACACGCCGGGCCGCGCGCGGAGTCCGGCGCGCGGCGTCTGGTCGCTCGCCAGCGTCGGGTGAAGGGAATCGGCGGAGCTCTGCCACTGGTCGAGGAAGAAGAGCATCGCCGGGCTCTTCGCCACCGCACCGAGCAGGTCGCGGAACTTTCCGAGGGCGCGAGGACGAATGACGTCGCGGTCGAACGAGGGGATGTAGATCCGGGTGAGCCCCTTGCCGGCGTAGACGGTGAAATGATTCTCCCAGAAATCCGTCATCACTTCCTCGAGCTGCCGGTCGCTGGACACGGCGCGGGCGAGCTTGGCCGACTGAACGTCCTGGAGGATTCGCTGATTCTGGCGAAGCTTCTCGCGGAGCTGCGGATCGTTGCGAAGGACCTCGGCACGCAGGTCGCGCTTCGAGTTCGTATCACCGCTCTGAGCCTGCTGGCGCTGGAGCTTCCGCACGGCGAGTTGCCCTTCCTGGTACATGCTCACCAGCTCGCTCGTCGGGCGGCCGAGCATCTCATATGATGCGACCACTGCATCGGCCGAGTCGTCGCGGATACGATCGGGAGCGAGCTGCAGAGCGATCCACCGATCCACCCCCATCGCCCGCACCGCGGCGACGTCGCCCGGCCGCGGCCCGAAGGCGAGTCGGTTCAGCACCTGCTGGACCTGCTCGTCGGCGGTCTGCTCGCGCGGTTCGGTCGGTTCGACGACGATAAGTGGGGAAAGCTGCCCGCCATTCGATGAAGTCCGCGCCGCCGGCACCGAGCAGGCAGCGAGTGCGAGCAGCAGGGAGAACGAGAGACGCGGCAGCACGGGCATCGCCTGGATCCGGATGGAGACAACAGGAAGACGCCGGGGGGCGGGAAAGGTTAACCACCGACCGAAGCTCTTGCGGAATGCCCGGAAGTTCGTCTAGGTAGGGAGCGCCGTGCCGCCCCGCCGCCCTCGCGTCCCGCGCCGCCTCCGACCAGTGCCGCTTGATCAACCTCCTCACTCCCGCTGACGACTTCGCTCGCCAGCTCGCCTTCGACGACCTCTCGGCGCTCGCCAGGACGGCGATGGCGGATCGCAGCGCGGTGGTCTGCTCGCTGCGTCCCGACGCGATGGACGCGATCCGCCAGGATCTCGGCGAGACGCGCACCGAAGCGCTGATCCGGGAGCTGAACCTGTTCGTGCGCCGCAACCTGCGTGGCACGGACGCGATGTCGGTGGTGGGGGACGAGCTGGTGCTGCTGCTCGGGGCGTCGGCGCCGATCGCGGAGACCGTCGCGCATCGGCTTCTCGCGGCGAGTCGGGCCCACGTGTTCTCCGGTGGTGCGTCCGACCGCTCCCTCCGGCTCACCCTCTCTCTCGGCATCGCGGCCTCGCCGGCGGATGGGGAGTCGTTCGAGGCGCTCCACGCTGCGGCGCGCGGAGCCCGGCAGGTTGTCGGACGGGACGGGCTCGCCCTCGCGCGGTCGGGAAGCCGCCGCCCGCTCCACGTCGGCCGCTTCGTCGGCCGGGTCGAGGAGGTCGCGAGGTTCACCGAATATCTCGAGGACATGGTGCGCGGCGTCGGCCGAGTGACGGCGGTCATCGGCGAGACCGGGGTGGGTACGACGGCGCTCGTGCGGTCGCTCGAGCCGGAGGTGCGGATGCGCGGCGGCTCGCTGGTGATCGCCGCGGCGCGTGAGAGCACCTTGTCCGCGCCGTACGCCCTCTGGAGCGACGTGCTCCGCGGAGTACGGCGTCTGCCCGTAAAGAGCACCCGGAGCTGGCGAGAGCTTCCCTCACTCGATGCGTCGCTGGAGCGGCCGACGAACGACCCGCCGCGCGGCCGCAGCAAGATCCGGCTGCTCGAGGAGCTCGCCGACTTTCTGCGGCTCGCGGCCCAGCAGCGGCCGCTGGTGCTGCATCTCGAGGAGCTGCAATGGGTCGACGACGCCTCCTGGGACGCGCTCGAGTATCTCATTCCGCAGATGGAGAGCGAGCGGATCCTCATTTCGCTCAGCTTCCGCAGCGGTGAGGACTACGACGATGCGGCCGAGCGATGGAGCCGGCTCGCCACGCGACCGCGGCATCACGAGATCCGGCTGACCCGCTTGACGCGCGACGACGTGAAGCGATGGCTGGAGGGGGCGCTGCGCGACGAGGATGTCGGTCGCGATCTGCTCACCTACGTGTATCGCACCACGGAGGGAAACCCCCTCCTCCTCACCCACCTCCTGCGCGATCTCGAGGAGAGCGGACATCTGACGTTCGAAGACGGACGGTGGCGCTGGAGCCCGCCCGCGGACCTGCCGCCTCAGACGACGCTGCACGCACTGCTCGAGCGACGGATGGAACGGCTGCCGCGCTCGGCCCGCGACGTGCTGGATGCCGCATCGGTGCTGTCGCGTGACTGCGACGAGGAGCTGGTTACGGACATGACCGGCCTGCCGGCCGCCGAGGTGGCGGAGGGACTGGCCCGACTGGCCGCGGCTGAACTGCTGATCCCCACCTTCGAACGGGTGCGTGGGACGCTCGCGTTCGCCCACGAGGAGGTGGCTCGCACGGCGCGCCGACTGCTCGACCACGACCGCGGCATCGCGCTGCATCTCGAGGCCGCGCGGGTACTCTCGACGAGGAATGGCGTCTCGCCGACGGAGATCGCCGCGCACTACGAGGCCGCGGGCGAGGGACTCCAGGCACATGCGTATGCGCTGCGGGCGGCGGATGCGGCGCTGGGACTGTACGAAACAGGGGCGGCGTCCGCGCTGCTCGCGTCGGCGGAACGGAACGCGCCGTCGCTCGAGGCGCTGGCGGAGGTCCGCGTGCGGATGGCGTCGCTGGCCGAGGTGGCGGGGCGATACGAGGAGGCCGAAGCGCTCTGCGAGCAGGCGCTGGCCTGGTACGTCGAGCAGGGCGACCGTCTGCACGCCCTGCGCGTGAAACGGAGCCGGATGCTGGTCCGGATGCTCCGCGGCCAGTCGGCCCAGGACACGCTCGCCGGCCTGAACGCGCTGGAGCAGGAAGCGCGCGAGGTGAACGCCGATCCCGAGCGTGCGTCCATCCTGCTCCTCATCTCCCAGACGCACTGGCGGCTGGGCGACCCGTTGGCCGCCAAGCGAGTCGCCGAGGAATGCGTCGAGATCGCCGAACGGGTGGGTGATCCGGCGCTGCTCTGCGACTCGTGCAATCGGCTGGCGATCACGATCCAGCTCGAGGATGCGGCGCAGGCGCGGTCGCTCTTCAACCGCTCGCTCGTACTGGCGACCGACATCGGGGACGTCGTGCGCCGGGTCGGACGGCTCAACAACCTCGGCATTCTCGAGCTGATCGAGAACAACTGGGACGAGGCGAGGAGCGTCCTCCGTGCGGCGGCCGACGAAGCGCGGACGGCCGGCCTCACCGAGTTCTGGGGAAGAGCGGCCCTGAACTCCGGCGTGCTCGCGGCGCGGGTCGGCGATTACGAGGCGGCGGCGGAGTACCTCGGGGAGGCGCTCCATCTCTGCGCCGCCGTGCAGAACAGCGAGCTGCAGCTCTACGCGACGTACAACCTCGCGCACCTGGAGCGCGACCGGGGACGGATCCGGCAGGCTGGGGAGACCTACGAGCTGGTCATGGCGCTGGCGCAACGGATCGGACAGGCGGAGGTGGAGTATGGGGCGCGGGCCGGCTTCGGTCTCTGCGAGCTGGCCAACGGAGCCGTGGAGTCGGCTCGAGCCGCGGCGGCGTTGGTCGGTCCCTTCCTCGAGACTCGACTGGACTGGTTCCAGGGACGCGAGTTGGGGGAGGCTCTGGCGCTCCGATTCGCCCTTCAGGACGGTCGGCCGGATGAAGCGGTGGCTCGCCTGGCGCAGGCATTGTCGCTTGCGGGGCCGAGCGATGTCTATGGGGCTGCTTGGCTTACGGCGGAGTTCGGACAGGAGATCGGCCCCCTGGCGCCGGAACTTGTGACCGAAGCGCTTCATCGGTATGCCAGCCGACCGGAGGTCCTGGCGAACCCGCGGATCAGGGATCGGTTTACTGTTCTATTATTAGACAGTAAACCCACTATTGACCGAACCTGACGGGCTCGGTAGACTAGAGCACAGGGAAAACGAGCGGACGATGACGTCCGACTCGCTGCGTCACTAGCCCTCGTTTGGTACCGCTCCGGCTTCTCGTCGCCTTTCCACCTGGCGAGCGGGCTCGAGCGCCTTCCGCTACTCGCGGGGTACATATGCGTCAGCGCAACTATTGGGTCGTCGTCGCCAACGTGGCTGTCATGGCGGTCCTCGCGGGCTGCTCCGACAACACCTTTTCCGGGCCCGTCGCACCATCGGGCGCGGCGTCGAACAGCGCGCCGGTGACCATGATGCTGGCTCCGGCTGGCCGTCCCTCGCTCAGCCTCAGCGGCGGCAATGCCGCGAACACGACGGCGGACTTCACCGTCGGCCCACAGGGTGGCGTCTTCTTCGTCGGCAACCATGCCGTGGTCTTTCCGAAGAAGAGCATTTGCGATCCGAACTCGACGGATTACAACGCCTGGGACGCGCCGTGCAAGACGATCGGCAAGCCGATGCACATCCACGCCGTGGTCCGCACGGCGAACGGGCGGACGTGGGTGGATTTCAGCCCGGAGCTCCGCTTCGCTCCGTCGACGAATTCGTCGCAGTGGGTGTGGATGTTCATGTACACGCCTGATGCGCGCGGCGCCACCGGCGATCTGTCGCGCTTCAACATCCTCTATGCGCAGAGCATCGGGGGCGCGACGATCGACGATGCGGCGGCCGATCCCACCCTTCGCACGTACGTGGACACCAACACCGGCGTCTCGGTGCGGCGCATCAAGCACTTCAGCGGGTACACGGCGTCGGCAGGCCGTGACTGCGAGACGAGCATCACCGGTTGTGGCGATATCGCCGCATTCTGAGCGGCCGATGTGCTGAAGATCACGAACGCGCCCGCCGACCAGCGGGCGCGTTTGCGTCGGGGGGTCCCACTTCCGGGCTGGTCGAGATGGCGATTGCTTCACTCATGACCGACATGCGGCATCACGGGGCGGACTCCGCGCCGAGCGGGCGAGGGGCGACGACGCTCGTCCAGCGCACTCTGTGCGGCGGTCTCGTGGGCGCGGCAGCGGTGACGGGCCTCCTGCTGGGCATCGGGCGGCAGTCGGGGACGGCGTGGCGGCCCCTGAACGCCGCCGCTCACCTCTTCATCGGCTCCAGCGCCGACGGTGTCTGGAATTTTCATCGGAGTGTGACGCCGACGGGGGGTCTGGTGGTTCTTACCATGAGTGTGGTGGCGGGGTTCGTCGTCGCGTGTGTCACCGCGTCGCGTCGTGCCCCGTACGTCATGGTGGCGGCCGCAGTGGTGGCCGTCGTCGGATATCTCCTTCACGTCCACGTCGCCGCCCGAACGCCGGGCGGGCTCGCATCCCTCCTGACGGTGGGAGAGTTGCGCGCAGTGTACCTCACACTCGGGGTGGCGCTGGCCGTTGGTATACGCTTTGCCTTTCCCGATCCAGCGCGGGAGCCGGGTGCAAGTGGTGGGGTAGAACGACTTTGACGCACGCAGTCGCCGGGCAGCACACCTTTCTGGAGGGGACATGGACATCCTCGTGATGCTCGAGGACAGCGCGGACCAGTCACCGGTCCTCGCGCACGTGAACTCCGTTCCCTCACGAGTCGCTACCGAGCGCCCGGCGCGGGACATCGTCACCCTGTACGGGGTGCCGAACGCGGAGTCGCTCGCGCTCGCCCTTGCCGCGGCCGTGGAGTCGCACCGTACCGGCGACGGACACGAGAACGCCGGCGCCATTCGGCACCTCGGCGTCTCGAGCGATCGAGGTGCGGTCGGCGACGCGGCGTGGCGGGACGTGGGAACCGGCGAGCTCGTGACGCGCGATCTGGAAATTCCCCTCGACCTGCTCCAGCGCACCGCGAGCCAGCTCCTCGGCGAGTGCGGGCAGCTGATCCGGAAGCTGATCGCCGGCCTCTCGATGCCCGACTGGCCGGACGGCGCCAGGCGCGCGATCACCATCTCCATCGGGCCGGTGGTGGGCATCGCCGCCCCCATCCTCGCCCCGCTGGAGTCGCTCCTCGACCGCCTGCGCGAGGCGGACTCCATGACGTTCGACTGCGAGGGCGACTGAAGGGCGGTGAAGAGTGAAGGGTGAGAGGTGACTGCGGACGTCCTCACCACTCACCACTC
>JBIOHU010000033.1:0-18621 GCA_044449225.1 Gemmatimonadales bacterium | reverse complement strand
CCGAGGAGTTCGCGTTGTTGCAGGCGGTGAGCGGTGCCTTGCGTCGCGTCCCCGCCGTGGCGGTCGCCGAGATCGTCGGCGCGCTGCCGGCGTATCGGCCCGCGGTGCGGCGGAGCTGGCGCGGGTGGCGTGTCGCGGCGGTGATCACCATCATCGCCGCCGGCGGCAGCTCGATCGCGGTTGCCCGAAACGCTCGCCTTGGCGAGAGGCGCTCCGGCGCAAGGGTCGCGGTGGCTCCGAGCGCCGTCGCGATCGTCGCCGCGGCGAGGCCGACGGATTCATCGGGTCTGGCGGCGACAGGCCAGCCTTCCGCTTCTACCTCGGCGCCGACCGCGCCAGTGGCGGGAGAGCAACGCGAGCTCGCCGTCGCCAGCACGACGATCGGTGATCTGGACGACCGCGAGCTGTCGGCGCTGCTCCAGGACATCGAGTCGCTCGATGCAGTAACGCCGGCGGACGTGGAGCGCGCGGCGCCGGTGACTCCCATCGCGCCTTCGCCGTCCGGAGCGGGCGCATGACAGGGCGCGCGATCGATCTGCTCGCGCTCGGCCTCGCGCTGCTGACGGCGTCGGCCGTGCCGGCCGGCGGTCAGGAACGGCAGACGGGGCCGCTGGCCCAGCGTCAGGCGCAGGCGCCAGCGCGGCGCGAGCAGCTCGCGCAGCAGCTGCGTCGCCGGCTCTGGAGCGTGACGAAGGATCGCGTCGGACTCAGCGACGCGCAGATGACGCGGCTGGGCGAGACGAGCAGCCGGTTCGATGCGCGGCGGCGCTCGCTCAATCAGCAGGAGCGCGCGCAACGCGTCGTGCTGCGCGGCCAGATCCTCGCGGGAGACAAAGCGGACCAGAGCCGCGTCAGCGCGGCGCTCGAGCAGCTTCAGCAGCTCCAGCGGCAGCGCCTCGATCTACAAGGGCAGGAGCAGCAGGAGTTCGCGAGCTTCATGACGCCGCTCCAGCGCGCGAAATACGCGGCGCTCCAGGAACAGGTGCGCCGGCGCGTCGAGGCGCTGAGGCGGCAGCGGCCGGACTCCTCGGGACTCGGCACACCGTAAACTCGGCGTGCGTTGAGCGTGCGACGACTGGCGGCTACATTCATCGCCTGTGCCCGGGTGGCGGAATCGGTAGACGCAGGGGACTCAAAATCCCCCATCGCTCACGCGATATACGAGTTCGAGTCTCGTCCCGGGTATTGATGTCGAAATATCGGCGGCGCTGCAGCGCGTTGCAGGGCCGCTCTTCGCTTGCTGGCGATAGTTGCCGCGCATAGCTTTCCACGCCTGTCTCCCTCCTTCAACACGAGTACGAACTCCGGCATGGCGAGCTACCGCTACGCGTCCCGCCCCTCGGTCGGCGACGCGATCGCGTTCGAGAACGGCGTCCTCCGCGTCCCTGACAATCCGGTCATTCCCTTCGTCGAAGGCGACGGTACGGGCCCCGACATCTGGCGCGCTTCCGTGCGCGTCTTCGACGCCGCCATTCGTCTGGCGTACGGATCAGAGCGACACGTGAGCTGGATGAAGGTGCACGCCGGTGAGGAATCGCACTCGAAGTTCGGTGAGTGGCTGCCCGACGAGACTCTCGAGGCGTTCAAGGAATTCCGCGTCTCGATCAAGGGTCCGCTCTCCACCCCGGTCGGCGGCGGCATCCGGTCCCTCAACGTGACGCTGCGCCAGGTGCTCGACCTCTACGCCTGCATTCGTCCGGTGCGGTACTTCGAGGGCGTCGGCAATCCGATGAAGGAGCCGGAGAAGCTCAACGTCGTCATCTTCCGCGAGAACACCGAGGACGTCTACGCCGGGATCGAGTGGAAGGCCGACTCTCCCGAAGCCAATGCCCTCCGCGACTTCATCCAGACGGAGCTCGGCAAGGAGATCCGCGAACATTCGGCGATCGGGATCAAGCCGATGTCGGAGTTCGGCTCGCGCCGACTCGTGCACATGGCGGTCGAGTACGCGATCGCGAACGGGCGGCGTTCGGTGACGCTGGTGCACAAGGGCAACATCATGAAGTACACCGAAGGCGCCTTTCGCGACTGGGGCTACGAGGAGGCGAAGTCGGCCTTTCCGGGGCAGACTTGCACGGAAGCGGATCTCGCCAGGAGCGGCCCCGACTCGCGCGCCGACTGCCTCGTCGTCAAGGACCGGATCGCCGACGCGATGTTCCAGCAGCTGCTCCTGCGCCCCGACGAGTACGACGTGATCGCGACGCCGAACCTCAACGGCGACTACAACACCGATGCGGCCGCGGCGCAGGTCGGCGGCCTCGGTCTGGCGCCTGGCGGCAACGTCGGCGACGGCGTCGCCGTGTTCGAGGCGACCCACGGCACGGCGCCCAAGTACGCGAATCTCGACAGGATCAATCCGGGCAGCGTCATCCTCTCCGGCGTAATGATGTTCGAGTACATGGGCTGGCCGGAAGTTGGGAAGTCGATCGTGCGCGGGCTCGAGAGCGCTATCAAGAGCAAGCGCGTCACGTATGATCTGGCCCGACAGATGCCGGGTGCCACCGAGGTCAGCACCTCGGCGTTCGCCGATCAGATCATCAAGGGCATGGGCGCCTGACGCCCTCCCGCTCCCGTTCAGGAACCGGTCCAATGACGCTGTCCCTCACCGCTGGGCGTCCCGAACTCGGTGCGCTCGACGTTCCCCTCCTCGTCGTGGTGCTGCCGAGCGGCCCGACGGTGAGCGGCCCGCTGTCGGCCCTCGACGACACTCTCGGCGGCGCCCTCACGCGCACCCTGGAGCGTCGCGACTTTCGCGGCTCACGCGACGAGACACTCCATCTCTCCGGCGGCGCGGCCGGACCACAGCGCGTCCTGCTGCTCGGCATCGGCAAGTCCGACGATCGAGCCGGAGCGTTGCGCCGGGCGGGCGCGATCGCGGCGCGGCAGGCCGGCAGGATGGGCGCCGGCGAGCTGGCCTTCTTCGCCGGCACGATGAGCGCGCTCGAGGTCGAGGCTTCTGCAGTAGGCCTCTCTGCTGGCGCATGGGATTATCTCGACACGAAGACTCCTCCCCCGGCGGATGAGCGACGGGCGCCGCTCACCGCGGCGCGAATCCTCGCCGCCGACAGGACGGCGCTGGAGCGGGGAATCGCCGCCGGCGTCGCGATCGCCGAGGGCCACGGCCTCGCGCGAACGCTCGGCATGATGCCGGGCAACCTCTGCACGCCGGACGTGCTCGCCGACACGGCGCGAGGCATCGCGTCGCGTCATGGGCTCGCCGTCACCGTGCTCGGGCGCGCCGAAATGGAGGCGCTCGGCATGGGCAGCTTCCTCTGCGTCGCTCAGGGCACGCCGCAGGAGCCGCGGTTGATCGCCCTCGAGTATAAGGGAGGGGCGAAGGGCGCCGCGCCGGTGGTGCTGGTGGGCAAGGGCCTCTGCTTCGATTCGGGGGGCATCTCCATCAAGCCGGCGCAGGGGATGGAATGGATGAAGTTCGACATGTGCGGCGCCGCCGGCGTGCTCGGGGCCCTGGAGGCGATCGCGCGGCTGAAGCTCGGCGTCAACGTCGTCGGCCTCGTCGGCTCGACGACGAACATGCCGTCCGGCACCGCGTTCAAGCCGGGTGACGTGGTGAAGAGCATGTCCGGAAAGTTCATCGAGATCATCAATACCGATGCCGAGGGACGCCTCGTGCTCGCCGATGTGCTGTCGTACGCGCGGCGCTACAAGCCCGCGGCCGTGATCGACGCGGCGACACTCACCGGCGCCTGCGTCGTCGCCCTCGGCCATACGGCCACGGGCGTGCTCGGCAACGATGCCGCGCTCGTGAAGGAGGTGATCGGCGCCGGCGGGCGCGCCGGAGAGCCCGGCTGGGAGCTGCCAATGTGGGACGACTACAAGGAGCTGATCAAGTCCGACGTCGCCGACGTGAAAAACTCGGGCGGCCGGCCGGCGGGCACGATCACCGCGGCGTTGTTCCTCAAGGAGTTCGCCGACGAGTATCCGTGGGTGCATCTCGACGTCGCCGGCACCGCGTACACGGAAGCCGATCTCGGCACGGTGCCGCGTGGTCCGACTGGCGTTCCGGTCGGCACCTTCGTCGAATTCGCGCGAGGTCGTGCGGGGTGATCAGCCGCGGCTGGCGACGGTTGGTCCTCATCGGCCTCGGTGCGACTGCCGGGGCCGTTTTTCCACTCCAGGCACGTGCCCAGCTGCCCGTCAGCCGCGACACCATCCGGGGGCGCCGCGACACTCTTCCGACGCCGGTCGACAGCGCGCGGGCGAAGCAGGTGCATCCCCCGGCCGGGCGGGACACGATTCGCGTCCCCACGCCGATCGGCGCTGATTCGATGATAAAGAACGATTCGCTGCGGCTGGGGATCGTGCCCCTCCCGGCGCCGCCGAAGAAGGACTCGATCAAGGCGCCGCTGTCTCGCGCCGAAGCGCCCCCGTCGCTGGAGATCGGACCCGCGCGGATCTATGACCGAGCGGCGATGTTCGCCACCGGCGCGCTGACGCTGAGCGACATGCTGGCACGGATTCCGGGCCTCACCGAGTTCACCACCGGCTGGCTCGACGCCGCGAGCGCGGTGGCGTCGGAGGGCGACCTGCGACGGATCCGCGTCTTCCTCGACGGCATCGAGCTCGATCCACTCGACCGGCGATCACAGGGGCTCGCCGCGGTGAGCGACCTTCCTCTCCACGCGCTGGAAGAGGTGCGGATCGAGCGCGGCGCGGACGAGGTGCGCGTCTACGCACGAAGCTGGCGGGTGGACCGGACGACGCCGTACACTCGAGCCGACATCGCGACCGGGGATCAGAACACGAACCTGTATCGCGCCTACTTCGGCCGCCGCTACGACCATGGCGAGGCCCTGCAGATCTCGGCCGAGCAGAACAGCACCCAGCCGGACCGCCGGCTGCCGTCGACGAGCGGCCTTCATATCATGGGCCGATTCGGGATCACCCACGGTCCGTGGAGCGGCGACCTGTTCGCCGAGCGCAGCGACGTGGATCGCGGCAAGTGGACGGGGAACGGCAATTTCCTCGAGACGCTCGACACGATTCCCGGCTGGGAGACACGGCGCACCACGGCGTATGCTCGAGTGGGAAACGGAGACCCGGAGGTGGGCCGGTGGATCCAGCTCGTCGCCGCCGTGGAGGGCTTTCGCGGATCGCCGCACATCCCGAGCACGCTCGCCACGGTCGGACTGCCTTCCGAGGTGGCGAACCAGGCTCCGGACTCGACCGCGTACGAGAATCAGTATCTGCTGACCGGGGGCGCGACACTGCTTGGCGCACAGCTCAGCGCGGCGGAGCGCCTGCGCGTGTCGGAGGGGCGCACGTCGCACGTCCTGTCGGGGCGTGCCTCGTTCCAGTGGCGCGGCGTGGCGGCGTCGCTGCTCGGGGAGGGGAAGAGCGCCCTCGACCCGAGTCGAGCCGAGGCGACGGTTCGCGTCACACCCATGGGTCGAATCGCGCTGCTCGGCAGCGCCTCCCGCACGGGCGGTGGTCGCTTCGTGCGCATCTTCGGCGATTTCGGCTATTCGCCCGTATACCTGGGTGCTGACGGCACTCTGCAGCGTCCGCCGGAGGTCGACAGCTCGGCGCTCGCCGACCCATTCCGGCTCACGGTGTACGAGCTCGCACCGCGAACCAATCTCCGTGCCGAGGCCGGCGTCAGGCTCTACGACGTGTGGCTCAGCGCCGGCCTGCTCCAACGGGGGGCGACGACCCTGCTGCCGGCGGCGAACTTCGATACGTCGTACTCGCGCCCAGGCGCGATGCGGGTGGAGGGCCAGGCGACTGGACGAACGCTGGCGGCGCGCGGGCACCTGTACAAGGCGCTGAACGTGGACGCGTGGGCGGTGGCTTGGACTGATTCGACGGGGCTGTACCGTCCGCGGTACCAGACCCGGAGTGAGCTCTATCTCCAGACCAGCCTGCTCGATCATTTTCCTCGCGGCAATTTCGGGCTGTTCTCGTCGCTCGTCCACGAATATCGGAGCTCGAGCCGCTTCGCGCTGGCCGACGGCAGCGTGCGCACCGCACCGGGATTCCGCACGCTCAGCTTCCGGATCGAGATCCGGATCCAGTCCGCCGTGATCTCGTATCAGTTCCGCAACCTGCTGCAGGAGAAGTACGCCGAGGTGCCAGGCTACGACTTCCCGCGCCAGACTCAATTCTACGGCGTGCGGTGGGATTTCTGGAATTGACAATCTCCTTGCAATTCAGTAACTTACGCGGCTTGATATGATACGGAGCATGACGGGGTTCGGCGCAGCCGACGGGGTGGTGGGCGGTGGCCGCGTGAGCGTGGAGGTGCGCTCCGTGAACCACCGCTTCTTCAGTCCGTCCATCAAGCTGCCGAACGCGCTGAGCCGCTGGGAGACCGAGGTGCGAGAGGCGTTGCGCCGCGGAGTGTCGCGCGGGCACGTGACGTTGAGCGCGCGCTTCGATCGGGAGGAAAGCGATTCGCTCGCCGCGCCGATCGACGAGGCCCGGTTCGGGGCCTACGTCCGTCAGCTCCAGGAGCTGCAGAGCCGGTTCGGCCTCGCCGATCGAGTGGACGTCGCCACCGTGCTGCGGATGCCGGAGGTGTATTCGGGCGCAACTCGTGAGGAGCTCCCGGCCGATGCCGGCGCCCAGCTGCAGCAGATCGTCGAGCTCGCCGTTGCCGCACTGCTGGACATGCGCCTCACGGAAGGGGCCCGGATGGTGGAGTTTCTCGACGAGCGACTGGCGGTCATCGAGGCAGCGCTGGACCGCATTGCCGTGCGTGCACCGTTTCGCGTGTCGGAACAACGCGACCGCCTGCGGAACGCAGTTCGCGATCTGGCAGGTGGGGTGGCGATGGACGAGACGCGGCTCGCTCAGGAGATCGCCCTTCTGGCCGACCGGCTGGACGTGGCGGAGGAGCTCTCGCGCTTCCGTGCCCACATCGCGGCCTTTCGCGCGGCGCTGGCGTCACCCCAGCCGGAGGGGGTGGGCAAGCGGCTCGGCTTCCTCCTCCAGGAGATGCTTCGCGAGGCGAACACGACGGGCAGCAAGGGGAACGACGCCGCGATCGTTTCGGACGTCCTCGTGGTGAAAGAAGAGCTGGAGCGGATGCGGGAGCAGGTGGAGAACCTGGAATGACTTGCTTCCCGCTGATCCTGAGCGCGCCGAGCGGGGGCGGGAAGACGACCATCGCCAAGGCGCTGCTGGCGCGGCGGAACGATCTCGGCTATTCGGTGTCCTGCACCACGAGGGCGCCGCGGCCGGGCGAAGTGAACGGACGTGATTATTATTTCATGACGCGGAGCGAATTCCTCGCCGAGCGGGAACGGGGCGCCTTCGCCGAGTCGGCGGAGGTCCACGGGAATCTGTACGGGACGCTACGCTCCGAGGTGGAGCGGGTGCTGAGCGCGGGGAAGCACGTGGTGATGGACATCGATCCGCAGGGGGCCGCCCAGTTCGCGCGCGTCTTCCCGCACACGGTGACCGTCTTCATTCTGCCGCCGTCGGCCGACGTGTTGCTGGAGCGCCTTCGCGGGCGGAAGACGGAGAGCACCCGGCAACTGGCGGCGCGGCTCACCTCGGCGCTCCAGGAGCTCCAGCGGGTGGACGAGTACGAGTACGTAGTACTGAACGACGACCTGGAGCGCGCCGTGACGAGCATCTGCTCGATCATCGACGCGGAAGTCGTGAGTCGCCAGCGTGTCAAGAATCTTCGCCAGCAGGTCGGGCTTCTCATCGAGCGGCTCGAGCAGGAAATCGGAAACACCAAACCCTGATCAACGACACATGCGAGTCTTCACTCCGCTCGAAATCGCCAAGCACGCCGCCAACAAGTATCTCGGCGTTCTCGTGGCCGCGAAGTATGCGCGGGCGCTGAACGAGTTCCCCGGCGGCTCCGCGTCGCGCGACAAGAAGCTGACCACGCGCTCGCTCGAGGAGCTGGCCAAGGGCGACATCGACTACCGCGTCATCCCCCGCCGCCGTACGGCGGAGTAAACGGGTCGGAGCCGGACGACCCTCCGGCTCCGGTCTGCCGCGCCTCTCGTGACCGAGTTCCCTCGCCGACCCTATGCAGGCCGCCGCGTGCTGCTGGGCGTCGCGGGCGGCATCGCGAGCTACAAGACGGCGTGGCTCGCGCGACTGCTCTCCAAGGCGGGGGCGGAGGTCGACGTCGTGCTGACGAGGGCGGCCACGGAGTTCATCGGCGCCGTCACCTTCGAGGCGCTCACCGGCCGCCCAGTGCACACCGGCCTGTTCGATGCGGGACGACCCCTCGACCACATCGCGTTGGCACGCCAGGCCGACGCGGTCGTGATCGCCCCGGCGACGGCCGACCTCATGGCTCGCGCCGCGACCGGCCAGGCTGACGATCTGCTCACCGCCTGTCTGCTGGCGACGCAGGCGCCCGTCCTGCTGGTGCCGGCGATGAACGATCGCATGTGGGCACACGCGCAGACCCAGGCGAATGCGCGGAGGCTCCGTGAGCTCGGGTACCGGCTGCTCGAGCCCGAGCACGGGATGCTCGCGGCGGGAGAAGGGAGCGGCCCGGGCCGGATGCCGGAGCCGGAGACGATCTTCGCTCACGCCGGCCGACTGCTCGAGCCCGCGGGCGCGTTGTCGGGCCGGCATGTTCTGGTAACGGCCGGCCCGACGCGCGAGTCGATCGATCCGGTGCGATTCATCTCGAATCACAGCTCCGGCCGAATGGGCGTCGCGCTCGCCCAGGCGGCCTGGCGGCGGGGCTCTGAAGTCACGCTCGTGGCCGGACCGATGGCGGTGGCGGCTCCCGTCGGGGTCACGCACGTCGCCGTGGAATCCACCGAGGCGATGCGCGATGCCGTGGCCGCGCGAATCGGCGACGCCGACGTCGTCGTGATGAGCGCCGCGCCGGCCGACTACCGCCCGGTGGAACGGGCCCCCGGCAAACTGAAGAAGACGGGAAAGGACCGCACGCTCGCCTTGCGGGAGACGCCGGACATCCTGCTCTCGACCCGCGGCGCGCGACGACCGGGCGCGGTGATCGTCGGGTTCGCGCTCGAGACCGACGACCTCCTCGCAAACGCGAGGAAGAAGCTCGACGGCAAGGACCTGGACATGGTGGTGTTGAACTCGGCGAACGAGCCGGGCTCGGGGTTCGACGTGGAGACGAATCGGGTGACGATCGTGCGGCGCACCGGCGCGCCCGAGGCGCTGCCGTTGCAGGACAAGCGCGAGGTCGCCGACGCGATCCTCGATCGCGTCGAGGAGCTGCTGGATGGACGCTAGGGAGACCCTGCGCCGCTATCTCGAGCAGCGCCGCGAGCTGGGAGAGAGCGAGCTCGTGCTCGATACGCTGACCGTCGAGGAGACCTTGCGGCTGCTCGGTGCGGGCGCCGCGACCGGTCCGTCGAAGCGCGCCGAAGCGGCGGATTGGCGCACCGTGGTCCGGGCGGCCGGCGGGGCGCCCGACCCCGTTGTGCACGCGCCGGTCACCCGCCCCTCGGTCTCGCTCGAATCGCCGATCGAGGGGGTACCGACCGGCATCATCGTCGGCGGCGCCGCCCGCGCGATCGCTGACGATCCGGCGTTCAAGCTCGCCAGCCTCGACGAGATCGCCGCGGCGGTGTCGACCTGTCGCCGCTGTCCGCTATATGCGACGGCGACGAACCCGGTGCCGGGCGACGGCAGCCCGACGGCCGATTTCATGATCGTCGGCGAAGCGCCGGGCGCGAACGAGGACGAGCAGGGCAAACCGTTCGTCGGCCAGGCGGGACAGCTCCTGACGAAGATCATCGGTGCCATCGACTTGCGACGCGAGGACGTCTTCATCGCCAACGTGCTCAAGCACCGACCGCCTGGCAACCGGAATCCGCTGCCGGCGGAGGTGACGGCCTGTTCTCCGTACCTCGTCCGGCAGATCGAGCTGATTCGACCCAAGGTCCTCCTGGCGCTCGGCACCTTCGCGGCACAAACTCTGTTGGAGACCAAGCTCACGATCGGAAAGTTGCGCGGGCAGGTGCATCGGTACTACGGTGTGCCTCTCGTCGTGACCTACCATCCCGCCGCGCTCCTGCGGAATCCCGCCTGGAAGCGCCCCACCTGGGAAGATGTCCAGCTCGCCCGTCGAATACTCGATCTCTCCGTCGCCCCTGGGGCGTGATCCGTACCGCGACCGGCGTCCTCCCTACTCCGAGGACGCGGAGCAGGCCGTGCTGGCCGCGATGCTGATCGACCAGGACGCCGTCATGCGCGCCATCGAGGTCGTCGACGACTCGATGTTCTACGCCGAGCGTCATCGCCGCCTGTTCCGGGCGATGATGTCGATCACCGAGCGCGGGAGCGTGGTCGATCCCCTTACGCTCGCCGACGAGCTGGCGCGAAAGGGGGAGCTCGAGGGAGCGGGGGGCAAGGACTACATCGGCTTTCTCGTCGACGCGGTACCGACGGCGGCCAACGTCGAGTACCACGCGAAGATCGTGAAGGAGAAGGCGCTGCTGCGCCGGCTGATCGAGGTCTCCACCGAGATCGTCGGGGAGGCATTCAGCGGCCGCCAGACCGCCGACGAGCTGCTCGACCTCGCCGAGCAGAAGGTCTTTCAGGTGGCGCAGCAACGGACGAATGAGGGATTTTCGCGCATCAAGGAGCTGCTGTGGCCGACGATGGAGCGCATCGAGGCGATCCACGCCGGGGGCGAGTCCATCACCGGCATCGCCAGCGGCTTCAGCGACCTGGACGACATGACGTCCGGCTTCCAGCCGTCGGACCTCATCATCATCGCCGCGCGTCCGTCGATGGGAAAGACGGCGTTCGTGCTCAACATCGCCCAACACGCGGCAATCGAGAAGGAGCGCAAGGTAGCGTTCTTCTCCCTGGAGATGAGCAAGGAGTCGCTCGTGCAGCGCATGCTCACCTCGGAGGCGCGCATCGACGCGCAAAAGCTGCGGAAGGGGATGCTGCGCGACGACGACTTTCCGAGGCTGGCGCGCGCAGCGGGGATCCTCACCCACGCTCCGATCTGGATCGACGACACCGCCGGCATCACGCTGCTCGAGATGCGATCGAAGGCACGTCGGCTCAAGGCGGATCAGGGACTGGACATGGTCGTCGTCGACTACCTGCAGCTCATGCAGGGGCCGGCGAACAGCGAAAGCCGCCAGCAGGAAGTGTCGCACATCTCGCGCGGGCTGAAGGCGCTGGCCAAGGAGTTGAAAGTGCCGGTCGTCGCGCTCTCCCAGCTCTCGCGCGCGCCCGAGCAGCGGGCGGGAGACAGCAAGCGGCCGCAATTATCCGATCTGCGTGAATCCGGTGCCATCGAGCAGGACGCGGACCTCATCATGTTCATCTATCGCCCCGAGGTGTACGAGGGGCCGGTGGACAAGGATGGCAACTCGCTCGAGGGGCGCTCCGAGATCATCGTCGGAAAACAGCGGAATGGCCCGATCGGATTCGTCAATCTGTTCTTTCACAAGAACTACACGCGCTTCGAGAGCTTCTCGCAGCGCGCGCCCTCGCCGTCCGGCGGCGGCACGGAGGCGGGTCGCATCGGCACGGGATCCGAGGCGCGGCGGGCGGGATGACAGCCTGGTGAGAGGTGAAGGGTGAGAGGTGAGACGTGACGGCGGCCGGAGTGACGTCTCACCTCTCACCATTCACCATTCACTAGATTTCCGCCATGGCTGCCCGGACGAGAACCGTGTACCGCTGCATTGAGTGCGGCGCCGACCACCCCAAGTGGGCGGGCCGCTGCGACGCGTGCGGCGCGTGGAATTCCCTGGTCGAGGAGATGGCAGCGAGATCGGCGCCGAACGGCAGCGCGAGCCGGCGAGCCGGCGGTGCGAGGTCGCTCGGCGAAGGGGGAAGCGTCGCCGCCACGCCGCGGCTGCGAGACGTCAGCGGCTCGGAGTCGCGGCGATGGAAGACGGGGATCGACGAATTTGATTTCGTGCTCGGCGGCGGCATCGTGCCCGGCTCGATGATCCTCATCGGCGGAGAGCCGGGAATCGGCAAGTCGACGTTGCTGCTCCAGGTGGCGGGGCGCCTCCAGGCGGCGGGACACACGACGCTCTATGCGTCGGGCGAGGAGAGCGCGCTCCAGGTGAAGCTGCGCTCCGACCGGCTCGGCGGCGACGCCGGCGACGTGAGTCTGCTCAGCGAGACGAACCTGGAGACCGTGCTGGCGACGGTGGCGTCGGTCTCCCCGGCCGTGCTCATCGTCGACTCGATCCAGACGGTCTACACCGCCGACCTCGACGGAGCACCGGGCAACGTCGGGCAGGTTCGCGAGTGCGCCGCGCGACTGATGCGCTACGCCAAGGAAAGCGGCACGGCGGTGTTCGTCGTCGGCCACGTCACGAAGGGCGGCGGCATCGCCGGCCCGAAGACGCTCGAGCACATCGTCGACACGGTCCTTTACTTCGAGGGTGAGAATTATCTCGATCACCGGGTGCTGCGGGCGACGAAGAACCGCTTCGGCAGCGTGGACGAGATCGGCGTCTTCCGGATGGGAGAAGCGGGACTCGTGCCGGTGGCGAACCCGTCGGAGCTCTTCCTCGGGGATCGGTCGATGCACGCGTCGGGCAGCGCGGTGACGGCGCTGCTCGAGGGCACACGGCCGGTGCTGATCGAGATCCAGGGGCTGGCGGCGAAAGCCGGCTTCGGCACGCCGCAGCGGGTGGCGACCGGCTACGACGGCCGACGGCTCGCGCTCCTGCTCGCGGTGCTCGACAAGCGTGCGGGACTGTCGTTCGGCCAGCTCGACGTCTTTCTCAACGTCGTCGGCGGGATGCGGCTGCAGGAGCCGGCGGGGGATCTTGCCGTCGCGGCATCGCTCGCCTCGAGCGTGTATGACCGTCCCCTTCCGCACGATGCCGTCTTCATCGGTGAAGTGGGCCTCGGTGGAGAGATCCGTCCGGTCTCGCAGGCGGAACGCCGCCTCGCGGAATCGGCCAACATGGGAATGACGACGGCGTTCCTCGCCGAGCGTGCCGTACCGAGGCGAGTGCCGAAAGGACTGCGGGCCGTTGGCGTGCGGACGATCGCCGAGCTGTTCGAGCGGGTCTTCACTTGACGGCGCGCGACGTCGGGGTCGTGATCGTCGCCGGCGGGATCGGAACGCGCGCGGCGGAGGAGGGCGCCGAGCTGAAGCAGTTCCGCTGGGCGGCGGGGAAGCCGATGCTGCTCCACAGCGTGCAGACCTTCATGGCGCGCGCCGACGTAGTCTCGGTGGTGTGCGTGCTGCCGCAGCAATACGCCGGCGATCCGCCGCCCTGGCTCTTTCAGTGCGACGTGGATCGGCTGAGCATGTCGATCGGTGGCCGCACGAGGACGGAGAGCGTGGCGAACGGCCTCGACGACCTACCCGACGAGGCGGAGATCGTACTCGTCCACGATGCGGCGCGCCCACTCGTCGGCGCTGCGACGATCGAGCGGGTCATCGCCTCCGTGCGCGCCGGCACGAGCACCATCGCGGCACTCCCGGTGGTGGATACCCTGAAGGAGGTCGACGACGACGGGCTGATCGTGCGGACGGTCGGTCGGGACCGCCTCTGGCGCGCCCAGACGCCGCAGGGCTTTCCCCGGCGCGTCATCGTCGACGTTCACAAGCGTGGGAGAAAGGAGCGCGTCACGGCGACCGACGACGCCGCGCTCTGCGAGCGGTATGGCGTTCCGGTGCGGGTCGTGCGCGGCAGCGAGCGGGCGATGAAGGTGACCGAGGCGGATGACTTCGCGCGGATCGGTGCGCTGCTGACGATGGACGAATGAAACAGGATCCTGCCCTCGGCATCCCCTTCTGGTCGGACGACGAGATCGCCGCCGCCATGCGGCCGGCGCTCGAGCAGATCGAACTGCGCCGCGTACTCGCGTATCCGACGGAGACGGTGTACGGATTCGGCGGTGGCATCGACCGCGATTCCGTGGCGGCGCTGATCCGCCTCAAGGGACGACCGAAGGGAAAGCCCTTCCTGTTGCTGATCGCGGGCGGCGACATGCTGGCGAAGCTCGACCTCGAGCTCCCGAGCTTTGCGAGCAACCTGGCGGCGCGCTTCTGGCCCGGGCCGTTGACCCTTGTGCTTCCCGGCGGGCAGATGCGCGTACCCGAGTCGCTCCGGGGCCCGGAGGGTGGCATCGCCGTCCGCTGGACGCCACATGAGGGACTGCAGCGACTCATCCGGATGCACGGCGAGGCCATCACGTCGACGAGCGCAAATCGCCCCGGGGTTCCTCCGGCGAGGTCGGCACGCGAAATTCGGGAGCAGTGGGGCTCGGCGATCGCGCGCGGTGCGCTGCGCGTCCTCGACGGCGGCACCCTTCCGTATTCGGCGCCCTCCACGGTGCTCGACTGCACGGGGCGCTCGCCGCGGGTCGTCCGGCCGGGCGCCATCTCCGCGGCGTCGCTACGCGAATTCGCCCCGACGCTCATCGGAGACGCCTGAGCCATGAAGCTGCTGTTCATCTGCACGGGCAACACGTGCCGGAGTCCGATGGCCGAGGCGATCGCACGAAAGATCGCCATCGAGCGCGGGCTGTCGGACATCGAGATCGCGAGCGCCGGCACGAGCGCCTGGGACGGGGCGGCCGCGTCCGACGGCGCGCTGCTCGTCGGGATGGAACGACGGCTCGACCTCGGTAGCCACCGGTCGCAGCAGCTGACGCGGGCGCTCGTCGCCGCATCGGATCTGATCTTCGCGATGGGCCCGCATCACCTCGAGCGCGTCGAAGCGCTCGGCGGGGCCGACAAGGCGTATCTGCTGACGGAGTATCCCAGGCACGGCACGGGGGGACGGCCGATCAGCGACCCGATGGGTGCCGAACTCGCCGTCTATCGGACGACGGCGGACGAGCTGGAGCGGGAGATCCGGCGAGTGTTCGATCGGCTCGCCGCGGATCGAGTTCCCGGAGCGTCGTGACCGACAATCCGGGACGGCTGGTGCTGCTCGGTCATCCGGTCGCTCACTCCCTGTCTCCCCGCTTCCAGAATGCCGCACTCATGGCAGCAGGCATTCCGCTGACCTACGAGGCGCTCGACGTCGAGCCGACCGACCTGGACGCCGTGCTGACCCAGCTGGCGGCGGTACGTGGGGCGGGGAACGTGACGATTCCGTACAAGGAACTGGTGAGCGCCCGCTGCGTTCGCCGATCCCCGGTCGCGGAGCGGTGCGGAGCCGTGAACGTGTTCTGGCACGAGGACGACGGTTTGCACGGGGACAACACCGACGTCGCGGCGGTGGACGTCGTGGCGCACGCCCTGCTCGGCACGAAGCGGCCGATGGCCAGGGTGGCTCTCCTGGGCGCCGGCGGCGGCGCTGCCGCGGTGCTGTGTGCGGCGGAACGATGGGGCTCGGCACGAGTCGCGGTGTACAATCGGCACATGCCCCGCGCCCGCCAGCTCGCCGCCCGCTTTGCCAGCGTCGCCACCGTCGCCTCCTCGGTCGAGGAGATGCTGTGCGGCGCCACCCTCGTGGTCAACGCGACGCCCATCGGGTTGCGCAACGACGAGCACCCGGTACCCGTGCCGCTCCTTCCCGCCGGGGCCGCGGTGTTCGACCTCGTCTATCGCTCGCACGAGAGCGCCTGGGCCCGTGCCGCGCGGGAGGCGGGACACCGGGCGACCGATGGCGAGGGGATGCTGCTCGAACAGGGCGCGCTCGCGTTTGCGCGCTGGTTCGGCCGCGAGCCCGATCGCGACGCGATGTGGCGCGCGATGCACTGAGCGAGGCGCGGCATCGGCTGGCGGTTGCCGGCCGTGCGATGCTCGACCTGCTCCTGCCTCGCGTCTGCGTGGTCTGCGCGCGGCCGCTCGATCGCCTCGAGGTCGAGCTGGTGTGCGGGCGATGCTGGCTGCGGGCACAGGCACTTCCCTGGCCGCGCTGCGCGCGGTGCGGACACCCGATCGACACCAGCCGCGCGGCGACCGCGTGCAAGTGGTGCGAGCTGCTCCCGCCGTACGTGCGGTCGGCGCGCTCGGGATACGCGCTGCCCGGAGGGAGCTCGGAGCTCATCGTCCACGCGCTGAAGTATCGGGGCTGGCCGGCTATCGCGCGGCCAATGGGCCGCCGGCTCGCCACTCTCCGCTTTCCGCGCGACGTGGAGGAGGAGCGGGCGGCGTTGGTCCCGGTCCCGCTCGCCGCATCGCGTCACCGCGAGCGTGGCTATAATCAGAGTGCGGAACTGGCGCGCGCACTCGGCGCGGCGTGGTCGCTGCCGGTGCGGGAGGATCTCCTCGCGCGCGGCCGTGCGACAACGTCGCAGACGCGGTTGACACCGGGGGAGCGTCACCGCAACGTTTCGGGCGCGTTCCGCGTGCTCGCGGATCGCGCGACGCTCCGTGGTCTCCACCTCGTGCTGGTGGACGACGTGGTGACCACGGCGGCGACGCTCAACGCGTGCGCTTCGGCGCTTCATGCCGGTGGCGCGCGCATTCTCAGCTATGTGACCTTTGGCCGGGCGCCTGCACTCGGCGACCGGTGGTGAACAGGAGACGGACGGATGGCACTTCGTGTCGGCATCAACGGCTTCGGCCGGATCGGGCGCCAGGTCCTGCGCGCCGCCAAGCAGTCGGGCCTCGGCGAGATCGATTTCGTGGCGGTGAACGACCTCACCGATACCAAGACGCTGGCCCACCTCTTCAAGTACGACTCGGTGCACCGCACGTTCAGCGGCGACGTGACGGCGAGCGGGAGCAGCATCACCGTCGACGGCAATGAGATCCGGATATTCGCCGAGAAGGAGCCGTCGAAGCTGCCGTGGAAGGAGCTCGGCGTCGACATCGTGCTCGAGTCCACCGGCCGATTCACCGATGCCGACAAGGCGCGCCAGCACATCGCCGCCGGGGCGAAGAAGGTCATCATCTCCGCGCCGGCGAAGGGCGAGGACATCACGATCGTGATGGGGGTGAACCACACGAAGTACGACCCGAAGGCCCACACGATCATCTCCAACGCCTCGTGCACGACGAACTGCCTCGTGCCGATGGTGAAGGTCGTGCGAGACGCGTTCGGATTCGTCCGCGGCTCGATGGTGACGGTGCACAGCTACACCAACGACCAGAACATCCTCGATCTGCCGCACAAGGATCTCCGCCGTGCTCGTGCCGCGGCGGTCTCGATGATTCCGACGACGACCGGCGCGGCGAAGGCCACGGCGCTGGTCATTCCCGAGTTGAAGGGAAAGATCGATGGGATGTCGATCCGGGTTCCGACTCCGGATGTGTCGCTGACCGATCTCGCGGTGGTCGTGGACAGGGCGGTGTCCGTGGAGCAGGTGAACGCGGCGTTCCGCAGCGCCGCGGCGGGCGAGCTGAAGGGAATCCTCCAGTACACCGAGGAAGAGCTCGTGTCTTGCGACTACATCGGCAATCCGTACTCGTGCATCTTCGACAGCAAGTGCACGAACGTGGTCGACGGCATGCTGGTGAAGGTTTCCGGCTGGTACGACAACGAGTGGGGCTACGCGTCGCGATGCGTGGACCTGCTGCGCTACGTCGGCGGCCGGCTGTAGAGTCGTCGATGCACACGCTCACCGTGCGCGACCTGTCGGCGGAGCAGATTCGCGGCCGGCGCGCGCTGGTGCGGGTGGACTTCAACGTCCCCCTCGACGAGCACCACCACGTGGCCGACGATACCCGAATTCGCGCGGCAATCCCGACGCTGGAGTTTCTGCTGGCGCGCGGCGCCCGCGTCGTGCTGTTGTCGCATCTCGGCCGGCCCAAGGGCAAACCCGATCCCCGCTACACGCTCGAGCCGGTCGCGAGCCGCCTCGCTGAGTTGATGCCGAAGCGCAAGGTCAGCTTCGTCGAGAGCACGGATACCGACGAAGCACAAAAGGCGACGATGGAGCTGGGCGAGGGCGAGGTGCTGCTCCTCGAGAATACCCGGTTTCTTGGTGGCGAGGAGACCAACGACGAGCGACTGGCGCGCGGGCTGGCACAGCTCGGCGACTTCTTCGTCAACGACGCCTTCGGGGCGGCGCACCGCGCTCATGCATCGACCGAGGGAGTCGCCCATCATCTGCGTCCCGCCGTCGCCGGTCTGCTGATGGAGAAGGAGCTGGCGTACCTGCACGGCGCCCTGGAGGATCCGCAGCACCCCTTCGTCGCCATCCTGGGCGGGTCCAAGATCTCCGGAAAGATCGACGTCATCCACGCGCTCCTGCCGAAGGTCGACGCGCTGCTCGTCGGGGGCGCGATGGCGTGCACCTTCTATCGTGCGATGGGACTGGAGACGGGAAAGTCGCTCGTCGAGGAGGACCGCGTGGAGATGGCGCGTCAGCTGCTCGACGAAGCGGGAACGCGGTTGATCCTCCCCCACGACGCCGTCGTCGCGCCTTCCCTCGACGCCGGCGCGAAATCGCGGACGGTGCAGAAGGAGCAGATCCCCGCCGATATGGCGATGCTCGATATCGGACCACGAACGGCAGAATCGTACGGCCGCGCAATTGGCAGTGCGCGCACGGTGCTCTGGAACGGGCCGATGGGAGTGTTCGAGACGCCGCCGTTCGACCGGGGGACGCTCGCGATCGCGCAGGCCATGGCGAATGCCACGGCGCAGGGCGCGACGACGATCGTCGGCGGAGGGGACTCGGCGGCGGCGGTGGAGCAGGCCGGACTGGCGTCGCGGATGAGCCACGTCTCGACGGGCGGGGGGGCATCGCTGGAGTTCCTCGAGGGCAAGACGCTGCCCGGCGTCGCGGCGCTCCACGCGAAGT
>JBIOHU010000032.1:0-18718 GCA_044449225.1 Gemmatimonadales bacterium | reverse complement strand
GCTCACTCCTTCGGCCTGGCGATGGCCTACACCGGCCTCGGCGATCGGGACAGCGCGTTCGAGTCGCTGGATCGGGCGCACGCGGAGCGGGACGCGTTCCTGCATACGATCATGGCGATGCCGGCGTTCGAGCCGCTGCAGGTTGACGCGAGGTGGGCGGTGCTGCTGGCGCGCATCGGTCTAGGGAAGCCGATGGAAGGGTCGTCATCGTTCAGGGGCAAAGCCCCTGTCGAGACCTCGGCGGGATGACAACCTCATAGTCATCCCGCAGGGGCGATGCCCCTGTCGGGACCTCGTGTCCCGTCCGAGAAGCCGGCCACGAACGTAGGTACAGCAGGTCCCGACACTCGCGGCCTTTGGCCGCTCCTGCGGGATGACAACGATGACGCGGCCTTACGACATCCGAATCAATGACGGCGTCGAGCGGCGCTGACCCATTCCTCGAGGAGCACGACTGATGAAAATCACACGCAGCGGTGTGCAGCCGTCCGCAACAGGGCCCGATGACTGGTTCACCGGCGCGGTGCGCATAGACCCGCTCTTCACCGCGCCCGCCCCCGCGCGCGCCGTCGGTGCGGCGGTCACCTTCGAGCCCGGTGCGCGGACCGCATGGCACACGCATCCACTTGGCCAGACGCTCATCGTCACCTTTGGCCTCGGGCGCGTGCAGCGGGACGGTGGGTCGGTCGAGGAGATCCGCCCGGGAGACGTCGTCTGGTTCGAGCCTGGTGAGAAGCACTGGCACGGCGCATCGCCGGCGACCGCGATGCAGCACATCGCGATTCAGGAATCGCTCGACGGCAAGGCGGTCGAGTGGCTGGAGAAGGTGAGCAACGATGACTACCAACGCGGCCCAGTCGCGCGCTGACGGACGGAAAAGCTCCACCGTCGACACCATCAACGAAGAGCCAATTCAGCATGCGTGCAACCGTGATGTACGGCGCGGGCGACGTCCGCGTCGAGAACGTTCCCGACGCCCGTATCAAGGAATCGACCGACGCACTCCTCCGCGTGACGCGAGCGTGCATCTGCGGCAGCGACCTGTGGCCGTATCAGAAGATGGAGCACAGCGACGTCGGCAACCGCATGGGTCACGAGTTCATCGGCGTCATCGAGGAGGTCGGCTCCGCGGTGCGCACGGTCAGAAAGGGCGATCTGGTCGTCGCGCCGTTCGCGTGGTCGGACGGGACGTGCGAGTTCTGCCGGCACGGGTTGCAGACGTCGTGCATCCACGGCGGCTTCTGGGGCGGGAAGACGCTCGACGGCGGTCAGGGGGAGGCAGTGCGCGTCCCGCTCGCCGACGGGACGCTCGTCAAGCTCCCCGTCGGCGAGGACCACGAGCTGATGACGTCGCTCCTCACCCTGTCGGACGTGATGGGCACCGGGCACCATGCCGCGCTTGCCGCGCAGGTCGCGCCGGGAAAGATCGCGGCCGTCGTCGGTGACGGGGCCGTCGGGCTCTGCGGCGTGATCGCCGCGAAGCGGTTGGGTGCGGAGCGGATCATCATGCTCGGCCGGCACGCCGACCGCATCGCGCTGGCGCGGGAGTTCGGCGCGACGGATGTGGTGAGCGAACGGGGCGATGCGGCCATCGAGCGCGTGAAGGAGCTCACCGGCGGCTTCGGGGCGCATTCCGTCCTCGAGTGCGTCGGCCATGGGCACTCCACCGAGACGGCGATGCGCATCGTGCGGCCGGGCGGAGCGGTGGGCCGCGTCGGCGTGCCGCAGCAGGAGACGATCCCCGACGCGAAGGCGACGTTCTACCGCAACGTCACCATCTCCGGCGGCCCAGCACCGGTGCGCGCCTACATCGAGGATCTGCTTCCCGACGTGCTCGAGGGCCGGATCCAGCCGGGCAAGGTCTTCGACCGGACGACTGACCTCGACGGCGTGCCGGACGGCTACCGGGCGATGAACGACCGCGAGGCGATCAAGGTCATGATCGAGCTCTGATCGCGGACGATGGGAGCAGTCCCCTTTGCCACCAGGAAGCGGATGGCCTGTTACGTGTTGGATTTCCAGGAGATCGATCGGACGCAAGTCGCGGACGTCGGCGGCAAGGGTGCACAGCTCGGGGAGCTCTCGCGAATCGAAGAACTCCGCGTGCCGGCTGGCTTCTGCGTGACGACTCACGCCTTCCAGCGGATCATGTCGGACGCGCCGTCGATCGACGATCTCCTCGATCGGCTGTCGCGCGTGAAGCCGGACGACCACGACTCGATCCGTGCGCTCAGCGCGGAGATCCGCCAGACCGTCGAGGGAGTCCCGATCCCCGACGAGCTGGCGGCTTCGATCACCGGCGCGCTCGCCCGGCTCGGCGAGGAGGCCGCCTGCGCCGTCCGGTCCAGCGCGACGACGGAGGATCTGCCGACGACTTCCTTCGCTGGCCAGCACGACACGTATCTGAACGTCGTGGGGCAGGCGGCGATCCTCCAGCACGTCAGCCGGTGCTGGGCCTCGCTCTTCACCGAGCGCGCCGTGACCTACCGGCTTCGGAACGGCGTGGACCTTCGGAAGGTCCAGATGGCGGTGGTCGTGCAGCGGATGGTCTTCCCGCAGGCGGCCGGCATCCTGTTCACGGCCGACCCGCTCACGGGCAACCGGAAGGTCGCCTCCGTGGAGGCCAGCTTCGGCTTGGGCGAGGCGCTCGTCTCCGGCCTGGTGAACGCGGACGTCTACCAGGTGCGGGACGGCGAGGTCGTCGCGAAGCAGGAACGGCAGGCACAGCGGGCGCTGACTGACGCGCAGGTCGTGCGGCTCGTGCGACTCGGCCGGCGGATCGAGGCTCACTTCGGCCGCCCGCAGGACATCGAATGGTGCCTCGCCGACGACGACTTCCTCATCGTCCAGAGCCGGCCGATCACCACGCTCTTCCCCATCCCCGAGAGGGCCGACGGGGAGAACCACGTCTACGTCTCCGTGGGCCATCAGCAGATGATGACCGATCCCATGAAGCCGCTCGGTCTCTCGGTGTGGCAGCTCACGACCCCACGCCCGATGAGCGAGGCGGGCGGACGGCTGTTCGTCGACGTCACGCAGCTGCTGGCGTCGCCCGCGAGTCGTGCGGCCCTCCTCGACACGCTGGGGAAATCCGATCCGCTCATCCGCGACGCGCTCGAGACGGTCCTCGACCGCGGCGACTTCATCCCATCTCTCCCGGACGGAGGACCCGGATGGGCGCCGCCTGGCGGAGGGTCCGACGCGATCGAGACCGATCCGGCCATCGTCGCCGAGCTGATCGCGCGCACCCAGAGCTCCATCGCCGCCTCGGCGCGCGAGATCCGGTCGAAGTCCGGGCCGGCGCTGCTCGACTTCATCCAGGCGGACATCCAGGAGATGAAGCGGATCCAGTTCGATCCGCGAAGCATGCAGGTGATCATGGCCGGGATGGAGGCCACCTGGTGGCTCAACGATCACCTGCAGCAATGGCTCGGGGAGAGGAATGCGGCGGACGTGCTCACGCAGTCCGTGCTCGACAACGTCACGTCGGCGATGGGGCTCGCGCTGCTCGACGTCGCGGACGCGATCCGCCCGCATCCGGAGGTGGTGGCCTTTCTGGAGCAGGTCGACGACGAGGGCTTTCTCGACGTGCTGCCGCCGCTCGCGGGCGGGCGGCAAGCGCGCGACGCCATCCGTGCGTGGCTCGAGCAGTACGGCATGCGCGGCGCCGGCGAGATCGACATCACGAGGCCGCGGTGGAGCGAGCGCCCCAGCACGCTCCTGCCGCTGATCCTCGGCAACGTCAGGAACTTCGAGCCGGGCGCCGCGGCGCGGCGCTTCGAGCAGGGGCGTGAGGATGCTCGGAAGAAGGAAGAGGATCTGCTGGAGCGCCTGCGTGCCCTGCCAGACGGAGAGCGGAAGGCCGGAGAGACCAAGCGGATGATCGACCGGGTCCGGACCTTCGCCGGATACCGGGAATATCCGAAGTACGGCATGGTCAGCCGCTACTTCGTTTACAAGCAAGCCTTGCTCGAGGAAGCCGAGCGCCTCGTGCAGGCCGGCGTGCTTCGTGAGAAGGAGGACGTGTTCTATCTCAGGTTCGAGGAGCTCCGGGAGGTCGTGCGCACGAACCAGGTAAACGATCAGCTCATTCGCCAGCGCGAGGACGCGTTCAGGTCGTATCGGGCGCTCACGCCGCCGCGGGTGCTCACGTCGGACGGCGAGGCCGTCGCCGGGAGGTACCGGCGCGAGGATCTGCCGGCCGGCGCGCTGATTGGCCTCCCGGTTTCCGCCGGGACCGTCGAAGGGCGGGCCCGCGTCATCCTGGACATGGCGCAGGCGGATCTGGAGCCGGGCGACATCCTGGTCACCGCCTTCACGGACCCGAGCTGGACTCCCCTGTTCGTCGCGATCGCGGGGCTGGTGACGGAAGTGGGGGGGCTGATGACCCACGGCGCGGTGATCGCGCGGGAGTACGGCGTGCCGGCGGTGGTGGGAGTGGAGCATGCCACGCGGCTGATCCGGGACGGGCAGCGGATCCGGGTGGATGGAACGGGTGGGTACGTGGAGATTGCTAGCCTAGACGTCCATACTGGGAAGCGGCGCGCGTGCGGTCCTTCCTGAACTGCCCGGTAAAGAAGGGCTTTCGCACCTAGCGTATCTCACTCATCTCCATCCAGTTTGTCGAAGAAATCAGCCTTGCTCTTCGCTCGGGTGACTCGCCCCGTTTCGGAAGCGCGCATGGCGCGCAGAGTCGTTGCATTCGGCAGCGCCACATCGAAGGGAATGCCGTGCCGCCTCACGATCTGCTCGTAATACAACGTGATCGCCGCCGTCAGGTTCAGCCCCAACTCCTGAAGCACACCCTCCACCTCATCCTTCAGCTGGGGCTCAACACGTGCCCGGACGGTCGCTGTCTTGGCCATGACTTCGCCATGGTTAGAACGCCCTAATAATGTAGCCCAGTCGGGCTACCGTCATGGCCTGTAAGCAACCGGCGCGCACCCGATCCGACCTAGTGCCCAAGCCGCGTGTGGCCGCACCGATGGTTCGGATTCCTCGAGCGCAGCCGCCAGCGCCGGTACGTCCGCCTCCGAGCCGACGTTGCCCAACACCACCGAGGCATTGCGCTTCAGTCCCCGTAGCTCGGCGCGCTTCATGGGCGAGCCCTTGAAACTCCCGGAGAACTCCGCCGGCGATATGGCCAGCAAGTCGAGCGCAAGCGAGCGGGAGTCCCTCCCCGCGAGCGCCGGCCTGCCCGCGAACGACGGCTCGGATAACTCCCGCGCGAACTTCACGTTCCACGGACACACCTCCTGGGAGAGGTATCGGCAAAACTGTTTTACGGTCCCGCTCTCGACTGGACGGCTGACGCTACGGACGAAAATGCGATAGCTATCGCGGGAGCGTTCCTCACCAGGCGACGTCATTGCCCTCTTTCCTGTCTCGTCATCGACATGGCGCTTCGCCGTCCCGTCCTCTGCCTCATCAGATTGACCATGCTCGTCGCCACCGCGGCGTGCCTTGCGTGTGCCGACCGCGTGCAGCACGCAGGAGATGGTGACGTTGAATTGCAGGCGCGCTCCCGGGACACTACATCCTCCCTCTCCCGCGCCCCTGCGGACACCGTGGATTCCCTCGTCGCGGCGCGGCGAGCGACCGTGATGGACAGGACACCGATCGGACGTCGTCCTGAACCACCTCCGGCCGCCGATAGCGCTGCGCTTCAAGAGCGTGCTGCGCACCGCGACAGCGTTGCGCTCCGCGATAGCGCCGCGCCCCGGCCGCACTGGCGCATCGGGGCGAAATCAGGCGATCGCCATCCCGCCTTTCGTGGCACCGGCAGCCCGTCCGACTCGCTGTGGCCGGTAAAGGGCTCCGAGCCATTGCCGGGAAGCATCCTTCCCGCGAAACGCATCGTCGCCTTCTACGGCAACCCCAAGTCGCGGCGCATGGGCATACTCGGCGAATTCGATCACGAGGAGATGCTCCGCAAGCTCGACTCGGAGGTGGCGGCATGGAATCGCATCGATCCCGGCACGCCGGCGATCCCCGCGCTGCACGTGATCGTGCTCGTCGCCGACGCCACGCCCGGGCCGAGCGGCAAGTACCGCACGCGGCACGACAGCGCGATGATCGAGATGGTGTACGGCTGGGCGCGCAGCCGGAACGCGCTCATGTTCGTCGACCTGCAGGTGGGCCAGAGCACGCTGCAGGCCGAGCTGCCGTGGATCGAGAAGTTCCTCATCCGGCCGGATGTCCATCTCGGCATCGATCCCGAGTTCGCGATGAAGGGCAAGGCCATTCCCGGCACGCGCGTTGGCAGCTACGACGCCGCCGACATCAATTACGCGTCGCAGTTCCTCGCGAACCTCGTGGACAAGTACAAGCTGCCGCCCAAGATCCTCGTCGTGCACCGCTTCACGGTGCCAGGCGTCACCCACGCCGACAAGATCCGGCTCGATCCCCGCGTGCAGATCGTGATGGACATGGACGGCTTCGGGCCGCCGTGGATGAAGCGCGACACCTACTGGCGAGTCATCAAGGGAGAGCCGGTGCAGTTCACCGGGTGGAAGCAGTTCACGAAGTTGAGGAACGACAAGCCGCCCACGCCACGCGGCGACATCCTTCGCCTCTGGCCCGTTCCGCTCTACATCCAGATCCAGTAGGCGACTCTTCCTGCCTCGCCCATGAACATTCGCGAACAATGTGGCCTGTCAGGCAACCCGCCCGGCATGGAACTCCCGCTTGCCATATCACGGTACTTGGTGTATATACGTGTATATCCATGCAGGGGAGGTCCTTGTGGCCATCGCGAGGAGCCGAACATTCCGCAGTGGAAACAGCGAGGCGTTGCGCCTGCCGAAGGATGTTGCGTTCGGCGCCGACGTCGAGCTGGTGCTCGTCCGGTCCGGGGATGTGTTGACGGTGTATCCGGCAGCGATGTCCCTCTCCGCGATGGCTGCTCGGCTACGCGAGCTTCCGGCGCCTCCATATGTCGAGGAGCGTGACGTCGATGAGCTTCCCGAGCTGCCGAGCCTGTAATGGCCTGGCTGCTCGACACGAGCGTCGCGATCCACCTGCGCGACGGCGATGCCGCCGTGACCGATCGAGTCGCGGCGCTCGACGGTGCGGTGCTGATGTCGATCGTGACACGAGTCGAGCTCGAGGGGGGCGTGTATCGTGAACCCGCGCACGCAGCGGTCCGTCGTGCGCGGCTCGATACCATGCTGGCGGCGATCCCCGCGCTGGCCTTCGACGACGCGGCAGCCGATGCGTACGGCAGGCTCGTCGCGCACGCCGACTACTCCCGCCGAAAGCTCCTCGACCGCATGATCGCCGCGCAATCGCTCGTGCGCCGGGCGACCCTCGTCACGCTGAACGAGGACCACTTCCGCGACATCCCCGAGCTGCAGGTAGAGGCGTGGTGAATTCGAGGTGAGGCTGCTCGTGCTCGGGACCCAAAGGTCGTCGCACGTCATGTTGGCATTCCTGGCGTGCTCCGCCGCGTGTGGCAGTCCGAAGTCTTCTCGCACTCCCGGCTCCCGTTCGGAGGAGAGTGTAGCGGCTTCCCGGACCGACACGCGAGCATCTCGCGATCACATCATACTCGCGAGCGATTATGCGTTTCGCGGCTTACCGACGCATGCACTACCAGGGTGGATGACGCTACGGCTGGTAAATACCGGGAAGGAAACGCACATGCTCGCAGTTGCTCCCGTTCCAGCGGGCTACACGACTTCTGCTTTCCTCGACTCACTCGCGCGTCTCCACATTGCACCGAACACGACATTCTGGTCCGGCGTCGACGTGGTCAGCCCCGGTGACACGGCCGTGGTGACCGCGTTCTTTCCCACCGGTCAGTATGCGGTCGGCTGCTTCGTCAAGTCCGCAGACGGCGCGCTTCATGTGGCGAAGGGCATGGTTGGATCGTTTGACGTCATTGCGGCACGCGACACCGGCGTGGCTCCGAGGGTAGATGGTGTCATTACCCTGGCAGGGAGTCACATCGGAGTGCACGGAGCTGCTCTGCGAAGCGGAGTGCATACCCTCCGGATCGTCAGTAGCAACCCACATCCGCAGGACTTCCAGATCCTCAAGCTGCTGCCGGGGCGCTCGGTGCAGCGCGCGCTCGACTGGTTCACACACCGAACGACGCTTGCGCCTGCGGCGGAGGCCGTCGGCGGCGTGAGCTCGGTCTATTCCGGACAGCACGCAAGCGTGACGGTCCGCTTCACGCCGGGAGTGTACCTGCTCTTCTATGCAGTGGACGAAGCCGATGCGCACCCCGCCTTTGTCCAGCGCAAGGTGACCATCCAGCCAACTCATGCTGCGCGCGTTGAATGACCCCACGCCGCAAAGGCCTCTGATCACGATGACGCATCTTCGGGATCAACTGCAAGCGGCACTCCGCGAGCACTACACGATCGAGCGCGAGTTGGGCGGTGGCGGTATGTCGCGCGTGTACGTCGCGCGCGACGAGACGCTCGGGCGCGACATCGTCATCAAGGTGCTCCCACCCGAGCTGGCGGAGGGGTTGTCGGCGGAGCGCTTCGAGCGCGAGGCGCGACTCGCAGCGCGGCTGCAGCACCCGCACATCGTGCCGGTCATCACCGCCGGGATCGCCGACGGGCTGCCGTACTACACGATGCCCTTCGTCTCCGGCGAGTCGCTGCGCGAGCGCATGGTGCGTGGGCAGCTCGAGCTGCCGACCGCGACCAAGGTGCTCTCGGACGTGGCGCGCGCGCTCGACTACGCGCACCGGCAGGGCGTCATCCACAGGGACATCAAGCCGGAGAACATCCTGCTCTCCGACGGCATCGCGATGGTGACCGACTTCGGCATCGCCAAGGCACTCAGCGCAGCGAAGACCCAGGCTCCCGGAGGAACGCTGACACAGCTCGGTACGTCGCTGGGTACCCCGGCGTACATGGCGCCTGAGCAGGCGGTCGGAGATACCGTGGACCCACGCGCCGACCTGTACGCGTGGGGAGTGGTAGCGTACGAGATGCTGGCCGGCGTGCACCCGTTCGCTGGCCGAACGACGTCGCAGCAATTGATCGCGGCGCAGATCGCCGAGCAGCCAGTGTCGCTCGTGACGCGTGCGCCGAGAGTGCCCGCGAAGCTCGCCACGCTCGTCATGCGCTGCCTCGCGAAGGAGCCACCTGAGCGCCCGAACGATTCAGCCACGATCATCGCGATACTGGAATCGCCGCGCCTGCTCGACGAGAGCACGGAATCGCGTGTCGCCGGATCACCTGGTACCGGACGCGCAAGCCGCCGGTCGCTGGCCCTTGCCGGCGTGGGCGTCGTCGCGCTGCTCGCGCTCGGCGGTGCCGGGCTGGGGCTACGGCATCGTGCGTCGCTGCACGATGCGCCGGGATCGGCGACACCGTCGGCTCGCGGAACGGGACGTGCACCGATCACGACGGTCGCCGTGCTTCCGTTCGTGAACACCGGCGGCAACGCGAAGGACGAGTACTTCTCCGACGGCATGACCGACGAGCTCGCGCACGCCTTGTCGCGGCTTCCGTCACTGCGCGTGGCCGGACGTACGTCCTCGTACGCGTACAAGGGGAAGGACGTTCCGGCACAGCAGATCGGACGCACGCTGCACGTCAGCGGCATCGTGGAAGGAACGGTACGCCGTGCCGGAGACCGGCTCCGAATCACCGCGGAGCTCACGAGCGCGAGCGATGGACTGGTCGTGTGGTCCGATTCGTACGAGAGCAGCGCTACGGACGTGTTCCAGGTACAGGATCAGTTCACGCGCGAGATCGTCAGCGCGCTCGAGCCGGCGCTGCACGGAACCGCCGCGGCCACCGTGGCCGACTCCAGCCGCGGCACGACGGACCCCGCGGCGTACGACCTGTATCTCAAGGGACGTTACTCCTTCGCGAAGCGTGGCGGCGCGAACGTCCAGGAAGCGATTGGCTACTTCCACCAGGCCACCGAGCGCGACCCGCACTTCGCTCGCGCGCTCGTGGCGCTCGCGATGGCCTACCTGGTGCTCCCGGACTACGTGACGACGAACACCGATTCCGTGGAAGCGCTTGCGTCGGCGAGTGCGCAGCGCGCGCTCACGCTCGATCCGACACTTGCCGACGCGCACCTCGTGCGCTGCGGCACCGAGCACGCGGCCACGCACTTCGTCGATGCCGAGCGCGAATGCCGCGCCGCCGTCATGCTCGAGCCCAATGACCCCACGGCGCATATGTGGCACGCGGAGAATCTCGCGTGGAGCGGCCAGCTTCCTGAGGCGATGCTGGAGGTCGGAAAGGCGACTGGCCTCGACCCATTGTCGCCGATCATCGCCGCCGAGGAGGCGCAGGACATCTATATGACTCGCGACTTCTCGCGCGCCCTTGCCGAGAACGCGCGCGCGGTCGCGATGGATTCGACGCTCACCGTGAATCTTCTGGCCGCTTCACTCGTGGAGACGTTCAGCGGACACCCGGAGCTGGCAGTCCCGCGTGCGGAGCAGGCGCATCGCGAGGATCCGTCGCTCCCCGGCACGCTCGGCGCGCTCGTGCTGGCCTACGCGGCCGCGGGGCGGTGGACGGACGCGGAGCGCGTGCGCGCGCAGATCGCGCACGCGCACGAACTGCGCCTTGCGCGCAAGGGCGACACGCTGTCGTACGACGATCTCGCATCGGCGCTCGCGTTCGGCATCCCGCCTGGAGAGCGAGCATCGGTCATCCAGCGCATCGACTGGACCGATCTCGTTTCGATCATGCTCGGCTCGTGTGACCCGCTGCTCGATCCGCTCAAGACTGACCCCGCATTCAAGATGGTCGCGCAGCGGCTCGGCATCGACATGTGCGCCGATGTCACGCCGTGGCCCATCCGGAAGACGCCCACACGATGACGAATCTCCGCGACCAACGCCAGGCGACGCTCGGCGCGTCCTACTCGATCGACCGCGAGCTCGGCGGCGGCGGGATGTTGCGCGTGTACGTCGCGCGCGACGAGGCACTCGGCCGCGACGCCGTCGTCAAGGTCATCGCGCCGGAGCAGGCGGCGGGTTGAGCGGCGGGTACGCGCACGCACAGCCGAACAAGCGCATGGATGGTGAGGGCTTCGCGCGCCGGGAGGAACAGGGCTGCAAGGCATGGTACCTCGATGCGGGAGCGGAGCTCAAGAGAGCGGAGGCATTGCCGATCCCCGGAATGCGGCGCGCCAACCGAAAAGACTGCCCTCGTTCGGCTTCGCAGCGCGCCGAATGCGCGCGGACGAGCGGTTCCTCGTCTTCCAAGGCGGCCGCGAGTACGAGCACGTCGTCCGCCGATCCGCCGTTGCCGAGGACGACCGAAGCGTTGCGTCGGAGCCCGCGAAGTCGTGCGCGCTTCATCGGCGAGCCTTCGGGTAGTGCTCGCGCGAACTTATGGTTGTACGGACACACCTCCTGGGCAGAGTGCCGACAGAACCATTTGAGATCGAGCTGTCCGCCGGGCGGCGAACTGGTCGGGTGTGAATCCGCAATCGAGCATGTCGATGACAGCGTCGGTCGAGCGCCTCGCAGCCGCGCTGGCCGAGCGCTACGTACTTCAGCACGAGCTCGGCGCTGGCGGGACGGCCACGGTCTACCCGCCGAGGGTGTGGCGTACCGACTCGCCGCTGCTTTGGACCGTGTCGTTCCGTGAACGAAGGTCAGCCCATATAATTCGGTACGTGTCGCCCTGCCCGCACTCAGCGGATCGCGACATGCCCCGCGCCACCGACCCCGCTCTCCATGACTGCAGATCCACTCGGCCCGTCACCAGTGGGTACGCGCTTCGACGTCCGCCGCAGGCTGGGTGCGGGCGCCATGGGGGTGGTGTACGAAGCATGGGACCGTGTGCGCGACCAGCGGGTGGCTCTCAAGACGCTCACGGACGTGCAGCCGGCGCCGCTGCTCGCGCTCAAGCGCGAGTTCCGGTCCGTTGCCACAGTGAGTCACCCGAACCTCGTCACGTTCTACGAGCTGCTGTCGGACGGTGAACAGTGGCTGCTCTCCATGGAGTACGTGGAGGGCACCGACTTCACGCGATATGTGCGGGCGCGCGATGTATGCGACGTGGATCGGCTGCGTCACACGCTGCCGCAGATCATTCGCGCCGTGCACGCGCTTCACGCCGCGGGATTCCTGCACCGCGACCTCAAGCCGTCGAACGTGCAGGTCACGCCCGAGGGACACGCCGTAGTGCTCGACTTTGGCCTTGCGGCGCCGCTGCACGCGCATCGCTTCGAGCGCGACGGCGAAGGAGACATCTCCGGGACCGTCGCGTACATGTCACCCGAGCACACCTCTGACGTGCCGCTGACAAGAGCGAGCGACTGGTACGCGCTGGGCGTGATGTTGTACGAGGCGCTCGCCGGGCAGCTTCCGTTCGACGGAAGTGCGTTGAAGATCCTCGCCGACAGGCAGCTGCGAGATCCGACGCCGCTCCGCGAGCTCTGCCCCGACGCGCCCGCCGATCTGGCGCACGCATGCGACGGATTGCTGCGGCGCGATCCCGCGACGCGGCTCGACGGCGTCGGCGTGCTGCAGCTGCTGGGCGAGGCGGAGGCCGACGATGCGACGCCTGTCGCGCCACAGCTGTTCGTCGGTCGCGGTGCGCAGCTCGCTACACTTCGTGCCGCATATCGGGATGCGTATCTCGCGGGAGCGCATGGTGGAATGCGGCTCGTCTCCCTGCACGGTCAGTCGGGAGTCGGCAAGAGCGCGCTCGTCGCGCGCTTCCTCGAGGATGTTGCCGGCGACGCCGTCGTGCTCGCGAGCCGGTGCTATGAGCAGGAGTCGGTGCCGTACAAGGCGTTCGACGGCGTGCTCGACGCGATGGCGCGTCACCTCGCCTCGCTGGATGAGGCCACTATGCACGAATTACTACCGCGCGGAATCGTCGCGCTCGCGCGGGTCTTTCCCGTTCTCGATCGGCTTCCCGCGATCGCTGCCGCCTCGCGTGACGTCGACGCGGATCCGCTCGAGATCCGCCGGCGCGCGTTCGACGCGTTGCGAGTTCTTCTCTCGCGCCTCGGTGTGCAGCATCGCATCGTCATTCACATCGACGACTTGCAGTGGGCCGACCTCGACTCGGTACAGCTGCTGCATGAGCTGCTCCGGCCGCCCGATCCGCCGCGCTTCCTGTTGATCGGCGCGTGGCGCGACGGCTTCGAGGGACGGAGCGCGTTTCTCGACGCCTTGCGTGGCGAGCGATTTCGCGCGCTGTCGCTCGATGTGCGGGACATTCCCCTCGGCCCGCTCACAGCCGCCGAGTCGCGCGCACTCGCTGGCGCTGTGCTCGGCGGCACGGGCCGAACGCAGCGTCGCCTGGACGAGCTGCTGCGCGAGAGTGGTGGCAATCCCTACTTCCTGCGCGAGCTGGCCTCGGGCGCTGCCACCGGGGTTACGTCGGATGGCGGGATCACGCTCGACTCGCTCCTGCGCCACCGCGTCGCTGCGCTTCCCCCCGATGCGCGCGCCGTGCTCGAGGTGATCGCGCTCGCCGCGCGGCCGCTGCACGAGACGGATGCCTGCCACGCTGCGGGGCTCGCGACGGCCGATGCGAAGACGCTGGCGTTGCTCCGCGCTCGCAATCTGATCCGCGGTGCCGCCGGCGAGATCGAGTCGTACCACGACCGAGTGCGTGAGACGGTCGTTGCCGATCTGGATGCGAGGCGCCGACGTGCGCACCACGCGCGACTCGCCGTCGTGCTGTCTGCGTCATCGGCGTCCGCCGATGCCGAAGCCGTCGCCGGGCACCTCGAGGCCGCGGGGCAGTTGGACGAGGCCGGTCGTCACTATGCGCTCGCTGCCGAGCGCGCCGCGGCGACGCTCGCCTTCCAGCGCGCCGCGGACCTGTTCGGCAAGGCACTGTCGCTGTCGACCGCAACGGAGACCGAGCGCCGACGTCTGCAGACGCGGTTGGCGGATGCGCTCGCGAACGCGGGGCGCGGTGCCGATGCCGCGCGTGCGTACCGCGAAGCAGGAGCGAGCGCGACGGGCCGTGAGGCGCTCGACCTGGCGCACAAGGAGGCGTACTGGTCGGTCGTGAGCGGGTATGCCGGCGAAGGGCGCGACGCGCTGACGCGCTTTCTTGCCGGCGCGGGTCTCCGGGTGCCGTCGCGACGCGCGCTGACGGCGCGCCTGGCCCTCGTCGAGCTCCGGCTCGTCGTGCGGGGCCTGCGCTTCCGTCCCCGGCAGGAGAGCGAGGTCCCACCGCACCTGCTCCAGCGCGCCGACTTCGCCTGGGATGCTGCACGGTGCTTCATGATGTTCGACACGCCGTCCAGCGTCTATTTCATCACCCTCGCGGTTCTGCTGGCGCTCGAGACGGGTGATCGCGGCCGCATCGCGCGCGCCATCGGCGGCAAGCTGATGGGCGCGCAGGCCTTCCGGAGCCCACTCGCCGCGCGCCTCCTGCCGCGGCTCCGCGCGACCTTCGCCGCGCTCCTTGTCGGTGACGAGTCGCCATACCTCGCTGGACTCGATGCGTGGTCGAGCGGATTCCTCGCGTTCTTCGAGGGGCGCTATGACGATTGCCGCGAGGACATGCTGCGCGCGGATGCTCGATTCGCCGAGAGTCACGGCGTCCAGTGGGAGCGTGGCGTGTCACAGACGTACGCCGAGATCGCTGACGCGCACCTCGGCCGCGTATCGCACGTGCTCGCGCGCGCGCAGCAGATGGTGGACGGCTCACGCGAGTCGGGGAACCGCTTCTTAGAGCATTCGCTCGGGGCACACCCGTGGCCCTTCGCCGAGCTCGGTGCCGGACGACCCGAGCGCGCCCTCGCGATCATGGACGCGTCGCGGTCCCACTGGGGCGAGCTCTACACGATGCAGTGCGCGGCGTTGCTGTTCGTCCGCTCGTGGGCGATGCTGTACCAGGGGCGTGGTATGGACACCTGGCGCTTCGTGAACGCGGAGTGGCCCGTGATCCGCCGCAACCATTACCTGCAGCTCCACCAGGTCTGGCAATGGGCAGTTTTCGTCCGAGCGCAGGCGGCGCTGGCCGTGGCGGAAACCGGCGGTGACACGCGATCGTTGCTGCGGCGAGCCGAAAAGGATGCGCGCGCGCTCGCGCGCGATCGGGTATGCCGGTGCTCCCCGGGCCTCGCCGCGCTCGTCCGCGCCGGTGTGGCCGCACAGCGTGGAACAGACCTCGTCGCGCGCACCTACCTGGCCGAGGCGGTGAGAGTGTTCGGCGACGCCCACATGATTGCGCTCGGCGGCGCCGCGAAGCGCCGGCTCGCGGAGCTCACCGTCGGCGAGAGCGGCGACTCGCTGATGGCCGAGGCCGATGCCGCGCTGCTCGCGGCGGGCGTGGCGGAGCCGGAGCACATGACGCGCGCGTTCGCGAACGGTTTCGGCAGCGCCTGGCAGCCGCGGGTATCGAGTGAGGAGGAGCGACGTCGAACCGCTGCGACCACCGCACCGTAGAGGTTCACACTTCGTCGGCGCGCTCCAGTGTCATCCGCGCATTGCGCTTGAGCCCCGCCAGCTTCGCACGCTTCATCGGCGACTTGCGAAATGCCGCGCTGAAGTCGTCCTGACTCATCGCGAGCAGATCACGCGCGAGCTGACGCGCATCCTTGCCCGCGATAGCAGGGCGCGGCGCGAACGCCTCCTCCGTCAGCTCCCGCGCGAACCGCACGTTCCACGGACACACCTCCTGGCACGCGTCGCACCCGTACAGCAGCTCCCCGATCGCCTCGCGAAACTCCACCGGGATCTCGCCCTTCAGCTCGATCGTCAGATACGAGATGCACTTCCGCGCGTCGAGCTGCCGCGGAGCGACGAACGCCTGCGTCGGACACGCGTCGAGACAGCGGGTGCAGCTCCCGCAGCGGTCGGCCTCGAAAGGCTCGTCGGGCGCCAGCTCGAGATCGAGCACGAGCGCGCCGAGGAAGAAGAAGGAGCCGCGCTCGGGGTTGATCAGGTTGGTGTTCTTGCCGAACCAGCCGAGTCCGGCCCGACGCGCCAGGTCGCGCTCGAGCAGCGGACCGGTGTCGACATAGGGCTTGCCGGCGATGGAACGTCCCGCGTCGCGCTCGAGGCGACGGTGCAGCTCGCGGAGCCGCGACTCCATCAGCTCGTGATAGTCGTCGCCACGAGCGTAGCGCGCCACGGGGCCGCTCGGCTCCCGCCCGCCGTAGTCGAGGCCGACGACTATCGCGTGGCTGGTGCCGGCGACGGGGAGCCGGCTGTCGCGCCGCTTCGCGGCGCCGCGAGCGAGATAGTCCATCGTGCCGGCGTATCCGGCGGCGAGCCAGGCGTCGAAGTGCGTCGACGACTCGACGGGACCGAGCGCGGCGATGCCGGCGAGGTCGAAGCCGAGGGCGAAGGCGTGAGCCTTGGCGAGGCGCGACAGCTCGGCATCGATCATTGCTCGCTCACCGCCCAGCGCGCGTAGCGGACGACGTCGTCGGCGGGAGGCACGGCGTCGTACGCGCCGTACGCGGTCAGCATCCGCCAGCGCAGGTAGTCGCGGGCCGGCAGGGGGAGAAAGGGGGCGCGGCGCCACCAGCCGCGGCGCCGGAAGCGCCACGCCACCCGCAACAGCGCCGCTCCGGTCGCGGGATGGCGAACGGCGCGCAGCGCGAGCGTGAGAGACAACCGGGTCCACCCCATCCATGTAACTTCACCCGATGCAACTATTCGATCAACTCGTCTCGCTCGCCGGCGCCGCGCTCATCCTGGCCGCCTACGTCGCCCTCCAGCGCGGCTGGCTGCCGCGCGAGAGCCGGATGTACAACGCGCTCAACCTGGTCGGATCGGCGCTGCTGACGTACATCGCGGTCAAGGACCGCCGGCTCGGCTTCATCATTCTCGAGGCGGCGTGGGTGCTGCTGTCGATTCCGGGACCGATCCGAAGGACGCCGGCGCGGAGCTGACCGGCCCGCCTCACGGCCGGCCGGCGACGTCAGTCCGTATCGGCGAACAGCTCGTCGAGAACGATCGGGACGACGAGGTCGAGGAGGGGCACCCGCCAGCGCACGACGTCGCGCACGAGCTTCTGCTCGGTGCGCGAGCGCCAGACCTCCACGCTCCGGTCGGCAATGTCGACGAGCCACACCTGCTGCACGCCGAGCGCGAAGTACGCGTCTCGCTTGAACAGGCGGTCGTACACGCGAGACGAGCGGCTCAGCACCTCGACGGCGAGCCAATGCTCGGTGATGTCCGTCCAGCTTCCGGCCGGCGTGAAGCGCGCCGGATAGACGAGGAGGTCCGGCTCGAGCTGGGTGGCGGGAGGCAAGGTGATCACTCCGGGGCTCACCACGCTGCCGAGTGCCGGCGACCCGAGCGCGTTCGACAGGCGGACGCTCAGCCGCATCGCGACTGTCTGGTGCGCGAGCCGAGGCGCCGGTGTCACGACGAGCACGCCGTCGAGCAGCTCGTAGCGGTATCCGTCCTCGGGGAACCGCTCGAGATCGTCCACCGTGTACCGCGGAAGGGTGACCGCCATGCCCATATGATATCGCCTCGGCGGAATGAAAGTCCACTCGGCATCCCGTGAGAGTGGGGCCGTCGATGTTCTGCAGCGTCATCCTTCTTATACCTACGCCGTCCGTCGCCTGCGCAGCGTGGGTAGTAGGTCCCGACACTCGCGGCCCTGCGGGCCGCTCCTGCGGGATGACAACAGATCCCACGTCCCGCTCCTGCGGGATGACAGGCCGTCCCGCCTCCGCTGGCGGCCGGCACCATCGCGCGCTAAGCTCTCGGCCAACCCCAGCCACCCACCCGATGCGACGTCAGTCGATCCTCGTTGCCCTGGCCATCGCTCCGGCGATCGCGCTCTCCGCCGGCGCTCAGCTCACCGAGCTGCAGCCCGGAGCGCGGGTACGGATTCAGGCACCGGGGATCGTGGCCGGACGGTTCGCCGGCACGGTGCTGACGCGCACTGCAGACACGCTCGTGATCGGCGCGCCGAACGCGACGCCGGTCAGGGTTCCGATCGACCGGATCAGCAGCGCCGAGGTCAGCCGCGGGTCGAGCCGCTCGCTCGGCGCGGTGCGTGGCATCGAGTGGGGTGCGCCGATCGGGCTGGTGCTCGGCGTGATCGCTGCCGCAGGGACCGACAGCGATCCATACTGCTTCGACACCTGCTCGACGAGCGACTCGTACAAGGTGGGGATCGTTGCCGCAAGCACAGTGGCGGGCGTGCTCTGGGGCGCCGGCATCGGCGCGCTGATCGGGCGCGAACGGTGGGACCGGTTCGACGTCGCCCCGCGCACCTCGTTCGACGTCCGCCGAGGCCGGGCGTCGCTCGGCTTCGCGGTCGGATTCTGACGACGGCAATTCGATGACGCTCATGTTTCGACGCTACGCTCCGATCATCGCGCTGCTCGCCGGCCTCAATGCCTGTGCGACCGGCGCGGCCGCTACCGCACGGCCGATGGAGCCGGCGGCCGAACGGCCGGTCGCGGAGGCCGCGCCGCCGTCCATCCGCTGGTACCGCACCTCGGCGGAGATGCGCGCGCTGTATCTGCAGACGTATCGCGCCGCGACGGCGACGATCGAGCGGCGCGCAGCCGGACTGCCGGCGGGAAGCTGGGCGGTGATCCTCGACGCCGACGAGACGTTGATCGACAACTCCCCCTACGAGCTGCAGCAGGCGCGGCTCGGCGTGCCGTACGACTCGGTGACCTGGGACGCGTGGGTGAAGCGGGGAGCGGCGGCGGCGCTGCCGGGCGGGGTGGAGTTCACGTCGAAGGTCCACGCGCTGGGGGGACGGGTGGTCGTCGTCACCAATCGCGACGCCGGCTACTGCGACGCCACGCGCGCGAACATCCTCCGCGT
>JBIOHU010000031.1:0-18909 GCA_044449225.1 Gemmatimonadales bacterium | reverse complement strand
CGCCCTGCGACTCGGAGTACACCGTGTTCGGGTCGTTCGGGTCCTGCGCCGAGTAGAAGCCGTCGCCGCCGCCGACGTTGAACCACATCGAGTTCGTCACCGGACCGCGCGCGCGCCGGCTCGGGCCGCACCAGCTCCCGTTGTCCTGGAGGCCGCCGCAGACGCGGTACGGCACTTCCATGTTGTACGAGACGTTGTAGAACTGGCCGAGCGGCATGACGTTGAGGAACTCGAAGTTGCCGCCGCGGTCCCAGGTCTGCGACACGCCGCCGTCGTCACCGACGATGAAGTGCTCCGGATCCTTCGGATCGATCCACATCGCATGGTGGTCGACGTGGATCCCCTGGGTGGCTGTGCGCGCCGTCTTGCCGCCGTCGTCGCTGAACATCACCGGCGTCGAGCTGAAGTAGACCCGATCTGGGTTCTTCGTGTCGACGCGGACCTGGCTGTAGTAGAACGGCCGGACGTCCGTGTCGTTCCGCTTCTCCCAGGTTGCGCCGCCGTCCGTCGAACGGTACAGCCCTGACGGCCGTACCTGCGCCTTCTTCGTCTTGTCGTGGCTGCCGTTCATCACGGTGTCCGCCTCGATCATGGCGTACATCACCTTCGGGTTGGTCTTCGAGATGTCGAAGTTGATGCGGCCCTTCGTCGTCTCGGGCAGGCCGTTCCCCTTCACCTCGGTCCAGCTCTTTCCGGCGTCGGTGGATTTCCACAGCGCCGACCCGGGGCCGCCGCTGTTGAGGAACCAGGGACCGCGGACGCGCTCCCAGCTCGACGCCCACACGATGTCCGGATTGCCCGGGTCGAGCTGCACGTCGACGAAGCCGGCCTTGTCGCTGACGAACTTGGAGAGCTGCCAGCTCTGGCCGCCGTCGGTGCTCTTGTAGAGCCCGCGCTCCTTGTTCGGTCCCCAGACGTGGCCGAGCGCCGCGACGTACACGACGTTGGCGTCGCGCGGATCGACGACGATGCGGCCGATCTGCTGCGTCTCGCCGAGGCCGACGAACTTCCAGCTCCGCGCGCCGTCGGTCGACTTCCACACCCCGCCGCCCGGCGAGATGGAGTTGCGCGAGTCCTCTTCGCCCGTGCCGAGGTAGATGACGTTCGTGTCGCTCGGCGCGATGGCGAGATCGCCGAGCGAGGCGACGGCCTCGTGATCGAAGACCGGCCGGAAGGTCGTGCCGGCATTCGTCGTCTTCCACAGACCGCCGGCGGCGGCGGCGACGTAGAACGTCTTCGACGGCGAGGGAATTCCCTCGATGTCGGTGATCCGGCCGCCCATGTTCGCCGGACCGATCGAGCGCCAGCGGAAGGCGGAGAGCAGGGTGGAGTCGAGCTGTTGGGCGCCGGCCACGAGGGCCGGGAGCGCCGTGCCGGCGATGACGATGCCGAACAGGGTGAGGAGGCGGGATGGACGTCGCATGACCTGTTGGGAGCGGGGGGAGGACTACCGTAGCGATACGGTCGCCGATCGGCCAGTGTTGACGGCAATCGGGGAATGCTTCCTGCGCCGGCGACCGGAGCGGAGGTGACGATGACCGACTCGCACGAGGCGGCAGGGCCGAGCAAGGAAAAGCAGATCGAGGAGGCGAAGTCGCTCGACGCGAAGACCACCTATGAGGTGGTCCGGCGCGAGGGGCTTCGTGAGCTCGACCGCGCGACGAGCGCGCTGGCCTGGTCGGGGCTCGGGGCCGGACTCTCCATGGGGTTCAGCTTTCTCGCCGAGGGACTGCTTCGCTCGCACCTGCCAGCCGAATCCTGGCGTCCGCTGGTGGTGAACCTGGGATACAGCGTCGGGTTCATCGTGGTGATTCTCGGGAGCCAGCAGCTCTTCACCGAGAATACCCTGACACCGATCGTGCCGCTCCTCGCGCAATGGAGCGTCGCTCGGATGCGGAACGTGCTCCGGCTGTGGGGGACGGTGCTGGCAGCGAACCTCGTCGGAGCGCTGCTCTTTGCGCTCGTCATCGGAGAGCTCGAGGTCGTGGAGCCGTCCACACAGCGCGCACTCTCGGAGCTCGTCCAGGAATCGATGCGTTCCGGACCGTGGACGACGATGCTCCACGCCGTCTTCGCGGGCTGGCTGATCGCGCTCATGGTCTGGATGCTCCCCGCCGCCGAGACGGCCGGAATCTGGGTGATCGTCGCCATGACGTACCTCGTCGGCCTCGGAGGGTTCGCCCACGTGATCGCCGGCGCGACGGAAGTGTTCTACGCCGGGATCCGTGCCGAGGCGGCGTGGAGCACCGTGATCTTCGGCTACCTGCTGCCGACGCTCGTCGGCAACGTCGTCGGGGGCGTGACCATCGTCGCAGGGCTCAACCACGCTCAGGCGACGAGCGGAGAATGAAGGCATCCGGCCGATGACCGCCCGATTGCCCACGGACCGCCTCGCGGTGCATACTCAGTCAGGCGCACTGCCTATGGACCGAGCATATATATCCCACCGACGACCGCCATGCCGCGACCACGTTCCACCCCCGTCAGGGCCCTCGCGAACGATGCCGCCGTGTCGGCCGTCTTCGATCCGCTGCGCCGACTGGTCCATGCGCTGCACGTCGCCTCGCGTGAGACGGAGCGGCGGCTGGGCGTCACCGGCGCGCAGCTGTTCGTCCTCATCCAGCTCCGGGCCACTCCATCGCTGTCGATCAATGCCCTCGCCGAGCGGACGATGACTCACCAGAGCACGGTCTCGGTGGTCGTGCGGCGGCTCGTTCGCCGGAAGCTGGTGAAGAAGGTGCGCGCCGCCGACGATGCGCGCCGGGTGGAGCTGACCCTCACCGCGAGCGGGATGAACCTGCTCCGCCGCTCCCCGGAGGTTCTGCAGGTCCGGCTGGCGAACGCGATCAGGACGCTCGGCGCGAGCGAGCGACGCGCCCTGGCGCGCGGGCTTGCCCACCTGGTGGACGAGCTGGGCGCTGGCGATGCGCCACCGGCGATGTTCTTCGAGACGCTGAAGTAGGAAGGAGGTCGATCCGCCCTTCGCCGCTACGGCCGTGCGGCCGGTGAGGTGTTGCCGACGCGATCCACCGCCATCACGCGGACGTCGAGGGGTCGCGACGCGATAGGGATATTGCGCTCGGCGGCGGGCAGGATGCGCGTCGTCCACCCGCTGGTTGAGCGGGTCTGGACGACCCAGAGCCAGAGATCGCTCGTCGAGGCCGGATGGAGCTCGAGCGACGAGCTCCCGGCGAGCGAATCGCTGCGGAGAATGACCGAGGGGATGCCCGGAGGGTGGTCGTCAAGCCAGGGCGACGCCGGAACGAGAGCGCGGTCGGCGTAGACCTCGCGCAGGAGGCGCTCGTCGAGGCTGTCCGGATCCTGCATGAACACCGACATGCTGAAGTGCACGTTGCCCGTCGCCGTCGAGCCCTCGAGCGCACGGGTGAGGCGGATCTGCTGGAGCACCTCGTCGGTGCGCCAGGCCGACGCGCCGGTGAAGGCGACCTTGCCGGTGTAGTTGCCAGGCCAGAGGTGCCGGTGCCTGACGTTCTGATCGGCCCACCAGGCGAGGAGTGCCGGGTAGCTCTGCTCGGGCCGATCCACCGCCCAGTAGAGCTGCGGGGTGAGATAATCCACCCACCCTTCGCGCAGCCACTTCCGCGCGTCGGCGAACAGCTTGTCGTACTGATCGAAACCACGCACCGACGCGGGATAGCCCGGGCGCCAGATGCCGAATGGGCTGACGCCGAACTTGACCCACGGCTTCGCGGCGTGGATGCTGTCGTCGAGCTCCTTCACGAGCAGGTCGACGTTGTGCCGCCGCCAGTCGTCGCGGGAGAGCGTGCCGCCGCCCCGCCGGTAGCGGCGAAAGGTCGAGGCGTCTGGAAACTCGATCTCGTGCCCGCGCCGCGTCTCCGGATACGGATAGAAGTAGTCGTCCATGTGGATGCCGTCGACGTCGTAGCGGCGCACGATGTCGAGGACCACGCGCGTCGTGAGGCGGCGCACCGCCGGATCGCCGGGATCCATCCACAGGTACGGCCCGTACTGGCGAACCAGCTCCGGGTGAGCGCGGCTGACGTGGCCGGCGGAAACGGTCTTCGTGCTCGGCACCTTCGCACGGTACGGGTTCACCCAGGCATGCAGTTCGAGGCCGCGCCGGTGAGCCTCCGTGATCGCGAACGCGAGTGGATCGTAGAAGGGCTCCGGAGCGCGGCCCATCCGTCCGGTGAGCACGTCGGACCACGGCTCGATCGACGATTGGTACAAGGCGTCGGCCGCGGGTCTCACCTGGAGGACGATCGCGTTCATGTGCAGGTCGACGAGCGTGTCGAGGATGGCGATCAGCTCGGCCTTCTGTTCCTCCGTGCTCAGGCCGGCCTTCGACGGCCAATCCATGTTTCCCACCGTGGCGACCCACACCGCGCGGAACTCGCGCGGCACCGGTGGCGGGGGCGGCCCGTTGTCGGATGCGGACACGCTGGCGGGAGCGCCCTGGCCGCAGGCGACGGCAGGACCGGCGACGAGGAAGGCGAGGCTGAAAACGAGCGGGACTGAACGGAGCGACGACATGACCTGGCGGCGAGGGTGACTCGCATAGTCGTCAGCGGTCCCCCATCGGGGCAAGTGGAAGCGCCGCTGCTATCGCACCGGAGTCAGGCCGAGCACGCGGCGATACATGATGACGTACCGGGTTGCGCTCTTCTCCCAGCTGAAGTCGCGGGCCATCGCCTCGCGCATCATCTCCTCCCACGCCGTGGACTCGTGGAACTGATCCACCGCGCGCACGGCGGCCCGCATGAAGTCGGCGGGCGTGTAGTCGTCGAACAGGAAGCCGGTGACACCGTCCTCGATCGTGTCGGCGAGACCGCCGACGCGCCGTGCGACGGGGATGGTGCCGTAGCGCTGTGCCCGCATCTGGGTGAGCCCGCAAGGCTCGTAGAGCGACGGCATCAGGCACAGGTCCGCGCCGGCGAGCAGCAGGTGCTCGAACTCGTCGGTGAAGTCGAGCTTCACGGCGATGCGGCTCGGCGCGCGCTCGGCGAGCTCGGTGAGCGCCTCCTCGTACCGGGCCTCGCCGTGACCGAGGAAGACGTACTGGGCGTCGAAGGCGAAGTAGCCCGGATCGCCGAGGATGAGATCGAGCCCCTTCTGCGCGACGAGCCGGGCGGTGAGCGCGAAGATCGGCGCCTGCCAGCGGCTCAGCCCCGTCGCACGCTGCAGCGCGACGCGGTTGCGCTTCTTGCCGACGAGGTTGTCCACTCCGTAGCGGCGCGGAATGTATGGATCGCGCGTCGGATCCCAGGTGTCCTGGTCGATGCCGTTGACGATGCCGACGAGGCGGTCCTTGAGCGCGACGAAGACCCCGTCGAGGCCGAAGCCGCCCTTCTCCGTGCGCAGCTCGTGCGCATGGGTCGGGCTCACCGTGATCACGAGATCGGAGAAGACGAGCCCGCCCTTGAGCAGGTTCACCCGCCCGTACCACTCGAGTTGCCGGGAGTTGTAGAGGGTGAAAGGCAGCCCGATCTCCGCCATCGTGCTGTCGGGAAAGTGTCCCTGATAGCCGGCGTTGTGGACGGAGAGCACGGCGCGAATTCTCTCGTAGTAGGGATTGGCGAGGAACTCCGTCTTGAGGTAGACGCTGGACAGCGCCGTCTGCCAGTCGTGCGAGTGGATTATGCTCGGCGGCTGGGGGAGAACGCGCGGCAAGCTGACGAGCACGGCCCGCGCGAACAACGCGTAGCGGAGGGCGTTGTCGGGGTAGTCGCCGGCATCGTCACCGTAGAGGCCAGGCCGGTCGAAGTACTCGGCGCTCTCGACGAAGAGTATCCGTGGCGATCCGGGCTGAGCCGATCCGGCGGGCTCGTACAGCCGTGCCGTCTCGATGCGCGGACCGACGGTGACGGCGAAGGCCGGACCAACCGGACGGAGCTCCGTGCGCTCACGCACCACGGCGTAGAGCGGCATGAAGACCGTGACCGGAATGCCGGAGGCCGCCTGATGCTTCGCCAGGCTGAACACGGCCTCGCCGAGGCCGCCGGTGCGCGCGAAGGGGGACAGCTCCGGCACGAGGTGGACTACCGGCGCCGCCGTACCATCCGACCGGGTGAGCGGCGAAGATGGGGCGTGAGTCAGTGGCTGCGCCGGCGTGACCCCTTTTCTCGAGCGGGACCGGCGCGGGGAGACGGGCGCAGGAGTAGCGGGCGCCGAGGAGAAACCGTCACCGGAGCTGTCAGGGGGCAGAGCGGACATGTCACCGTTCCAAATGCAAAAAGATCGCCCGGGCCGTGCGGCGCCGGACCGGCTGGTTGCGCGTGCTTCCTCCGCAGCGCAACATGTGCGGGAGGGCCGAGCGCGGCGATCGACCGCCGCGGGTGGCGGGCTCGGCGAGAGATCTCACTTCATCCTACATCCATGACAAGCAGGCGTGACTTCCTCAAGGCCGGCACGGCGGCAGGGGCCGCGGCGCTGGTGATGCCGACGCTCGTCAGGGCGCAGGCCTTCGCCGAGCGTGCCGCACCGCTCGCCGAGCTTCCACCGATGGACCCGGCGGTGCGGGAGCTCCTCACCGAGGCGCTCGACGCGGCGAAGCTCGGCGGCGCGGAGTTCGCCGACGCACGAATCGGCCGGTATCGCAACAACTTCGTCGTCACGCGCGAGCAGCAGATCATCAACGTCGTCGATACGGACACGCTCGGGGTCGGCGTGCGGGTGCTGGTGAACGGCACCTGGGGCTTCGGCGCCTCGCGCGATCTCACCAAGAGCGGGGTCGTCGCCGCGACGAAGGAAGCGCTCGCGATCGCGAAGGCGAACGCCCTCCCCGCCGCCGACCGGGTGCGCCTCGCTCCGGCCACGCCGACCCCCGACGGCCGCTACGTCACGCCCCACACCGTGGATCCATTCACCGTGCCGATCGAGCAGAAGGCCGACCTGCTGATCCGGGCCAACGCGGAGGCGATGAAGGTACCCGGGGTGAAGTTCGTCAACAGCAGCATGTTTTTCGTGAAGGAAGAGAAGAACTACGCGAACACCGACGGGACCTTCACGACGCAGACGGTGCTGCGGAGCTGGCTCCCCTTCGCCGCCACCGCCGTGGCACCCGACTTCTCCGACTTCCAGACGCGCACCAACGTCATGCAGCCCGCCGCGCGTGGCTACGAGTATCTCGTCGCTGCAAAGCCGATGGAGCACGCGCGGCAGTGGGGCGAGGAGGCGGCGGAGAAGCTGAAGGCGAAGCCGGTGGAGGTCGGCCGCTACGATCTCGTGCTCCACCCGACCCACCTCTGGCTCACGGTGCACGAGAGCATCGGCCACCCGCTCGAGCTCGACCGCGCGATGGGCTACGAGGCCAACTACGCCGGTACGAGCTTCGTCGCGCCGCCGCGGAAGACCCTCGGCCATCTCCGCTACGGGCCGGCGATCATGAACATCCAGGGGGACCGCGATCAGGAAGGAGGCTGCTCGACGATCGGGTGGGACGATGACGGGGTGAAGCCCGACCGGTTTCTGCTCGTGAAGGAAGGGGTCGTCAACGATTACGAGACGACCCGCGAGCAGGCGCCGATGCTCGACTGGTGGTATGCCAGCCAGGGCAAGCCGGTTCGCTCGCATGGCTGTGCGCACTCCGACAGCTGGAGCGACATCGCGTTCCAGCGCATGCCCAACGTGTCGTTGCTGCCGGGCACGAAGGACATCGGCTGGGAGGACCTCATCGCGGCGACCGACCGCGGGATCGGCATCGTCGGCGACGGCAGCTTCTCGATCGACCAGCAGCGATACAACGCCCAGTTCGGCGGACAGCTCTTCTACGAGATCAAGGGTGGCAAGATAACCGGCATGCTGAAGGACGTCGCCTACCAGATGCGGACCCCGGACTTCTGGAACTCGATGGACCTGATCGGCGGAAAGAAGAGCTACGAGATGGGTGCGAGCTTCTTCGACGGGAAGGGGCAGCCGGGCCAGGTGAACGCGGTGAGCCACGGCTGCGTGCCGAGCCGGTTCCGGGGCATCAACGTCATCAACACCGGGAGAAAGGCATGAGCGCGCCGAAGAGTCTGTTCGCGCGCGGGAGCGCGCTCTCCGCGGGGGAGATGCTGTCGCGGAGCGAGGCCCAGGCGTTCCTCGAGCGCGTCGTGAAGCTGTCGAGGGCCGAGACGATCGGCGCGCAGCTCGGCGGCGGCTATCAGGGCAACATCCGCTTCGCCGCCGATCGCATCACGACCTCGGGAGGCGTGAACAACTCGCAGCTCGGGGTCCAGAGCGGCTACGGCGCCAAGCACGCCGTCGTCACGACGAGCGACTTCTCGCCCGCGGGCATCGAGCGGGCGGTGCGGCAGAGCGAGGCGATCGCGAAGCTCGCGCCGGAGGATCCGGAGAACATGCCTCTCCTGCCGCCGCAGCAGTATCAGGAGGTGAACGCCTGGTTCGACTCCACGGCGAACCTGACGGCCGAGCAGCGCGCTGCCGCCGCGCACACGGCGATCGACGCCGCGAAGTCGGCGGGCGACCTCGCCGCCGCCGGCTTCATCCTCGAGGGGACGAACTACAACGCGATTGCGTCGAACACCGGCATGTTCGCCTACTTTCCGTCGACGAGCGCCAACTACCAGCTCACCGTGCGCACCAGCGACGGCACGGGATCGGGATGGGCAGGGGCCGATCATCCGGACTGGAGGCAGATCGACTACAAGGCGGTGAGCGATCGCGCGATCGCGAAGGCGCGGGCGTCCCGGAACCCGGTGGCGATCGAGCCGGGCCGCTACACGGTCATCCTCGAGCCGCAGGCCGTGGGCGATCTGGTGCAGCTGCTCGCCTTCGCCCTCGACGCGAGAAGCGCCGACGAGGGACGCTCGGCGTTCTCCAGGCAGGGCGGGGGCACGAAGATCGGCGAGCGGATCGTCGACCCCAGGGTGACGATCTTCTCCGATCCCGCCGATCCGCAGCTGCTCGGCCAGCCATGGAACGGCGAAGGTCTTCCGCTCGGCCGCGAGGTCTGGATCGAGAACGGCGTGCTGAAGGAGCTGCAGTACTCGCGCTTCTGGGCGCAGAAGAAGGGCGTGCGGCCGAACGGCGGACTGGGCGCCGTGAAGATGGATGGCGGGGACGCGACGACGGAGCAGATGATCGCCTCGACGCCGCGCGGGGTGCTCGTCACCCGGCTCTGGTATCTGCGCCAGGTGGACCCGCGCACGGTGCTCTACACGGGCCTCACCCGCGACGGCACCTTCCTGATCGAGAACGGCAAGGTCACGAAGGCGGTGAAGAACTTCCGCTTCAACGAGAGCCCGCTGTTCATGCTGAACAACCTCGAAGCCCTCGGCCGCGCCGAGCGCATCGCCGGCACGGAGTCGGGGGGAAACGTGGTGATGCCGACGATCAAGGTGAAGGACTTCAACTTCACGTCGCTGTCGGACGCAGTCTAAAATAGCTGGTGAGAGGTGAATGGTGAGAGGTGAGAGGTCAAGGGCGTTGACGTTTCACCATTCACCATTCACCATTCACCATTCACCATTCACGGCCCTTCTGTCAGCGCGCGGCGAAGGTGTCGCAGCTTTTCGGGTCGCCCGACTCGAATCCCTTCCGGAACCAGCTCTCACGCTGGGCGGCGGAACCGTGAGTGAAGGAGTCGGTGTTCACGCTCTGGCCTTCCCGTTGGAGAATGCGGTCGTCGCCCACCGACGCGGCGGCGGTGAGTCCTTCCGCCACGTCGCCAGGACTGAGCAGGTTGCGTTGCTGGGCGCTGTTGCCCCACACGCCGGCGTAGCAGTCGGCCTGCAGCTCGAGTCGCACCGAGTACTGGTTCGCCGTCGACGGATCGCTCTGCTCGGCGCGGCGCACCTGCTCGTCGGTGCCGAGCAGATGCTGCACGTGGTGGCCGAGCTCGTGGGCGATCACGTATGCCTGCGCGAAATCGCCCGGCGCGCCGAACTTCTGTTGCAGCTCGTCGTAGAAGTCGAGATCGATGTAGACCCTCTCGTCGAGCGGGCAGTAGAAGGGCCCCATCGCCGTCTGTCCGGTGCCGCAGCCGGTCTGGGTGGCACCCCGGAAGAGCACGAGCTTCGCGTCGTGCCAGGGAGTGCCGTACCGTGGCAGGATCGTCGCCCAGGTCTGCTGCGCGTCGTCGAGCACGTGCGAGACGAACAACACCTCGGGCTCCTCGCGGGCCGAGTCCGCCGCGCTCAACCCGCCATTGGAGCCCACCACCGTCGTCGGCGATGCGCCGATGTCGTTGAGGAGGTTGCGGCCGAAGATCAGGCTCAGTATGAGCACGACGGCGGTGCCGCCGAGGCCCATGCCGACACGGCCACCCATGCCGCGCCGGTCTTCGAGATTGGGGCTGCGACCGCCATTGCCGAAGCGCATTCCAGAACTACCGGTGAATGGTGAATGGTGAATGGTCAGCGGTAACGACGTGACCATTCACGTCTCACCATTCACCATTCACCAGCGTGGAAAGGCAAGAATCCGGCCCCGCGGGCCGGTCGGGCGATGCTAGATTTGATGTCGATTCCTTCCCTCGTGTGACGACCTCGATGACCGAGCAGCAGCCCGACCAGACCGCTCCGACCGACGTTCCGCTCTGTCCGCGGTGCCAGGGGCCGATGTGGGACAACCGCGTCGGTAAGCGCAATCCCAAGGCGCCCGACTTCAAGTGCAAGGACCGCGAATGCGACGGGGTGATCTGGCCTCCGCGCGACGCGCGCCAGGGAGCGCCCGCGACGACGGCGGGAGCCACGCCGGCGCCGAACCGGCCCGCCGCGTCCGGCTCCGCGAAAGACGCGCCGGCCGCGAGCTCGTCCGGGATGCCGCTCTGTCCGATCTGCGGCGGTCCGATGTGGGACGACCGGTCGACGAAGCGCAATCCACGCGCGCCAGACTTCAAGTGCCGGAACAAGCCGAAGGAGCGTGGCGGGCCGGGTTGCGAGGGAGTGATCTGGCCAGCGCGCGACGGGTCGCCGAGCCCATATCCGGCACCGGAGCCGCGTCGCACGGCGGATACCGGGCCGTCCGGGTCGCGCCGCGACTCGCCGGCGAGCGGGCCGCCGCCGTTCGACGACGCTCCTCCTCACGACGACGACGATCTGCCCTTCTGAGCCCACGGCTGGCGTTGGGCGTCGTCGGGCGCTCATATCAGGTGACGGCGTGGATGGCTTCCCGATCCGAGTAGTCGTGCCAGGATACAAGGCTCTACCAGACGAATACAGCGGGCCGGCGGCGGAGCAGGTCCGCTACGCCGAGGTCCTGCAGCGCGCCGGCGACGCGACCGAGGCCGTGCGCATGCTCGAGGTGACCCTCGAGGCCTGCGCGCGCACGAAGCCCGAGTTGCCGGGCTGGCTGTGCGGTCGGCTCGCCGCGCTCTACCGCGCGTTGAAGCGCTACGACGACGAGGTGCTGCTGCTCGAGCGCTATCGCGAGTCGCAGACATCGGAGGAGGCGCGGACGCGATTCGACGCGCGGCTCTCGAAGGCGCGCGCGATCGCCGAACGGAAGCGCCGCACCGAAACGCGAGCGCTCTCCTCGGTACGCCGCGTGATCAATGGCCGCGAGGACGACGACGTGTCGCTCGTCGCGGCGGCCTCCGACGACGACCCGGCGTTCGGCGCCGAGACGATGGCGGCGGCGCGCGACGCGTTCACCGCGGCGACGCGGGCGGACGGCGACCTGGGCGCGCTCGCGTGCGTCGTGCAGCGGATGTGCGCCGAAGCGAAACAGCGAGGGTACCCGCCCGAACGTCTCGTGTCGGCGCTGCGCCACGCCTGGCACACGTCGCCGCGGCCACCGCTCGTCTCCGTCGAAGAATGGCGCGCCGTGTATCGCGAGGCGCTCGGCCGCTCACTGGCGATCCACTTCGAGGTCGCGACCAGCTGATCGCTCGCCGCGGCGCTTCGCGGCACGACGGGTCAGAGCAGGGAGCGGATCCACCCGCCGTCGACGGGGATGGATGCACCGGTGGTATAGCTGGCGCGCTCCGACGCGAGGAACGCCACCATGGCGGCGAACTCCGCCGGCTCGCCGAGACGGCCGATCGGAATCTGGCGCTCGAACACGGCCAGCTCGGCGCCCGCGTTCGTGTCGCGAAGCGCCGCGTTCCGCGCCGCCAGCTCCTCCACCCGCTGCGTGCGGGTGTAGCCGGGCATCACGTTGTTCACCGTGATGCCGAAGGGCGCCACCTCGTTGGCGAGAGTGCGGGCGAATCCGGTGACCGCCGCGCGCACGCTGTTGGAGAGGATGAGGTTGTCCACCGGCTGCTTCACCGCGATCGACGTCACGTTCACGATGCGGCCCCACCGGCGCTCCTTCATGCCCGGCAGCACGACGCGCACGAGCTCCACCACGCTGTCGAGGTTCTGACGCACCGCGTCGTGCCAGGCCTGGCGCGAATGACTCTCGAACGGACCGGCGGGCGGGCCGCCGGTGTTCGTCACCAGCACGTCGACGCGGCCGAACACCCGCATCGCCGCGTCGCACACGCGCGCGATGCCGTCGAGCTCCCCGAGATCGGCGGTGACCGCCTCCACGCGCACCCGCGCGCCAGCGCGAATGGAGTCGGCCGTCGCGCGGAGCGCCTCGTCGTTGCGCGCACAGAGCACGAGATCCGCCCCTTCGCGACCGAGCTCCTCTGCCCCGGCGCGGCCGAGCCCCCGGCTCGACGCCGCGACGAGTGCGACCTTTCCACGCAGCCCGAGATCCATCGCTACTTCGTCCGGTGGAAGTAGCTGTCGGTTCCGTCCAGCCAGTCCTGGCGCGGCGGGCTGAAGATGTCCACGTCGAGCGTATCCTCGAGCGCGAGTGCCTCGTGCGGCACGTTCGACGGGATGTGCAACACCTCGCCGGCGCGCACCACGACTTCCCTCGCGCGATCCGCGCCGATCCGGAAGTGCAGCGCGCCCTCGAGGATGTAGGTGAGCTGCTCGTTGTGATGCGAGTGCTGCGGGACGAGCGCTCCCTTGTCGAGATACACGTGTGCCAGCATCATCGCGTCGCCGGTGATCAGCCGGCGCGAGATGAGGTCGGTGACGCGTTCCTTGGGCAGCTCGTCCCAGCGCAGGTGGCGAACGGAGGATTCGGGCATGATGGATCGACGTGGAAGCGTGAATGGACCTGCCGCCCGGATAATATCACGGCGATGTGCGAACGCTACTCGACGAACGAGCGCTCGTCGTCAATCCGCCGGTCCGTCAGCTCGCGAAACTCCCGGTAGTCCCGGTCGCCGCGGCGACGAGCGACCTCGAGTCCGGTGATGCATGTCGCCAGCCAGACGCCGCCGGCGCCGAGGCCGCTCACGACGTCGCTGAAGAACCGTTCGCCGAGATAGAGCTGACCGAAGCAGATCGCGAGAACGAACAGGGCGATGGCGATGATGATCGTGGTCGCCCCGCGACGGCCGGGCACGAGCAGGACGAGGAAGTAGCCGATCATCCCGTACCCGACCAGCGCCTCCAGCGCCTGGACGCTCGGCGAGCCCAGGCCGGCGTCGGCGTACGCGCGGGTGAAGAAATGCTGCACCCCGAAGTCGAGCACGCGACTGCCGGCGATCGCCGCGATCCATCCGGTGAAGGGCAGCCAGCCGCGCCGCACGACGAGCAGCAATCCGATGGCGAGTCCGGGAATGACCATGATCGGCAGCGTGCCGAACCGGCTCACCGCCGTCCAGAATGCGTCTCCCGCCGGCGTCGCGCCGTCGCGGAGCGCGCTGACGAGCGCGAGGTCGAACTGCGGCACGGCATCCCGCGCGATGAGGGCCTTGGTGACCGCCGCGAAGATCACCAGCGCGACGAAGCTCACGCCGAGGCCGAGGGTGAGATTGAGCCCGAGATAGTCGCGCGGGCTGAACCGGCGAAAGAGGAAGCGCCGCGCCCGCGGCGAGCGGGCGGCCAGCCAACGGAGCGGCAGCGTCGTCAGGACGCGATGCCAGATCGTCCCTTCGGCGCGCCAGGCGGCATCGCTCTCCTCCACCAGCCATCCCCCGGCGACGGCGACCGTGACGAGCACTGCCAGCCCGATCGTGACGACGAGCCCGCCGCGCACGAGCCCGTGGCCGAACGCAGGGGGATGCTGCCCGAAGAACCAACCCACGCCGCAGAACACCGCCGACCAGATCGCCGCGCCGCAGACGTTGAAGAGGGTGAATCGCGCGAGGCTCATCGACGAGAGTCCCGCCATCGGCGAGATGAGCATGCGCGCGAAGGGGATGAACCGGCCGCTGAGCACCGCCGCGCCGCCATGGCGGTCGAAGAACTCGCGCGTGCGGTCGAGCACCCGGGGATGCACCCGGTGCGAGTGGCGCTCGAAGAAATCGCCGCCCCGCCGTCCGATGACGAAGGCCGCCGTGCTTCCCGCCGTCGCCGATACGGTGGCGACGAGAAAGACGACGACCAGCGACAGACGCCCGTGGGCCGCGAAGGCCGCCGCGGTGACGACCGTGGTATCGGTCGGAAAAGGGATCGCCAGCCCTTCGCCCGCGATGAAGAGCGCGACGACGAGATATCCGTACTCGGCGACCAGTCGTCCGAGGTGATCGATCATCCGGTCGCCTGTGCGGGCAGCGAAAGGAATGCGTGCAGGTGCATGAGTAGATGTAAGGCCGTGCAGCAGGGCAGGAAGTGCGCTCCGCTCGCCGCGCGGCCAACCTGACAGCCGGCTGACAACGCTAGCTGGACGACATCTTGCGTCGCCAGCGCGGATCGCTCGCCTGCTCGATTCGCCCACCATCGGGCCCGGACCAGCTCACCCACACGATGTCTCGATCCTCACGAGCAGCATGCGTCGCGCTCGCCGCGCTCACCGCCGTCCACGCGGCGCCGGTGTGGGCTCCTGTCGCCGCGCAGGACACGACGCGCGTCGTCGCGCCATCCGATACCCAACATGTCCGCAAGACCCTCTTCACCTGGCGCGATGCCGCGCTGGCGGGCGGATTCGTCGGGTTGACGGTCGCGATGTTTCCAGCCGATCGCCGGATCGCCAAGAAGCTGCAGAACCCGGACAACCAGACGAACCGGTTCTTCAACAACTCGGCGACCGGCTTCGAGCTGATCAGCAGCCCGGGCGCCTTCATCATCGGCGGCGGGATGTACGCCGTCGGTCGCGTCACGAACAACAAGATGGTGGAGGACATCGGCTGGCATGGCACCGAGGCGGTGCTCCTCGCGTCGGGAGTGACCGGATTCTTCAAGGGGGCGCTGGGACGCGCACGTCCGTACGTGTCGAGCGACACCAATCCGCACGATTTCAAGTTGGGCGGCGGATTCACATCAGCGGATCGCCAGTCCTTTCCATCCGGGCACAGCACGACGGCGTTCGCCGCCGCATCGGCGGTGACCAGCGAGATGCGTCGCTACTACCCGAAATCGGTCTGGTTCGTGGCGCCGGTGCTCTATGGGGGGGCGTCGATGGTGGGCCTTTCCCGCATGTACCACAACAAGCACTGGGCGAGCGACGTCGTCCTCGGCGCCGCGGTCGGCACGTTCAGCGGGCTCAAGGTGGTGCGCTATTCGCACACCCACCCCGACAACAAGCTCGATCGGTGGGTACTGCATACGGCGCTCGCCGCCACGCCGGATGGAGGATTGGCGCTCGTGCTCACCTGGCCGGCGCCGAACGAGCTGCCGGCTCACTGACGGGACGCGGGCCGACGTCCCCTCTGGCCCCTGGCGCCGGGGAGCGGTAAATCAGTCGGTGACACCGCCGAGCCCCTTCAGCCGTAGGAAGAGACATGACGCAGACCAGGGTGGGACAGGCTCCGGCACCAGCTCCGCCACCCGGGGCACCGGCCGCCAACGTCGTGACGCCGCGCGATCTGAGCGGCGCGCCGGTGACGGCGCTGGACGTCGCCACGCTCAAGTCGCGACGCAGCGAACTGTCCGATCAGCTGGTGTCCGCGTCTGGTCGTCGCCACGACGTGTCTCGGCAGCTGCAGAACGCCACGGGAGCGAACAGGGCCGGTCTCGAGCAGCGGCTGGGAGTGCTCGATGCGCGCATCGCGCGGCTCGAGTCCGACATCGACGCCACGGGGCAGCAGCTCGCCTCGGCGCCGTACGCCACGGTCGCGCAGCAGGAGGATCATTCCGCCGGGAGCCGCATCATGCATAGTGCCGTACCGATCATCATCGTCTTCACGATCTTCGTGCTCTGTCCGATCGCCATGGCATGGTCGCGCGCGATCTGGAAGCGCGCATCGAACCCGAAGCCGGCGGCGGATCGGGAATCGGCGCAGCAACTGGCGCGAATGGAACAGGCGATGGAGGCGATCGCGATCGAGGTGGAGCGGGTGTCGGAAGGACAGCGCTTCGTCACTCGGCTGATGACGGAAGGGAGAGCGGGCGCGATGGCGCCTGTCGCGCTGGCCGCGGGCGAGAAGGAGCGGGTCTGACCGCTCGCGGCAACCCGGTCAGACCCGCCAGCTCAGCTTTGCGAGATCCTCGTCGGACAGGGTGTGCCAGTCGGCGGGATAGTCGCGCACGCGCCGGACGGCGCCATCGCTCCAGAAGATGAGCGAGAGGCCGCGCCGACGGTCGTACTCCGAAAAAGGCATCTCCCTCACCCGCCAGTGTGCCCCATCCGCGTCCACGAATTCGCGCACATGCTCCTGCGAGTCTTCGTCGTGCGCGGTCGCGGAGCGACCTGACAACTCGGTCATCGGTGGGGGTGCACGAGAGACGATGCGGCCGAACCGGCTGGCCGGCGACGAAAGTCGTAAACTGCACGATGGCGGGTGGCGGGTCAACGCCACCGGTGCGAGCCACGGCATGATGTGAACCCGCGGAGTGCCGATCCGTCGAATCGCCGCCGATTGGCAGGGGGCCGGAAGCGGCTATGGCATCATGCGAAATTTCGTGCACAATGCCCGATCGCGGTCGCGGGAGCGACTGGCCGATTCGACCGAAGTGGCCGGTCGATTCAACCGAATACATCGACTCCGCAATGAAATCGAGGACAGGGTGACCGGGATGTGATGCCGCGCACAAGTGGCCCCGGCGTTGCCAATGGAAGGCCGTCCCGGTGGTCGTCGTGCGCGTCGGGATTCGCACGCCGGAAGCGAAGCCGCTTCCGCCCGCACGCTTCCTCATCGCCCGATCCAATGCGTCTTCGTCTGCTCGTCCTCGCGATGTCCGGGGTCGTCGTGGCCTCGAGCGCGTGCTCGGTGGATTCCACCTCGCCGCTGCCGTTCGCCGCGCCGGAAAGCGCTGGTCTGTCGAGGGGACTGATCAACGCGCCGAAAGGCAACGATGGTGAGGGTGACTCATCGACTTTCACCTTCACGATCGATCCGCGCCGCGACAACCTGCTGCACATGGGTGCGCACACCCTCTACCTGCCGGCGCGCGCGGTCTGCGACCCGACGCAGACGAGCTACGGTGCGGCCTACTGGGACACCGGGTGCTCCCCGCTCACGAGCAACCTGACGATCACCGCCCGGGTGCGCTCGGCATCGGATGGGCTGCCGCGGGTGGATTTCCAGCCCGAGCTGCGCTTCGATCCGCGCACGAACGTGCTGCTCACCTTCGCCGTGAAGGGGAAGCTGGCGACGCAGGCGGTCGACATGCGCATCCTCTACTGCGCGACCTCGAGCGCGAAGAGCTGCATCGATGAGGCGCTGCACGATCCAACGCTGCAGTCGATCGTCGATCGGCCGGCGAAGAGCGTCTACCGCCGTATCAAGCACTTCAGTGGCTACCTGGTGGCGGAATAGCTGCCCCGCCATACCGTTCCGCCCCGACGACGGGGCGCTCGCCTTTCAGCACGTCATCGGTAGTCGAGCATCCTGTGACCTCCTCGTCGGACGGATCAGTCGAGGCACGCGGACCGCACCTTCACCTCGTCGATCGGCGTGGGGGCACGGACGCTTCCGCGCGTGCGCTGATCGACGAGGCGCGGACGCTGGACCGGGTCGGCCGGCGAGTCGAGGCGCGCATCCTCTACGAGCGCGGGCTGCGCGGCCTCGAGCCGTCGTCCCCGACGGCGTCGACGCTCCTGCGGTGGATCGCGCGAACCTACGAGGTGGACGCCGACTACCAGGCCGCCGCCGATTGTGCCGAGGCCGCGGTGGCGTCAGCCGAGGTGAGCGGCGATCACAGCGCCCTCGGCCACGCCCTCAACGTGCTGGCGGCGGTGAGGTGGAGACAGGGCGAGCTGGATCTGGCGGAGCGAATCTTCCACGACGCGCTCGCACGCGGCACGAGCACCGACCCGCGGCTCCAGGTCGACGTCACGACGAACCTCGGCACCCTGGCCCGCATTCGCGGCGACGTCCGTGAGGCGCTCCGTTGCTACAACGAGGCGCTGGCACACGGCCGGCGGCACTCGCTGCTCGACAACATGGTGGGGACGCTCAACAACCTCGGCATCGCCAACCTCGACATGGGTCGGCTCGACGCGGCCGAGGAGGCGCTCACGGAAGCGCTGACGATCGCCAATGCGCTGGGCGGGCTCTCGATGCGCATCGAGCTCGAAGTGAACTTCGCGGCGCTCGAGCTCGAGCGCCGCGACTTCGCCGAGGCGACGCGCCGCTGCGATCGCGCCATGGAACTGGCGGCGCACCTTGGCGATGCGCGCGCCAACGGCGAGGCACAGAAGATCTACGGCGTCATCGCCCGCGAGACCGGCGACCTTTCCGCCGCCGAGACCTTCCTCCAGCGCGCGCGCGAGATCGCGACCGACTCGCGGGCGCTGGCGCTCGAGGGGGACACCAATCGGGAGCTGGCGGAGCTGTACCAGCGGCTCGGCCGGAACCGCGAGACGCTTCAGGCGCTCAACCGCGCCCATTCCTGCTTCACCCAACTGCGCGCGCGCCACGAGCTCGCCGACGTGGGCCGCCGGATGGCCCGACTGGAAGGCGACTTCCTGGATGTCGTGCGGAAGTGGGGCGAGTCGATCGAATCGAAGGACATCCACACCCAGGGTCACTGCGAGCGGGTGGCGGACCTGTCGACCGCGCTGGCGGCGAAGGCGGGGCTGGACGAGAACTCG